>JBAUSV010000274.1:0-2724 GCA_049581885.1 Gammaproteobacteria bacterium | reverse complement strand
GTACCGCCCAAGGCGCATCAGCGCGGTTTCGGAGGCGGAGAAAAAGCCCGAACCCAGGATCAGGCCGGCGAGAATCGGAAAATAGGCCCAGGTAGGCAAAGCGTTCAATAACCGTATTATCGAATGGCAGGGTTTAGGTTAGCATTCCGAGCGGACGACACACGCCCATTGAGCGTACGGGCCTTGTCGGAGTTCAGCGAAGCTCCGAGTAATTCACAGGTTTTCAACGGGCACCTCGGGCGTGGTAGCGCTCATGATGCGGCCGCGGCCACTGCTTTTTGCCGCATACAGGTTTTCGTCGGCGATCTGGACCAGCGCTGTGCCGTTGCGGGCATCGTCAGGCCAGGTAGCGGCCCCGACGGAAACCGTGAGCGGGTGGTTTTTCAATCGCGTCTTGCGCACGGCCTCGACGATGCGTGCCAGCACCTGGTGAGCATTCTGCGCCGATGTTTCGGGCATCAATATCGCCAATTCGTCACCGCCATACCGGAACAGGAGGTCGCTTGCACGCAACCCTTGCTTCAAACGCATTGTTATCAGGATCAGAACCTTGTCGCCGAAATCGTGACCGAACGTATCGTTGATGGTCTTGAAGTGATCGATGTCCACGAGCGCCAGCGTCAGGGGATGCCGATAACGGTGTGCCCGTCGCACTTCCTCGCCAAGACGCATGCTGAAGTAGGTGCGGTTAAAAGCACCGGTCAGGCTGTCGGTTCCAGCCAGGCGGCTGAAATAGGAGATGCGTTTCACCAGCACCGAGGCCAGCACGCCGGCCGCCCCTATCAGAACCATGCGGCTGATCTGTGACAACCAGTCGAAATAGCCATAGCCTGTAGTGGCCAAACCGTGCTTCGCGAAGTGCCAACGCAGATCGGCACCGAGCGCGATGGCGAAGTATTCGCCGATGGCGATCAGGGTCACCATGACCACGATGCCGCGGCGGGGGCGCAGTGCGCTCATGCCGATCGCCAGCAGATAGAGCGCCCACAATACGCTGCTGTTGGCCGCAATCAGCGGATTGTTGAATGCCAAAAAAGTGATCAGCACAACGGAGACGAGCGTGACGTCGCTCGCGCTGGTCACGTAAGACAGCCACGGGTGGAAGCGAGTGTTGAGTGCCAACAGGTAAAAAACGCCGGCCACAATCAACGCCATACACGCTACGCTGATACTTGTCAGCAGTTCGAGGTTGACCGCCCCGGTATGCAAGAACTGGAAAATGGGTATGGCGAAGAGGCAGAGGACCAGAGCCAGGCGCACCCGTGCCACGGTCTGTTCGCCGCTCACGGAAAGGGCGAACATGTGCTCTTCAGTCCCCGGATTTTTAGGTTTCATGCGGATGAAAGTGGCGCGCGGAAAGGGTTTATTCATTAGAATCGATCTCGAAATACCGCGTAACCCGAAGGGATGGGGCGGATTTCGCTCCGGGCTTTGTCGCTCGTCGTTCATTTGCAATGAGCAAACTACACTCCTCATTACACTTGCCAGTCGCGCGCAAAGACTCCGGCGCGACAGCGTAGGAATAGATCAGAAGTTCGCTAGGGCATTTGTCTTTTGAGCGCCCAGTGTACGTGTTCACGCACCAGCTCGCTAGCATCCCCGCGGCGCCGGGCGAGGGCCGAGCATACTTTGGCGGAACGGGGCGCATTGCCCAGAGCGACGGCCACGTTGCGCAGAAATCCGGTGTAGCCCACGCGGCGCAACGGATTGCCCTCGGTTTCGTTCAGAAACCGTTGCTCGCTCCAGGCAAACAGATCGACAAGTTGCGGGGCGCGCAGGGCTTCGCGCGGCAGGAACGCTGCCTCTCTGGAACGCTGTGCGTGCCGGTTCCAGGGGCACACCAGTTGGCAGTCGTCGCAGCCGAACACGCGGTTGCCGATGAGCGGGCGCAGCGGCTCGGGAATCGGGCCGGTGTGCTCGATGGTGAGGTAGGCGATGCAGCGCCTTGCGTCCAGTTGGTAGGGCGCCACGATGGCCTGCGTGGGGCATACATCGATGCAGCGGGTGCAGCTTCCGCAGTGCGCGCTGGTGGGTGCGTCCACGGGCAGCGGCAGGTCGGTGTAGATCTCGCCCAGGAAAAACCACGAACCGGCGGTGCGATCCAGCACCAGCGAGTGCTTGCCCACCCAGCCCAGGCCCGCCTTGGCGGCCAGCGGCTTTTCCAGCACCGGGGCGCTGTCGCAGAACACGCGGTAACCGGTGGGGCCGACGTGTTCCTCGAGCCGTGTCGCCAGGCGCTGCAGGCGCTTGCGGATCAGCTTGTGATAATCGCGTCCCAGCGCATAGCGCGCAATGTAGGCACGTTCGGGGTCGGCCAGATTGCTCAGCGCTTCGCCCTGGGTGGTGGACAGATAATTCATGCGCACCGTGACCACGCGCACCGTGCCGGGCACCAACTCCTCCGGGTGCGAGCGTTTGCGTCCGTGCGCCTGCATCCACGTCATCTCGCCATGGTGGCCGGCATCGAGCCACGCCTGCAGTTGCTGTTCGGGCCGGCTCAGTTCGGCGTCGGCCACGCCCAGCGCATCGAAGCCCAGCTCTTTTGCCCAGATTTCGAGCCGCTCGCGCACGTCTGCCAGCGCCTGCGAATTCAGCGTTTGTGCAGCGGATTTATATAGGATGCTCACCCTATAATGATCGCATGGAGCCGCTACCCCAGACGCTTTACGGCGCCCACGAACTGGCCGAGATCGACCGCCGCGCCCAGGCCGGGGGGCTCGCGGG
>JBAUSV010000273.1:0-2132 GCA_049581885.1 Gammaproteobacteria bacterium | reverse complement strand
GCTCTACAGTGGACCAGGACCCACCAACCCCAAGTCGCATAACGACTGGACCACCAAACGGGTCCCCCTCATAACCTCCAAACGGCTCGCGGGTGGTGTCCACGATCTCGCGAACTGTAAAAGCTTGACGGGTCGATCCTCAGAACTGGCGCCGAAAAGGCGGTTGCCATAGTAACCCGAAAACTGAGCCAGGGCACGCGGGAATCGTAATGGCGCGGCAGTTTCTAGCACACGGAAAGCGCGAAAGATACTCACTGCCAAGCATAACGATACCTGGTACCGTAGCCTCGCGCACGGGAAGTGAAAGGCTAGGATCCGTTATGAGAATTGCTGTGGCGAGCTTTGGGACTCGCGGCGACATCGAGCCCTCCGTCGCGGTCGCCCGTGAACTGCAGCGCAGAGGGCACGAAGTTCGCGTAGCTGTCCCGCCCAACCTGGTTGGCTTCGTCGAGTCGACTGGGCTTGCAACGGTCGCCTACGGGCTCGACACGCGGGAGGGTCTGGACGCAAACCGGGAGTTCTGGACGTTGCTCTTCCACAACTTCTGGAAGATTCACGATCTGAGCAGGTCGTGGCGCGGAGTTTGGGAGCCCGTAGCCGAGTTGTGGGCGCACATGACCACGGCACTGTTGTCGCTGGCAGATGGGGCCGACCTGTTATTAACCGGCCTGAATTTCGAGCAGGGTGCCGCCAATGTCGCGGAGTATTACGACATTCCGTTGGCCACGCTGCATTTCTTTCCCATCCGGCCCAATGGGCAACTCCTTGGGAACCTGCCGTCGCCGTTGATGCGCTCCGGCATGACGATGTTGGGGTGGCTGTCTTGGCGCCTCCTGACGAAAAAGCTCGAGGATGCGCAGCGCCGTGAACTAGGCCTGCCGAAGGCAACAGGCCCCTCGCCGCAACGGTTCGCCGAACGTGGATCGTTGGAAATCCAGGCCTACGACGAAGTGTGCTTCCCGGGGCTGGCAACCGAATGGGCGAAATGGAATGGCCGACGGCCCTTCGTCGGCCCGCTGACGCTCGAGTTGCCGACGGAGGCTGATGACGAGGTCACGTCATGGATTGCCGCGGGCACACCACCGATTTTCTTCGGCTTTGGCAGTTTCCCGATCGAATCTCCGGCCGACACGGTCGAGATGATCGGCGCGGCCTGTGCACAGTTAGGCGAGCGGGCGTTGATTTGCTCCGGCGGAACCGACTTCAGTGACGTCCCACATTTTGACCATGTCAAGGTGGTGGGGGCGGTGAATTATGCGGCGGTCTTTCCTGCCTGCCGCGCGGTCGTCCACCACGGTGGCGCGGGCACCACGGCCGCAAGCCTGCGCGCCGGAGTTCCCACGCTGATCCTGTGGACGATGCCCGACCAGCCGATCTGGGGGGCTCAGTTCAAACGATTGAAAGTGGGCGCCTCGCGGCGCTTTTCGGCCACTACCCGCGAATCACTGGCCGCGGACCTGCGTCGGATCCTCGCCCCGGAATGCGCCACCCGAGCCCGCGAGCTCGCCACCCGCATCAGCACACCCGCCGAAAGCGTCGCTAAAGCCGCCGATCTCGTGGAAAATTTCGCCGGCTCAAGGCGCCTTGTCTGATCGGCGACGGCGGACCGTGTGACGCCACTTGTAAAGCCTGAGCTTGACACTTCCAGCAGCCCACACATCCGCTTAACGGCGTATGTTGCCTTCTTCGCCTCACTCGGTAGGTTTCTATCGGGTGCGTTCGGAGACGAAGTAGACTGGGGCTTTTCAGACCCTCACGCTCCAAACGCAATTCGGCATTTTCACCACGCAGGCGCTAGGCTGCTCCCGAAACTCCGGGGTATACCTGCGACGCTTGCCCGAGATACGGACATCCTTCCAGCGGGACCAGCAGCCCCACCAGCCAAGTCTCCACCCATCAAGCTAAGGCAACTTACAGTGTAAGAGCAAAGTCCTGCCCAGCTAACTTGGTCATGTTAGCGGATCCGCTCAAGCTTACCCAGACCGGTAATCTCAAGACTAACCGACTTCCGTGACCCAGCGGCACCAAGCATGAAAATCATATCGCTTACAGGAGCGCCCAACCAGAATCGCCAAAACCGCCCCCGAAAGCATGCCCAGGCGTATCGGCCCTCCCCTATCAACCAGTACAAT
>JBAUSV010000272.1:0-2030 GCA_049581885.1 Gammaproteobacteria bacterium | reverse complement strand
GCCCCAGCGCCTGCATCAGAAAAGGCACCAGGCCCACGATCATCAGCTCCACCAGCAGCGCCTTGTGCAGCAGCAGCGCCAGGGCTGCCACCGCCAGCATCGCACCGGCCAACACCGAACTCATGCGCCAATGCGTAAACTCCTCGCGGAACCCGCCAGGGTTGTACAACATCGCCTGCCAGGTCCGACCGAGCATCAGGCTTAAACTGATGCTCAGCGCGAGCGAAATGGCGAAGATCCCGGTGAAATACTGTGCCATATGCTGGATCGCCCCGGACGCCTGCTTTGCGTTCATTCCGACGCGCTGCAGCGTGTCCTGCAGCGACACCTGCAGCACGCTCTGCCAGAACTGCGCGATGTCCGGATACAACACATGCGCGGCCAGCACCCCTGCCACTCCGACCATTCCTAGCGCCTGCATCACAAGCGCCCAGGAAACCGTACGCCGCAACAACAACGCGAACGCCAGCACCGGCAACCACTGCACCAAACCGTAGACCAAACCCAACTGGAACTGCCGGAACACGCCCAGCGACAACAAGCCCAGCAACGCCGTGCCCCAACCGATCACCAGCAGCGCCTGCGTGCCGCCCTTGCGCAGCGCCACCAAGGCGACGACGGAACCGCTGAGCAATGTCAACGGCGGCGCCACCACACTCAGAATGGCCAAGAGGACGGCGACAGTCACTGCCTGCAGCCGTCCAGCCATGATGAAGGCCGCTATCTTGCGCATGGCGCTTACGCCCGCTGAACCGGGCTCGGCAACTTAGTGCTGATCGGTGTATGGCAGCAGCGCGAGAAAGCGGGCGCGCTTGACGGCCTGAGCCAGCTGACGCTGATAGCGGGCGCTGGTACCGGTCACCCGGCTGGGCACGATCTTGCCGGTCTCGGTGATGTAACCCTTGAGCGTGGCGAGATCCTTATAGTCGATCTGCTCAACGCCTTCGGCGGTGAAACGGCAGTAACGGCGGCGACGAAAGAAACGAGACATGATGATTTACCTCTGAAATGACCGGATGGTGTTCACTCTTCCTCGGACTTTGCAGCGCTGTCCGAGGAAGTCTCGGTCGAAGCGTCGCCGTCCGAAGAGCCCTCGGAGCGCTGTCCGCCGCGGCGCTCGCCGCTGGACTCGCTGCTGTCGCCTTCATCCTTGGACTTGGCCAGCGGGGAAGGCTCGGTCTCCGCCTTCTTCGTGCGCATGATCATGTTGCGCAGCACCGCGTCATTGAAACGGAACGCCGTTTCCAGTTCTTCCAAAGCAGGCTCGCCGCACTCGATGTTCATGAGCACGTAGTGCGCCTTGTGCATCTTGTTGATCGGGTAAGCCAACTGACGGCGCCCCCAGTCTTCCAGACGATGCACCTTGCCGCCATCGCCTTCGATCATGCTGCGGTAGCGCTCGACCATGGCCGGCACCTGTTCGCTCTGGTCAGGGTGGACCAGAAACACCACTTCGTAGTGACGCACGTTGAAAACTCCTTTCGGATAGTAAGCCTCCCGCCACCAGGCGGTGAGACAAGGAGAGGGCGATCGATGGACACACCGATTGCCCGGTAAAAGGCGCGTGATTCTACGGGGTTACCGACGGACAATCAACCACCCCGTCTCCCATTCAAAAGGGGGCTAAGCCGCGTCGGCGGCCCCGTTTCGCGCGTCGAAGACATTTGAACCTTGCCCACCCGTGGATGCGGGCGGGCAAACGACTTTCTTCAGCCGCCAATATAGGCACGCTTGGAGGCATCGGCCCTGGATTGAAGCCAACAGCGGACGATCCGTGCCCTTAACGAACAAACCCGAATCAAGCCCGCCGCTGCCGCACCGCCTCGAACAGACAAACCCCGGCGGCCACTGAAACATTCAGACTCTCCATCGCGGAGCTGATCGGTATTCGCACCAGCACATCGCAGGCCTCGGCCGTGAGGCGGCGTAAACCCGCCCCCTCGGCGCCCAGCACCAGCGCCATCGATCCACGCAAATCCTGCGCGTACAGATCCTGCTCTACCGCACCCGAAGTGCCGACAGCCCAGACG
>JBAUSV010000271.1:0-1997 GCA_049581885.1 Gammaproteobacteria bacterium | reverse complement strand
GTATTTACACACCCGTGAGAGGAATAAGCAGCCAAGGAACCCTAATTGCAAGGGCATTACCGCAGGCATTGTTTCGGCGGCATATGTTCATGGAGTTACCTTTAGATGATATTCATATATTCCATCCAAATAGTCCAAAATCTGATGAAGGGAAACTGGAGGTCTTCGAACGCTACGGTTTTCCAGTAACAAGAGTGCAAACCGAGAGCCGGCCATGAGCGAACCGCGTGTGACGCGGGACGACCGACCGGAGTTGGCCAAAGATCGGAGGTAGTGTCCGGAATCTTTCGCACTTTGGTTTGGCGGTGGTCCCAATCTGGGTTGGTCTGCCGCCCCGCGTCTATGCAACCCGAAAGGCCGAAAACTCTACTTTAGAACTGTCTACTTGACGGGGAAGCTTACGAAGGCAAGCGAAAAGCCGCCGAGAGCGAATTCACCCAGGGATAATTGCGTAACCCCACGCCCAACGAACAGATCACAAGCAGTGCTTTCTGGTTGGTGCTCATCTGGTAAGTCGCGAAACCACCAACAAAGGAAGGACCACTGAGGATAAAGCATCTACGATCGCGGCGTTACCCCGATGCCGGGGCACTGGCCAGCAAGATACGCAACCCTGCTTCAAGGCCTATCTTGGCGGACCACCCGAGTTCTGCAGCGGCCCGACTAACATCAGCTGCGGAATCTCGAATATCCCCGATTCTAGGCTCCTCGTAAGCTGGTTCACTGCCCGCCCCCCACACGTTCTCGATAGCCACAAGCAAGCGGTTAAGGGTGATAGCCTGGCCCGTGCCAATATTGAAAAGCCGGCCGTCAATGCCGGGGGTAATTGCAGCCTTCATATTCGCATCCACAACATCGCCAACACACACAAAGTCCCGAGTCTGCTTACCGTCGCCGTAGATGGTAGGTCGCCTCCCTTCCTTTAGGCACTCAGCAAATATGGAGATCACGCCCGAATAGGGAGACGAAGGGTCTTGCCTAGGCCCAAAGACATTGAAATAGCGAAGACAGACCGTTTCGAGTCCATATAGCCGGTGGTACACGCTACAGATATGCTCCGACGCCACCTTATCCACTGCATAGGGCGAAAGCGGATTGACTGGCATGTCCTCTCTATGAGGAGGCGTTGCCTCGTCACCGTAGGCCGCTGCAGAAGCCGCGAACATGACCCGCTTTACATCCGCCCGGCGCGATGCTTCGAGCACATTAAGCGTACCTACGTAGTTGGTCCGATGACTGCCGAGCGGGTCCTCCAACGTCTTAGGCACGGAGGCCACAGCCGCTTCGTGGAAAACCCAGTCAACGCCTGCCACAGCGGATGCCACGGTGTCGAAATCGCCCACATCGCCACGAATGACATGCAGACGGGCATCATCAGGCAGATTCGATTCCTTACCGGTCGAGAAGTCGTCCAGCACGCGCACTTCATGGCCGTCCGCGAGCAGGCGATCCACGATATGAGAGCCGATAAAGCCGGCGCCGCCTGTCACCAGCGCTCGCATAGTTCGCCCTTGTCGTTTGTGGCTTCGTGCATCGTGGCAGATATCCGTTACAGGAATTGCAGAATCATGGCTAGCGGGCAGGTCTTTCCGTCAGCACGCCGTCGGAGGTGTCCAGGTAACCTTCGCGCAGCAGGAAGAGGAAGATGTCCTGAGCGGCTTCCATGGGACTCATCTGCGACGTATCAATGCGCATCTCCGGACGTGCAGGGGCTTCATAGGGGTCACTGATTCCCGTGAACTCGGGAATCAGACCTTGGCGCGCCTTCGCATAAAGCCCCTTGCGGTCACGGGACTCGCACACATCCAAAGGCGTGGCCACGTGGATCTCGATGAACGCACCGTGCTGCTCGATCATGTCCCGCACCGCCTCGCGGGTGGCGGCATAGGGCGCGATGGGCGCGCAGATGGCCACGCCCCCGTTCTTGGTGATCTCGCTGGCCACGAAACCGATGCGCCGCACGTTCAGATCCCGGTGCTCCTTGGAGAAGCCGAGCT
>JBAUSV010000270.1:0-1976 GCA_049581885.1 Gammaproteobacteria bacterium | reverse complement strand
GGCCTATGCCCCCCCCTTCGGGCCGGTATGGGATCCCATGCTCACCTGCGCCAACCAGCTTTTAAAGGCAATGTGAGGCCAAATGGGGTCCATTGGTTTGCCTGTCCGCCGCAATTTTTTGTTCGCCTGTTTGCCTTGTTGGGAAAATAGGCCTTGTCGGGAGGGGATATGTTGACGGGCGGGTCGGCAAAAAGAATTCTAATCGTGGTGGTCCTTATCCTGTTCCTGTTTGTGGGACTTTTTAGTGCCTGGTTCGCGAACGTTCTTCTGACTCCGAAAAAGGAGATGGGAGAAGATCAGCTTTTTATTGTGAAAGAAGGATCCACCCTGAAGGAGGTGGCGACAAACCTCGAAAGATTCGGCATCGTCAAGGCCGGTTTTCCCATGATCGTCTGGGGGAAGCTGCATGGGTATGATAGAAAGGTGAAGGCCGGGGAATACAGTCTGAACAGCCATATGACCCCTATGGAGATCCTGGAAAGGCTGACAAGGGGGAATATCCTGACCTATTCCGTGACCATCCCCGAAGGGTTCACCGTGCGGCAGATAGCCGAACTCCTTCATGAAAAGGGCTTGTGCGACGAGGAGGCGTTCCTGGCCTCGGTCCATGCCTCGCCTCCGGGCAAGGACGGGAATATGCGGGTCACGGACCTTGAGGGATACCTGTTCCCCGATACATACAAATTCGGCCGGGGGCTTTCTCCCGTGGACATCGTCCGGATGATGGTGGAACGCTTCAGGGAAAAGACGGAACCGTACAGGGAAAAGGTGGAAGCATCGGGGATGACCATGAACGAAATTATTACACTGGCATCCATCATTGAAAAGGAGACCGGAAGCGCTGAGGAACGACCTGTTATTGCAAGCGTTTTTTTAAATCGCTTGAAAAAGGGGATGCGGCTTGAAAGCGACCCCACGGTCATCTACGGAATAGAGAATTTTAACGGAAATCTCACGAGGAAGGACTTAAACCGGCCGGGACCTTATAACACCTATACGGAAAGAGGGCTCCCGGCGGGTCCCATTGCCAATCCGGGGATCGATTCCATTCGGGCGGTTCTTTATCCGGCCCATACCGATTTCCTCTTTTTTGTATCCAGGAATGACGGCACTCATCACTTCTCAAAAACCCTGAGTGAACATAACAAGGCGGTTCGAACCTATCAGAAACGATCCCGAAAAAAGTCGGGCTGAAGAGATGGAAGCGGGGATGAATGAAATGGCACTTAAGGTCTTTCTTACAACAAAGGAAGTTTCACAATTCTTGAAGATCAACGAGAAAATGGTTTATACACTCGTGGCGGAAAAAGATCTGCCTGGCACGAAGGCGACCGGAAAATGGCTCTTTCCCAAACACCTTGTGGAACAGTGGCTGGAAAATCGCACGCTAAACTATCCTAAACGGGAGGAATCCCTCCCGCCTCACCATGATCTTCTCATTATCTGTGGAAGCAATGATGTCCTTCTGGACAAGGCCATGTCTCTGTTTAACCGGAGTTTTGAAGATCCCGTCGTCGTTTTCGGGAACCTGGGGAGCCTGGGGGGGATTCGTGCGCTCAGAAAAGGAAATTGCCATATCGCCTCCAGTCATCTTCTTCAGGGTAATGGCGAGGAGTACAACTTCGGGTTTGCGGAAAATGAAATGGAACAGATGCCCGGAATCGTCAATTTCTGCAAACGGGAGCAAGGTCTTCTTGTGCCGAAGGGAAACCCCGGGAAGATTCGTAATGTGGCTGATCTGGCGAGACCGGGACTGAGGATGATCAACCGGGCGCTTGGTACGGGGACGCGACTCCTCTTTGACAGCGAAATACATAAGGCCGCTCTGGAAGGTTCGCAAATCAAGGGGTACGACAGAGAGGTGTCCCGCCATCTCGATGTGGGGTTGGAGGTGTTGGCCGGCCGTGCCGATGTCGGTCCCGGGATTCGGGCCATCGCGGGACTTCTTGACCTATATTTTTTGCCTCTCCGTTGGG
>JBAUSV010000269.1:0-1960 GCA_049581885.1 Gammaproteobacteria bacterium | reverse complement strand
AACCCTCGCGGGGAAATATTCCTTTATCAGGGATGTCCGGGGCACCGGTCTCATCGTGGGTGTGGAGCTGGAGGCCTCGGCGGCGCCGGTGGTGGAGGCGTGCCGCAAGGAAGGGTTTCTGATTGTGGCCGCCCATGAAACGGTCCTGCGTTTCGTGCCTCCCCTGATCATTCAAAAAGATGACATAGACCTGCTGGTGGATGCCCTTGACCGGATATTCGCCGGAATGAGTAATAAGGGAGATGAAAATTGAACGACAAGATCAATAAAATTGTATTGGCTTATTCGGGTGGCTTGGATACATCGGTTATCCTGAAATGGTTGAAAGAGACCTATCAGTGTCCCGTGGTGGCCTATGCGGCCGATCTGGGCCAGGGGGAAGACCTGGACGGCATCAAGGAAAAGGCCTTGAAAACCGGGGCCGACGAAGTGGTGATTGACGATCTGACCGAAGACTTTGTAGGCAATTTCGTCTGGCCCGCCCTCAGAGGGAACGCCATTTATGAATCGACCTATCTGCTGGGAACATCCCTTGCAAGACCGCTGATCGCCCGCGGCCAGGTGGAGGCGGCAAGAAAAACGGGCGCCGACGCCGTCAGTCACGGCGCTACCGGAAAAGGGAATGATCAGGTGCGGTTTGAGTTGGCCTACATGGCTCTGAATCCCGAGTTGAAGATTATAGCGCCCTGGAGGACCTGGGATTTTAGAGGCAGGGAAGATCTTATGGAATATGCTCGTTCCAGGGACATTCCCGTACCCGTGACCAAGGAAAAACCCTATTCCAGCGACCGCAATCTCCTGCACATCAGTTTCGAAGGGGGAATCCTGGAGGACACTTGGCGAGAACCTCCCGAAGAGATGTTCGTGCTGACGGTCTCGCCCCAGGAAGCCCCTGATAAGGCTACGTACGTTGAGATCGGGTATGAAAAGGGAGACCCCGTTTCGGTGGATGGCGAGCCCATGACCCCCGCGAAACTGTTGGCCTGCCTCAATAAACTTGGAGGCGAAAACGGTATCGGCCGGGTGGATATGGTGGAAAATCGCTATGTGGGCATGAAATCGCGCGGGGTTTACGAAACACCCGGAGGAACCATCCTGAGAGTGGCCCATATTGCCATGGAATCCATTACCATGGATCGCGAGGTCATGCATCTTCGGGACGGGCTCATTCCGAGATACACCGACATGCTCTATAATGGATACTGGTTCGCGCCGGAAAGAGAAATGCTCCAAACCCTGGTTGATGAGAGTCAGAAGAACGTGAACGGGGTTGTGCGTCTGAAACTCTACAAGGGCAATTGTACGGTTGTGGGAAGAAAATCTCCTTCCTCTCTGTATCATTCGGGCTTTGCCACATTTGAGGGGGATGAGGTCTACAATCAGCAGGATGCCGAGGGATTTATCCGCCTGAACGGATTGAGACTGAAGATCCAGCGTCTTTTACAACAGGATCGATAACAAGGAGAGAAAAACGTATCATGTCGGCAAAAATGTGGGGCGGACGATTTGCCCAGGAGACGGACGCGCTCGTCAACAGGTTTAATTCTTCCATTGGTTTTGATCACAAGCTTCACGCCTACGACGTGGACGGCAGCATTGCCCATTGCAGGGTCCTGGCAAAAAAAGAGATCATTACCGAAGAAGAAGCGGTGGTTATGATCGAGGCACTGGCACAGATCAGAAGGGAACTGGAGCGTGGACAATTTTCCTTTACCGACGGCCACGAGGATATTCACAGCATGGTGGAAGAGATCCTTGTGGACAAGATCGGGCCTCTCGGTGAAAAGGTCCATACGGGCCGAAGCCGGAACGACCAGGTTGCTCTTGATGTGAGAATGTATGTCCGGGATGCCGTTCAACAGGTGATGACCCTGATCAAGACGAACCAGATTGCCCTGGTTGCCCTCGCCGATAAGAATATGGACGTGATCATGCCGGGTTATACCCATATGCAAAGGGC
>JBAUSV010000268.1:0-1606 GCA_049581885.1 Gammaproteobacteria bacterium | reverse complement strand
CACGATAGCCGTTCAGCCGGTGGTTTCGGACAGGCGGGGTGCCGGTCCGACGAAGGAGTATCGATGTCGAGATTTCGTCTACTCGGAATAATTGCGGTTCTGGCCCTCGTGGCACTGGTTGTCGGAGTGTTCGTGCTCCGCAAGGTCAATGCCGATTCGCTCCGGTTCTTTCAGACCGGCAAGACCATCAGTCTTCGCCTGGGTGAGTTGGCCGGGGAGCTCAAGCAACAGGATGCCGCGGCCCTGGCGGCCGCTTTCGATGATCATTACTCGGGAACCATTCTGGGGCTGAACAAGCTGGATCTGTTCAGACAGAAAGACGAACTGCGCGAGTACCACTTCGTGCCCGGGGAACAGACCGTAGGCAAGGAAAGAGCGGTCGCCGAGTGGCTGGACTATCTGCACTCCTTCGATCAGATCGAGGAGGTGCATCTCTATGTGCATCGCCTCGAGGAGTGGGATTCCGATCAGGAGTGGACGGCGACGGTCCGCTTCGAGGTACTGGGGACACCGCATGGAGAAGCCCGGTCGGGCGTCGATCGAGCGTATTTCCGCATGCGCTTCGTTCCCGGCGACCAGCCTCGCATCCGGAGTTCCGAACTGGTCGAGGGGGGCCGTCTGGTCTCCGCTCAACCCCAGTTCGTCAACGTCGCCCACGAAGCGGGCATCGATTTCGAGAACCAGTTCTATCCGGCTTTTCTGAAAGACAACCTCAAGTTTGCCATGATCATCTACGGCCCCGGAGGGATCACCGCGGTCGACTATGACAAGGATGGATCCTGCGACCTGTTCATCCCGGATGGCGTCGAGTCGAAACTCTTCCGTAACCGAGGCGACGGCACCTTCGAGGATGTAACGGCAAAGGCCGGGCTGGCCGGACTCGACGGCGTGAGCGTCGCGGTCTTTGCCGACTACGACAACGACGGAGACGAAGACTGTTTCGTCTCGCGCACCTTTCGCCACAACCAGCTCTTTCGCAACGACGGCGACGGCCATTTCACGGACGTCACCAACCAGTCCGGGATCGGAGAGGACTGCTGCACGACCGTGGCCTCGTGGGCGGACTACAACAATGACGGCTTGCTGGATCTGTACGTTGGACGGTATCTCGATCCCCGCAAGGACATCCCCACGACCTTCTACGCTCGCAACGGAGAGCCCAACCAGCTCTACCGGAACAACGGCGACGGCACGTTCACGAATGTGACCGAGCAGGCACACGTCGGCGAGACGGGACTGTGCCTGGGCACCGTCTTCGGGGACTACAACGACGACGGCTTTCCCGATCTGTACGTCGTCAACGATTTCGGCCGCAACACCCTCTACAGGAACAATGGTGACGGTACATTCACAGACGTGACCGTGGCCTCCAACACGCTGTCCTATGGCGCGGGCATGAACGCGACCTTCGGAGACTACGACAACGACGGCCGACTGGACCTTTACGTGACCAACATCCGCTCCGAGTACGCCTGGTTCGCCGAACCTCCGACCATCCGCCGCTACATGTACAACTCGTTCGCGCAGGGCGTCTGGCTGACCGACATGCCGCTCTACCTCGAGATCTTTCGCCAGTCCGGGTTTGGCTTCGTGGGCGTCTTCCAGC
>JBAUSV010000267.1:0-44399 GCA_049581885.1 Gammaproteobacteria bacterium | reverse complement strand
CTCCTACAGCGGTCTCGGTGGGTATGACGGGGTCATGTAGGAGCGACGGTCCCCGTCGCGAAAGGGGCTGTGCCACCGGAGGCTGTTCGCGGCCGAGGCGTCCGCTCCTACACAATAAGCCGCCTGTAGGGTGTCAGTTTTTGTAGAACTGGGCCTGGAAGTACTTGCCGGTGGCCGTGTCGGCCTCCAGCCACGAGTGGTAGCGCAGGAAGCCGTGGATCTCGTTGGGGATCACGATCTGCTCAAACGGCACGTGGTGTTTGCGCAGGCGCTGCACCAGGTCCACCATCTGGTGGAAATGCACGTTGCGGTCGTCGTCGCCCTGGATCAGGAGCACGGGCGATTTCCACGTGGCGATGGACGAGTCCGGCGAGGACTCCCACGCGACCTTCATCGCCTGCTTGCGGTCGCCCTGTTCGTAGCGCTGCTTCGCCTTGCCGAACCAGTCGGCGATGAAGCTCGACCAGTCGTGCACGCCGTGCATGTCCACGCCCGCCTTGAAGATGTTGGAGTTGCGGGCCAGCGCGAGCGCCGTCAGGTAGCCGCCGTAGGAGCCGCCCCAGATGCCGATGCGCTTGGGGTTCACGCCCTTGATCTTCTGCAGGTACTTCGCGCCGGCGAGCACGTCCTGGTATTCGGAGGCGCCGGTCGGGCCCCAGTGTTTCGGGTGGTGGAAGGCGTGGCCGTAGCCGATGCCGAGCCGGTAATTCACCGACAGCACCGTAAAGCCGTGGTTGGCGAGGTACTGGTTCACGGCGTAGGAGTTGCTGTAGTAGTCCATGTAATGCCAGCCGAGCAGCATCTGCCGCGGCGGACCTCCGTGCACGAAGATGATGCCGGGCTTCTCCGGGCCGCCGACGCGCTGGAAGAGCTGGCCGTGGATCGTCCAGCCGTCCGGCGACTTGAACGTGACCGGCTGCGGGACGACGAGCTGGGCGGTGGGGAAATCCTTCGGTACCTGGCCGGCGTCGAGGAAGCGGGCATTGGCGCCCGTGGTCGTGGCCACGGTGACCAGAGGCGGACGCTTCGGCCCGGCGCTGATGAAGGCGAGGTCCTTGCCGTTGCTGATCACCGCCGGAAACCATTCGAGCGTGTCGCCGCGGGTAAGCGCCACCGGTTTGCCGGAACCGTCCGCCGCGACACGGAACAGGTGGCGGCGGCCGTTGTCGTGCGGCGTGGTGCCGGTGTTCGCGTTATAGACGATGGTCTTGCGGTCCGGGCTCTCGGTCACGTCCTCGACCATGAAATGCCCCGGCGTGAGCAGCAACGGCTTGCCGCCCGCAGCCGGGATCGAATAGAGGTGTGGCCAGCCGTCGACGTCGTCGAGGAAGACGAGCCTGTCGCCCGCCGCCCAGTGCAGGTTGGCTTCACCAGCCGTTTCCGGGAACGATCCGTCGAGCGTGTCAGGGCTCTTCCAGACGGTATGGGCCTGTCCGGTCGCGACCTTGGCGATCTGGATGGACCAGGGGGTGGGCGTGAGCTTGAGGATAGGGCGCGGCGGACCGCCAGCACCATGCAGGCGCACGAAGGCAATGCGTTTGCCGTCCGGCGACCAGTGGGGCCACAGGTCGCGATGGGTGGACGGGGCGAGGTATTCGATGGGCTGCTTGAGGGAGGTGAAGATGCCGATGAAAGAGTGATCGCCGCGGTCGGTTACGAAGGCGAGTTGCTTGGCGTCCGGTGACCAGTGCAGGGAGCCGATCTTGCCGTGGTCGAAGAACAGTTTCTGGGGCTTGCCCTTGCCGTCGAGGCTCGCGGTCCAAGCCTGGTGGTCCTTGATGAAGGCGAGGCGGTCGTTGCTGGATATGGCCGGGTCGTCACCCTCGGCGACCTTGGTGACGGTATCGTTCTTGAGCGCTATGGCCCAGATGGTGACATGGGGCTGGACCGGGCTGGAATCGGGATCGGGCTGGAGCCCGCCGGGCGGCGGCCAGTTGGCGTCGTGGTCGCCGCCGCGCACGTAAACCAAAGTGTTGCCATCCGGGGAGAACGTCAGTTGCGTCAGTTCCTGGCCGTCGTCTGCCTTGTAGTGGGTGACCTGCCGCGGCTCGAATCCGGGTGCCGTGGCAACCCAGATATTGCGTACCCCGCGTTCGTCGAGCACCCAGGCAATGTGGCCGCCCTGCTTCGAGGCGACGAGCGTGACCGGATACGGGTAGCCGAGCACCTGCGCCATCGTGAAGCTGGCCTGCGATGGTCGGGCGAAAGCGAATGTAGCGCCCAGCACAGCGAGGGTGAGGCAGAGTGAACGGATCAAGCGGGGCATGACGGCAACTCCTGGCGGATAGCCCAAAGCTTACTACGATAGGAGTGGGAGTGCCGGCATCCCGCCGGCATAATTGTTTCTTGGCTCTCCCGGCGGAGTGACTTTCGTTTCGGCGAAAGTCTGCGCCTTCAGCGGGAGTCCCTTTCTTTGGGCACGCAAAGAAAGGGCACCCCGCATGGCCGGTCTGCTGCGCAGACTCCCCTGTGCGCATCGCACAGCGAGGGCTCGCCAGACGGTACATCCGTGTACCGGCTGACGAGGCTTCGGCGTCCTGCCTCGCCCCCTGCGGGGCCTGGGACCTCGCTGCACTGCTGTGCTCGGCGGCCCTGAGGGGACTCATTCATTCGTGTAGGAGCGGTCGTCCCGACCGCGAATTATCTGACTGGGTTCCGGATCGCTGCGCGTCCGGAATGACGGGGTTGGGGGCTATTGCGCCTTCTCCCCTCGCTGAGGGGAGAAGGTCGCGCCGCGACGCGGCGCATTCATTTTTTGGATGCGGGTTTCGGCGGTACGCGGTCGAAGCGCTGGCCGACGCCTGCGAGCTTCAGGTCTTCGACCTTGCCCAGGGCGTCGAGATCGAAGGTGACGTAGCCGTCGCCGAACAGGCGGTCGCGCCACGGCGCCTTGAAGGTGTCGTGAGCCCAGTGGATCAGCGTCGCGCTGAATTGCGGATTGCCGAAGGCGAGCTTCAGCTTGCCGTGGTCGAATGCCACTTTAACGTTGCCATAGAAATTGTTGTGATAGGTGCCAGCGTAATCCGCGAGCGGCAGCGAGGGTTTGGCTGAAGGATCGTGCGCGGCGGTGAGCTCGGCGTCCATCTTCTTGCCGGCATCCTCCTCCCTTTTCTTCATGGCCAGCAGCGCGCCGCTCACATCGCGCGGCGGCTGGCCGAGGTAGGTCGCCAGAACGTGCATCATGATCGCCTCCGGCGCGCGGTTCTGGTTCATGTTGCTGAGCGCGACAATACCCAGGTGCTCGCTGGGGATCATGCCCAGGGCGGAGGCCATGCCGTCGATGTCACCCGCATGCCACACGAATTTGTGCCCGGCATAGGTCTGCACGAAGAAGCCCAGGCCGTAGTCGAGGAACTGGCTGTCCGGGGTCTGCGCGTGGGCCCACACGCCGATTTCGCCGCCGGCCGGGATGATGGTCTGCGGTGTTTCCATGGTCTTGATCACGGCGGAGTCGAGCACGCTGTGGCCATGGTAGCGGCCGTCGGCGAGCAGCATGATCAGCCAGTGCGAGATGTCGGCCACGCTCGACTTGATGCCGCCCACCGGTGCCATCGAGTCGGTGTCCATGCGCGAGATCGGCACCACTTTGCCGTCGACCTTGCCATGCGGCACGGCGGTGTCGCGGTCATGTTCGTACACCGACATGAGCGACGTGGTGTTGTCCATGCCGAGTGGTATGAAGAAGTGCTTGCGCACATATTCGTTCCAGCTCGCGCCGGTGACCGCCGGGACGATCTCGCCGGCGACGAGGTACATGGTGTTGTTGTAGCAGAAGTGCGCGCGCAGCCCGTAGTTCTGCTTCTGGTAGCGCAGTTGGTGGATGATCTGCGCACTGGTGAAATCGTTGATGAGCCACATCATCGTCGGGTCGCAGTAGCCGCTGCGATGGCTGAGGATGTCGCGCACCGTGAGGTGGGTGGTGATATACGAATTCTTCAGCCGGAATTGCGGCAGGTAATCGATCACCGGAGCGTCCAGCTTGACCTTGCCAGACGTGGCCAGGCTGCCGAGTGCGGCAGCGGTGAAGGCCTTGGTGTTGGAGGCGATGCCGAACAGCGTATTGGCGTCGACTTTCGCGGGCTTGCCGAGTTCGCGTACCCCGTAGCCGCGGGCGAACACCACCTTGCCGTTCTTGACGATGGCGACGGCGAGGCCCGGCACCTTCCATTGCGCCATGACGGTACGGACGTAGGCATCGAGGCCTTGCAGTGGTTGCGCCGGCTGGGCTTTCACCGAGGCGCAGACGCAAATGGCGACGAAGGCTAGGAGCAGGCGTTTCATGGCGGTGATCCGGGACGGCGGTGTACTGAAGCATAGCAAAGCGCGCGCCACGGCAGCGTGGGCGCTTGTGGCGGTCCCCGGTTTGTATTACGGTACGACGCTCGACCATCGGCGGCAGCCCCAGCGGGCACGCGGATTCCCGTCCCTCAGCCGCCCGTAAATCAATGGCCGATATGAACGATCCGCCGTGCCTGGAACGTGCGCGGCCCAAGCCAAGCTGCAAGGAGAGTTGAACATGAAACGCACTGTCATGATGGCGGCCGCACTGACCCTGACCCTGCCTGCCCTGCCGGCTTTTGCCGGTAGCCACAAGCCTGTCGCCCCGGCTGCCTCCAGCCTGACCCGCCCGGTGGAATCTACCACCCACGGTGCGGTGACGGTGGAAGGACACCGCATCGGCTACGATGCCGTTGCCGGCACGATCATCCTCCGGAACAAGAAAGATCAGCCCACCGAGAGCATGTTCTACGTGGCCTACCTGAAGCGCGGCGTGCGTAATCCCGCCGATCGTCCGATTACCTTCTTTTACAACGGCGGCCCCGGTTCCTCGTCGGTCTGGCTGCACATGGGCGCTTTCGGTCCCGAACGGGTGTTGACAGGCGACCATACGCACACGGCGAACCCGCCCTATCATCTGGTGAACAATGACTACAGCCTGCTCGATGCCACCGATATGGTGTTCATCGACGCGCCGAGCACGGGCTTCAGCCGCCATATCCCCAAGAAGGACGGCGGTGCAGGCAAGCCCAGCATGTACTGGGGCGTGGATTCGGACGGCCGTGCCTTCGCCCAGTTCATCAACCGTTTCCTCACCCGGTTCAACCGCTGGAATTCGCCCAAGTACCTGTTTGGCGAGAGCTACGGCACGATGCGCTCCGCGGTGCTCGCGAGCGATCTCGAGTTGAACGACAACATCGACCTGAACGGCGTGGTGCTGCTTTCGCAGACCCTGAACTACGACATTTCCAATGCCGACGACCCAGAGGATAATCCGGGCATGGGTTTGTCCTACGAACTGGCGTTGCCGACTTATGCCGCGACAGCCTGGTATCACCACAAGCTGCCCGGCCAGCCCAGGGACCTGCAGACCTTCCTGGAGAAGGTGGAGCATTTCGCGATGCATGGTTATGCCGATGCGCTCAACGCGGGTACGGACCTGACGGCGCAGCAGGAGCAGCAGGTGGCCGAGCAGTTGCATCAGTACACGGGCCTGCCCGCGGCGTACTGGGTGAAGGCGAACCTGCGCGTGAACGGCGGTGAGTTCGAGAAGAACCTGCTCGCCGGATCCGACGAATCGACCGGTCGCCTGGATACGCGGTTCGCCGGTCCGTCCATGGACCCGCTGAGCCAGGAAGCCCAGTACGATCCGCAAGCGGCGGCTATCAGTTCAGCGTATATATCGGGTTTCAACAGTTATGTGCGCAACACGCTTCACTTCAAGCCGGGCTATATGCAGTACCGGCCGGAAATCGCGCTGTGGGGCAGCAAGTGGGATTGGCAGCACCAGCCCCCGAGCGCGGATACGCCGCTGCCGATGGCGCCGAACGTGATGCCCGACCTGGCCGCGGCGATGAAGTACAATCCGAACCTGAAGGTGCAGCTTGAGGCGGGGTACTTCGATTTGGCCACGCCTTTCTATGCCGCGGTCTATGCGATGAAGCACCTGCAGATTCCGCGATCGCTGGCAAGCAACATTTCCTATCACTACTACGAATCCGGCCATATGGTTTATGTGCACGTGCCGGCCCTGAAGAAGCTGCACGACAACGTGGCCGCCTTCATTCACTCCACGGAAGGCTCGAAGTAAGGGGTTACTTCCCCAGCGCCTTGCGCCGCCGCTCCAGGCTCTCCCTGGGCCAGTACCGCTTGCGGTCGTAGAACTCCTCGACCGCCGGTATGTCCGCCGAGAGTACGACCCAGGGCTGCCTGGAGGCGGTGAAAATCTGGATGTCGGGCGGCACCCGATCCGGCTCGTCGAGCGTGCCGACACGGATGAAGCGGATGGCGTCGCCCGCACCGGCATAGTTGCTCCACAGCGCGATGCGGCAGGTGGGGCAGCGGGCGATCTTCTGCCCGTGGCCGCTCAGCGATGGTGTGTCCACGGTCTCGGGCTCGCCGGCGAGCAGCACGACGCGGTCGGCCTCGATCATGGCGTTCAGCGCGTAGGATGTGCCGGTTTCGCGCTGGCACCAGCGGCAATGACAGCAATGCACGAACATCGGCGGGCTGGTCATGCGGTAACGTACCGCGCCGCAGGTGCAGCCGCCATCGAATGTCTGTGTGCCGTGTTCCGCCGCTTTGTTCATGCCGGTCTTTGGTTGGTTTGTCGAAGCTCAAGCATAAACGAAAGGTGACGATGGCAGCAGGGCGGTTCCGGCGCGCTCATGTTTTCAATATTGCGGGAGGGGTGCTTGTGCGCGCTGGCGTGTTGTATTACCGTACGGAACTCACCGGCGAGGGTACCGTTGCGAACCGTCGGTAGTTCAGCCCCCAGTCGTCCATCGATTACTGGCCGGTGCTTTTTGCCGCGGCGCAGGTTGCGCCTTGGCGGATGGAAAAGGAGAATTTGTGTGAAAAAGTTATCTTTGAGAACCGCGGCAGCCATTCTGGCTTTGGTCGCGGTGCCCGCGCTGGCTGCAGGTGGTAATCACCAGAGCAAGAGCGATCCCGCTGGCGCCAAGGCGCAGCCGCCGCAGTCCCAGCAATCCGTAACCCACGGCGTGGTGACCGTCGAGGGCAGCCGTATCCGCTACAAGGCGGTTGCGGGTACGCTGGTGCTGAAAAACGACAAGAACAAGCCGTATGTCAGTATGTCCTATTTCGCTTATATCAAAAGCGATGTAAGCAACCCGGCGGATCGCCCGATCACGTTTTTCTACAATGGCGGCCCGGGTTCGTCCACGGTGTGGCTGCACATGCTGGCCTACGGACCACAGCTCGTCAAGGTGGGTAGCGGAACGTTGACGCCGCCGGCACCCTATGAGTTGGTGAACAATGACTACAGCCTGCTGGATGCCACAGACATGGTGTTCATCGACGCCCCCGGTACCGGTTTTGGCCGCGTGATCGGCAAGAAAGAGGGCGGTGTCGGCACACCCAAGGACGTGTACGGGCTCGAACCCGACGCCCAGGCGTTTACGCGTTTCATCACCCAGTACCTGACCAAGAACAGCCGCTGGAACTCGCCCAAGTTTCTGTATGGCGAAAGCTATGGGACGACACGCTCGGCCGTGCTTGCGGGTGATCTGGAGCAGAAGGATGTAGGGCTTAACGGCATTATTCTGCAATCGTCGATTCTCAATTTCGATCTCAGTGTGGACGGGCCGCAGCGCAATCCGGGCGTGAACATTTCCTATGCGACGGGCTTGCCGAGCTATACTGCGACCGCCTGGTATCACCACAAGCTGCCGAACCAGCCCAAGGACCTCAACAGCCTTCTCAAGCAGGCCGAGCAGTTCGCGATGGGGCCTTATCTTTCCGCGCTCAACCAGGGCGATCAGCTCGATGCCGCCACCAGGCAGAAGGTGGCTGAGCAGATGCACCAGTACACCGGCCTGCCCACGGCCTATATTCTCAAGGCCGATCTCAAGGTGGGCGGCGGCGAGTTTGCGCACGAGTTGCTCGGGGACAGCGACGATGTCACGGGGCGGTTGGATTCGCGCTACAGCGGGCCGGCCATGGTCCCGTTGAGCCAGCGTGCCTACTACGATCCTCTGGATTCGGCGATCGATGCGCCGACCGTGTCCGAGTTCAACGACTATGTGCGTAACACGCTCAACTTCGGACAGGATATGACCTATCGTCCGGAAATCTACGGCTCCATGCACTGGAGCTGGAAGCACAATGGGCACACGGGCACGCCGAACGTGATGAACGATCTGGCCGAGGCGATGAAGATGAATCCGAACATGAAGATACTGCTCACGGGTGGTTACTTCGATCTCGGAACGCCCTTCTATGCGGCCGAATTCGAAATGCACCAGTTGCCGATTCCACCGAAACTGCAGAAAAACATCAGCTACGATTTCTTCGATTCGGGGCATATGGTGTACACCAACCCCGTCTCGCACAAGAAGCTGCACGATGCGGCGGCGAAGTTCATCGAGGCCAACTACAAGCATTGATGGCCGGTGCTTGAGCTGGCAAAGGGGCCCTTCGGGGCCCCTTTTTTATTACCGGGCCGGCAGATGGGCAATCACCTTGACAGGAATGTCCGTGTTTTATTACAGTACAACACGTTGGCTTTGCAGAGAAGCCATCTTGTTTTGCGGGGCCGCCAGCGAGTGGCCTGTTTCGTTCCCGGCGCCGTGAGGCCTGTCGGGTCATATTCGGTTGGCGTGGCCAGCAGGCCTTGCGCCTTTACCGGGAGATATTAATGAATAGAGCAACAACCTACTTGGTGGCTCTGGCTCTGGTGGCGGCCACCGTACCAGCCTTCGCTGCCAGCAAGCCCGAGATGAAAAAAGGCGCAGCCGCAGCGTCTGCGGTCCAGCCCCAGAAGTCCGTGACCACCGGATCGGTTACCGTGGAAGGCCACCGGATCAATTACACTGCCACCGCCGGCACCCTGATCATCAAGAACAAGGAACAGAAGCCGGTCGCGAGCATGTCCTACATGGCCTACGTCAAGCGTGGCGTGAGCAATCCCGCGGATCGCCCGATCACCTTCTTCTACAACGGTGGTCCGGGCTCCTCGACCATCTGGCTGCACATGCTGGCCTTCGGCCCTAAACTCGTCGAAGTCGGTAGCGGTACATTGACGCCGTCGGCACCCTACAAGATGGTCAACAACAACGACAGCCTGCTCGATGCCACCGATATGGTGTTCATCGATGCCCCCGGTACGGGCTTCGGCCGCGTGCTCGGCAAGAACGTGGGCGGCGCGGGTACGCCCAAGGACGTTTATGGCATCGATGAGGATGCCCACTCTTTCGCCAAGTTCATCACCCAGTACCTGACGCAGAACAACCGCTGGAATTCGCCCAAGTTCCTGTATGGGGAGAGCTACGGCACGACCCGTTCGGCGGTGCTTGCCAACATCCTGGAGCGCGATGACAGTGTGGGCCTGAATGGCGTCATTCTGCAGTCGGCGATCCTGAACTACAACATCAACGTCGACTTCCCGGAAATCGACCCGGGCATCAACCTGCCCTATGCGCTGGGCTTGCCGACCTATGCGGCCACGGCCTGGTATCACCACAAGGTGCCGAACCAGCCCAAGGAGCTCATGCCGTTCCTGAAGAAGGTCGAGGCGTTTGCGACCGGGCCTTACCTGGACGCCCTGCGTGCCGGCGCCAACCTGGACGCCGCGACCAAGCAGAACATCGCCGAGCAGGTGCACATGTACACTGGCCTGCCGGTGGCCTACATCCTCAAGGCCGACCTGAAGATCACCGGCGGCCAGTTCGCGCATGAGCTGCTGGCGGACAGCGACGATCTGACCGGCCGCCTGGATTCGCGCTACAGCGGCCCGGCGATGGATCCGATGGGGGAGAGCGCGAGCTACGATCCCATGGACTCTTCCATCGACGCGCCGACCGTGTCCATGTTCAACCAGTATGTGCGCAACACGCTCGATTTCGGCAAGGGCATGACCTACAAGCCAATAATCAATGTGTTCCGGTACTGGGACTGGAAGCATGCGCAGCCGGGTGCGCCGTTCCAGCTTCCGTTCACGCCGAATGTGATGCCGGACCTGGCCTCGGCGATGATATTCAACCCGGATCTCAAGATCCTGCTCGAGGGCGGTTATTTCGACCTGGGCACGACGTTCTACTCTTCGCAGTACGAACTCCACCAGCTGCCGATTCCGCACAAGCTGCAGAAAAACATCAGCTACGCCTTCTTCCAGTCGGGGCATATGGTTTACCTGAACCCCAAGGCGCACAAGGGGCTGCATGATGCCGCAGCGAAGTTCATCGAAGAGAACTCGAAAAGCCACTAAGCGGCTTGCCGCAAGAAGAGGGGCCCCACACGGGGCCCCTCCGTTTTTCAGGTAGTGCACTCTGTATCATGTGCGATCACCGATCCGGTGAGAAGGAGATTCCATGACACCCGCCATTGGACATTACGGTTGGGGCGCAATCGTAGCCGTCGTGGCCATCGTTGCATTGCTGCTCTATCGCCGCGGCCGCCGCCTGATCGGGCACCAGCGTTTCAATGAACGCCGCCTGATCATCCGGGTGGTCATCTTCGCCGTGCTCTGCGTGCTGCTGCTGGTTTCGTACGCGCACCGCATGGATCCCATGCTCGAATACGGCAGTTCGGCCGGCGGTTTCGCGGGTGGCGTGATCGTGGCGTTGATCGCCTTGCGCTTCACGCAGATGGGGCGGGATGAATACGGCGTCTGGTACGTGCCCAACCTATATCTCGGAATCGGCCTGATTGCGTTGCTGCTGGCGCGTTTCGCCTATGAGTACTTCGTCATGTTCCCGCAGATTCAGAAGCAGATGGAGGCGGCCTCGGCGCAGGGTGCGGCTGCCGTCCATTCCATCGCTTTCGCCCCACAGCCGATATTGCACGGGATCCTGTCCCTGGTGCTCGGTTACTATGTGGCCTATTACCTGGGGATCCTCGTCAAGGCCCGCCGCGAGGGCCACTTGCGCGTTGCGGGCGGCGGATCGAACGGCGAATCGCAGTAAGCAAGCACCGGGTATATAGACAACGACCGGGAGGGGCAGCACGCATGGTCAGCATAGGTACGTCTTTGACGGAAGGAGCGACCCGGCTCATGCTCCTGGGTTCGGGGGAACTGGGCAAGGAAGTCGCGCTCGAGGCCCAGCGGCTGGGTGTCGAAGTCATCGCGGTCGACCGCTATGCCAACGCGCCTGCCATGCAGGTGGCCCATCGCAGCCACGTGATCGACATGCTCGACGGTGCGGCCATACGGCGCCTGGTCGAGCAGGAAAAGCCCCATTACATCGTTCCCGAGATTGAGGCGATCGCAACGGCCGAGCTGGAACGGCTGGAGGCGGAGGGGCAGGTCGTCATCCCCACGGCGCGGGCCGCACGCCTGACCATGGATCGCGAAGGCATCCGGCGCCTCGCGGCGGAAAAGCTTGCCCTCAAGGTGTCACCTTTCCGCTTCGCAGAAAACGAGGACCAGTATCACCTGGCCATCTCGGAGCTCGGATTGCCCTGCGTGGTCAAGCCAATCATGAGTTCCTCGGGCAAGGGCCAGAGCATCATTCATTCCGAGGCCGATGCGATTTCCGCCTGGCGTTATGCGCAGGAAGGCGGCCGCGCCGGCGGCGGCCGCGTCATCGTGGAAGGCTTTGTGGATTTCGACTACGAGATCACCCTTTTGGCCGTGCGCCATGCGGGCGGAACCAGCTTCTGCGAACCGATCGGCCATCGCCAGGAACACGGGGACTACCGCGAGTCCTGGCAGCCACACCCGATGAGCGACAAGGCACTGGCGCGAGCCCGGCAAATGGCTCGCGTACTGACCGACAATCTCGGCGGCCATGGCGTGTTCGGCGTGGAGTTTTTCGTCAAGGACGACGAGGTGTGGTTCAGCGAAGTATCGCCGCGACCGCATGACACCGGCATGGTCACGCTCATGTCCCAGGACCTGTCCGAGTTTGCCTTGCATGTGCGGGCGATCCTCGGCCTGCCGGTGCCGTCCATCCGCCAGTTGGGGCCGTCCGCGTCCTGTGCCCTGCTGGTCGAGGGCGACTCCCGCGCCGTGCGGTTTTCCAATCTCGATGCGGCGCTCGCGCGTCCCGACACGACGCTGCGTCTGTTCGGCAAGCCCGAGGTGCATGGTCGCCGGCGCATGGGCGTGGGCCTCGCGCGGGCGGAAAGTGTTGCAAAGGCGCGTGCACATGCGCGCGCAGTCGTGGAGGCTGTGCAAATCATCCTGTGACGATGGGCGCCACACAGCGCGCTCGTTCACGGTCTCCGTTATGGTTGCGGGTTGCAGCCGGGCGGCGGTCTTGCCCCCTGCCGGGCCGCCTTTTTAAACAATGTTCACAGTAAGGAGACGAGACGTGAAAAGAATAGCGATTCCCCTCCTGGCCTTCGCGCTGGCCGTGCCGTTTGCCACGGCGGCCTACGCGGGTGGCCACGACAAGCAAGGAGCCAAAACCGAGAATCCGGCGCCCCCGAACTCGGTCACCCATGGCAGCGTGCAGATCAACGGACACACCATTCGGTATACCGCCACGGCAGGCACCATCGAGCTCAAGAACGACAAGGGCCAGCCGACGGCACGCATGTTCTATATCGCCTATACCAAGGACGGGGAGCGGCCACGCACCCGGCCGGTGACTTTCGCCTGGAACGGCGGCCCGGGCGGTTCCTCGGTGCTGGTGAATCTCGGCGGCTTCGGGCCGATGCGCGTGGAGACGACGAACGCCAAGCCCACGCCACCCGCGCCCTACACGCTGAACAAGAACCCCTACAGCCTGCTGGACAAGACCGACCTGGTGTTCGTCGATGCGGTGGGCACCGGCTACAGCCGGCTCATGGGCAAATCCAAGCCCAAGGACTTCTATGGCGCAGATCAGGACGTGAAGGCCTTCGGCAATTTCATTGAGAATTACCTGCAGAACAACGATCGCTGGAATTCGCCCAAGTTCATCCTTGGCGAGAGTTATGGCACCCCGCGCTGCGCCATGCTTGCCGATTGGCTGCAGAACAAGGGGGTTGCACTCAATGGTGTGATTCTGCTCTCCAGCATCCTCAATTTCAATGACGAGTTCTGGTTCCAGCCGCAGGGCTCGAACGATCTGTCCTACGAGCTCTATCTGCCCAGCTACGCAGCCATCGCCTGGTATCACGACAAGCTGCCCAACAAGCCGAAGGATCTGCCGGCCTTCGTGCAGACCGTACGTGAATTCGCCATGGGACAGTACGATCAGGCACTCAAGGCTGGCGACAGCATTTCCGAGGCGCAGGAAAACGCCGTGGCAGCGAAGCTCCACGAGTACACCGGCTTGAGTGAAACCTACTTGAAGGAGACCAGACTGCGTATCGAGCCGGGCCGTTTCATGAAACAGCTCCTGCGCGGCGACGCCCGCACAGTGGGACGCTACGATGCGCGTTACGAGGGCATCGACTACGATTCCGCCGGCGAGTATCCGGGCTACGATCCTTCCGGTAGCGCCGTGTTCCCGCCGATGGTCGTGGCATTCCACAATTACCTGCAGAACGACCTCAAGTACAAGGACGATGCCAAATACATTTTCCTGAGCTACAAGGTCAACCAGTTATGGGATTGGCACCATCGGGTCGATGGGCACGAGTATCCGGTACCCGATACGCTGCCCGACCTGCGTGACGCGATGACGCAGAACCCGGATCTGAAGGTGTTTTCGGGCAACGGCTACTTCGACCTGGCCACGCCGTTCTTCAAGACGCAGTACGAGCTGAACCACATGGGCCTCGCCCCGTCGCTGCAGAAGAACATCAGCATTCACTTCTATCATGACGGGCACATGCTCTACATCCGCACGTCTGCCCTGAAGAAGTTGCAGAAGGACCTGGACGCCTTTTACGACAATACGCTCAAACACTGAATCCAGAACAGCGTGCAGGAAAAAGAGGGCCCGAAAGGGCCCTCTTTGTTTTCAGGATGGCAGGCCGATTCAGACGAGCGATTTGTATTCCGGCTCGTAGACGTGTTCACGGATAAAGGCTTCCATGTCGTCCGGGCGTTTCACGTCCGCCAGGTCGGAATCGAACACGAGCGCAGCCACCCGGGCGGCGGTCTTGATCTCGATTTCCAGGATGTTCGACTGCAGCGGGTAGAGTAGTCCCTGTTCCCGCTGCTTATCGGTCACCTGGTCGGCGACGGCACGTGCTGCTTCGATGAACATTTCGTCGCTCACGCGCTTGGCCTTGGTGGCGACGATGGCCATGCCCACCGCGGGGAAGATGTAGAAGTTGTTGGCCTGTCCCGGCAGGAAGGTCTGCTTCTTGAAATGCACCGGCGGGAACTGCACGCCAGCCGCGTAGATCGCCTTGCCGTTCGACCACTGATAGGCCTGCTCGGCCGTGCACTCGGCATGCTCGGTCGGATTCGACAGGGCGAGGATGACCGGGCGCTCGTTGACACGGCTCATCGCCTCGACCACTTTCTGGTTGAAGGCGCCGCCGATGGTGCTCACGCCGATGATCGTGGTTGGCTTGATGCTCTCGATCGCTTCCACAAAGTTGTGAGTCGGCGCATGCTTGTGGGCATAGGGCACCTGAAAGTCCACGAGGTCGGTGCGGGTCGATTCGAGCAGGCCGTTGACGTCAAACATGTGGACGCGGGACCGGGCTTCTTCAAGCGTCATGCCTTCCTGCACCAGGGCGGAGCAGAGCAGGTTGGCCAGGCCGATGCCCGCCGATCCGGCACCGAGGAACAGGTATTTCTCGTCCTTGAGCTTCGTGCCCTTGATGCGGGTCGCGTTGATCATCCCGGCGAGCGTGATGCCCGCGGTGCCCTGCACGTCGTCGTTGTATGCGCAGTACTTGTCACGGTAGCGTTCGAGCAGATGCACGGCGTCCACGCCGGTCCAGTCCTCGAAATGCACACAGCAGCCGGGAAAGACCTCCTGCACCGCTTCCATGAACTCGTCCACGAAGGCATAGAGTTCCTCGGTCGACGGACGTGACTGGCGGATGCCGAGATACAGCGGATCGTGCAAGAGCTTTTCGTTGTTGGTGCCGGCGTCGAGGTACATCGGCAGCAAGTACTGCGGGGGCACTCCCGCAGCAGCCGTGTAGAGCTGCAGCTTGCCGATCGGAATACCCATGCCGTTGGCGCCCAGGTCGCCGAGGCCCAGGATGCGCCCGCCGTCGGTGACGCAAATGACGCGCACGTCCTTGATCGGCCAGTTCTTCAGGATCTCGCGCACCTGGCCCTTGCGACGGATGGAAAGGTACATGCCGCGCGGCTGGCGCAGGACGTGGCCGTACTTGAGGCAGGCCTCGCCAATGGTCGGGTCGTAGACGATCGGAAGGAAGCGCGCCGGATCGGACATGATCGTCCTGTAGAACAGGGTTTCGTCGTGATCGAGCAGGCCCGCCAGGTAGATGTACTGGTCGATGGGCGAGTGTTTGTGACTCAGCTGCATCATCACGCGCTGCAACTGGAGGTCTTCGGTTTCAGTGACCTCCGGTATGAGGCCGACCAGGCCGAGTTTCTCGCGCTCGACCTCGGTAAAGGCCGTGGACTTGTTAAGCGAGGGGTCTTGTAGCAGTTCCAATCCGTGTTTTTTTGTAGTCATGACCGGTTTTACTCCTGGTAGCAGGACTTCCACCCTGGGGGTTAGCTTGGGTGAACCATTTTGGTGGGATCGACGATGCGGTCGAATTCCTTCTCGCTGACGTAGCCAAGCTTGAGCGCGGCCGCCTTGAGTGTGGTGTCGTGATCGTCGGCATAGTGGGCGATCTCGGAGGCCTTGTCGTAACCGATTTCGGGCGACAGGGCCGTCACCAACATCAGAGAACGCTCTACATATTCCTCGATCTTCTTGCGGTTGGGCTCGGTGCCTTCGATCAGGTACTTGCGGAAGTTGGTGCAACCGTCGCCGAGAATGGACATCGATTCCGTGATGTTGGCGATGATGAGTGGCTTGTAGACGTTCATCTCGAGCAGGCCGCCGGCACCACCGAAGGTGACCGCCACGTCGTTGGCCATGACCTGAACGGCCAGCATCGCAAGGGCTTCGGTCTGGGTCGGGTTGACCTTGCCGGGCATGATCGAGGAGCCCGGCTCGTTCTCCGGGATCAGCAACTCGTGGAAGCCGGCGCGCGGGCCGCAGGAGAGCAACCGGATGTCGTTTGCGATCTTGTAGAGCGACACGGCGAGCGTCTTGAGCGATCCCGAGAAATGCACCAGCGCATCGTGCGCGCCCTGCACGGCGAACTTGTTCGGAGCGCTCACGAAAGGCAGCTTGGTGAAGGTTGCAATTTGTTTTGCCGCGGCGTCGGCGAAGTCGGCCGGTGCGTTGATGCCGGTGCCCACGGCGGTGCCCCCGAGGGCCAGCTTGTACACGTCGCCCAATGCGGCCTCGATGCGGGTAATGTCTTCCTTGAGCATTTCCGCGTAACCGGAAAATTCCTGGCCCAGGGTGAGCGGGGTGGCGTCCTGCATGTGCGTGCGCCCTATTTTGACGATGTCTTTCCATTCATCGGCCTTGGCTGCGATCGCTTTTGCGAGTTCGCGCACGGCGGGCAGGAGGGTTTCGTTGGCGCCCACGGCCGTGGCGATGTACATCGCGGTGGGGAAGGTGTCATTGGAGGACTGGGACATGTTGACGTGATCGTTCGGGTGCACCGGTTTCTTGGACCCGAGCGGCGTGCCCTCGATCTGGCAGCAACGGTTGGAAACAACTTCGTTGACGTTCATGTTGAACTGGGTTCCGCTGCCGGTCATCCAGACATGCAGCGGGAACATGTCGGCATGCTGGCCCGCGAGGATCTCATCGCACACCCGGGTGATCAGCTCGAAGCGCTGGTCGTTCAGGCGTTTGCCCGCATGGTTGGCATGGGCGGCGGCCTTCTTGAGGATGGCGTAGGCATGGATCATCTCCCGCGGGATGATGTCGCGACCGATACTGAAGTGCTCCAGCGAACGCTGAGTCTGTGCGCCCCAGAGTTTGTCGGCGGGCACCTTGACCTTGCCCAGGCTGTCGCTTTCCTCGCGAAAATCCGTCATTTTTCTGCTCCGTGTCATGCAGGGGGCGATTCGACGGAATATTTTAGTCCATTGCCGGATCACCAGCATGCTAGCATTGGCTCGTCACAAAAAGGGTCGAATACATGGAGGGTCTAGTCCACGCGATTGAGGGGTACCTGAATCAATATGGCTATCCGATCCTGTTTATTGTCATTTTTGTGGAAAGCTTCGGCATCCCGGCGCCGGGGCAGACCCTTCTCGTAACCGCCGCGCTGTTTGCCGCCACCGGCAACCTGCACCTGTGGCTGGTGCTGGTGGTGGCCTTCGCCGCCGCCACCACCGGTGACAACATCGGCTACCTGATCGGACACAAGGGCGGGCATCGACTCATCTTCCGCTATGCCCGGCGCTTCGGCGTGTCCCGGGCGCGCATGGAAAAGATATTTGATCGTTTCAACAAGCACGGCGGCTGGTTTGTTTTCCTCGCCCGCTTTTTCGACGTGGCCCGCCAGATCAACGGCCTGATCGCGGGCTCGGCCAAGATGGGATTTCGCCGTTTTCTGTTCTTCAACACCATTGGCGCGGCCATGTGGGTGGCATTGTGGGGATTCGGTAGCTACTACCTGGGGCAGAGCCTGAAGCAGTGGCTCAGCCAGTACGAGCACATCACCACCTGGCTCGTAGTCGGCGTGATAGTGTTGTGCGTCGTCGTTGTCGCCATCTGGTTCTGGCACCGGGCGCGGCGGCGCAATCCCGACAATGAGGACCAACAGCCGGAGAGTCCGGAAAGGGAGTAATGAGGATTCAGAAGTGGATCGGCCTGGCCGTTGCTGCAGTGGTCATAGGGGCGTGCGCGCAGAGCGGGAGCTCCAATACGACGCAGATCAGCAATGTAAAAAAGCACCAACTGCTGGTCAAGCTTTGTACGCAGCCGATGCGGTTCCAGTGCGTCAATCAGCCGTTCACCGTTACCCTCGTCAAGCGGAATGGTTCGACCTACCGGCACACGTTCGAACCGCCAATACCGGTTATACAGAAGCAGGACATAACGGTTTTCGCGGGACAGATCCTGAACATCGAGGTTACGCCTGGCAAAGATGGACAACTGAAACAGCTCAAGTTGGTAGAGAAAGTAACGCATCCAGATTCCACATTGGTTCTGAAATTGGAACAGGAATCGGATAAGGGGATGACGTTGGAAGTACACAACCCGTTCCCCCGTTCACTACTCTACAAGGCGGAGATCCGGCCGCTGGGTCGGAAAAGATTTATGGCAACCGATGTGTGCCCCGTGGGTCCGAGGCTCGAGAACTTCGAGTCGTGGTTAGGGCCGTTGATTCAGGTCAGGTTGACGGATATGCACCTTGTCAGCCTGAAAGGTGGAGTTGTTACCTGCTGACAGTGTGTGACAAGTCGAGTCAGCGCGGGAGAGTGAGTGTGGCGACTAGTCCGCCCGCTGCGCGGTTGGCGAGGGTGAGCGTGCCGCCGTGGCTTTCGGCCACGTCGCGAGCGATGGAGAGGCCGAGTCCGGTGCCGCCGGTCGCACGGTTGCGCGAGCGTTCCGTGCGATAGAAGGGCTCGAATACCTGTTCCAGTTCCGCTTCGGGCAGGCCCGGACCGTGGTCGGCAACGCGGATAAAAAGCGTGCGTGGCGTGTCCTCGACCTCAATGCTGGCGTTGCCGCCGTACCGCAGGGCGTTCTGCACCAGATTGTCGATGGCCCGGCGCAGCGCACGTGGCCGAGCGGGATAGGGCGCGGTGGCTTTGCCGGACAGGATGACCGCCTGGCCCAGCGCCTGGGCATCTGCGGTCATGCTTTCGAGCAGTGCATTGACATCGATTGGCTGAATCTGTTCGCGTTCCGCTTCGCCGCGCATGTAGGCCAGCGTGCCGGTCAGCATGGCGTCCATCTCGTCGAGGTCGCGGTTGATGTCATCGCGCAGCGTGGGGTCTTCCAGCATTTCGGCGCGCAACCGTAATCGGGTCACCGGTGTCTTGAGGTCGTGCGATATGGCGGTCAGCATGCGTAGACGATTGGCGAGAAACCCCAGCAACCGCTGTTGCATGAGATTGAAGGCGGCTGCGGCGTGACGAACTTCGGTAGGGCCGGTTTCAGCGAGTGGCGGATGTCGGATGTCGCGTCCGAGGTTGTCGGCGGCGCGGGCGAGCATGGAGAGCGGACGTGTGACGCGCCCTATTGCAAGCAGTGAGAAAAGAATTAACACTGCGAGCAGCACCGCCAGTTCGAAGATAAGCGTGCGTGGCCAGGGTGAATGCTGTTGATGGTGTCGGTCGGTAAAGCGCAGCCAATGACTGTCGTGCAAGCGCACTGCGATCATGTTGCGGATCGGTTCGTGAACATTGTTCCGTTCGACGAATTCGCCGTTTCGACCGACGCGGGCGATGCGCACCGGGTAGCCGGGACCGAGTGCTGTACGCAAGGCTGCGAGAAAATTCGCGGCTTGAGGTGGTGTTTTTCCCGCGGGTGGCGGTGGACCGAAATCCACGCGCCAGCGGTGCGTTCCCAGAACATGGGTGATGCCGATCTGGGAGTCCGGCGCGATCCGGTCAAAGACCTCGACCGTGGTCGCAATATGTTCGACCGCACGGTCCATCGAGGCATGGCTCATCAAGTGGCGGCGCTCGTGCAGATTGAGCGCCGCTGCAGCCACCAGTCCGATGGTGAGTCCGGCGGTGAGAATCAACACCATCCGCCCGAACAGCGAACGCGGGAACCACCGCATCAGGGCCTGATCACCATGCTTATAAAGTCTCGACTTCCGAGGCGAGTACGTAGCCCTCGCTGCGCAGGGTGCGGATGATAGCGGGCTCGCGGGCATCGTCGCGCAGCTTCTGGCGCAGGCGGCTGACCTGGACGTCGATGCTGCGATCGAAGGGTGTGGCTTCGCGTCCACGGGTCAGGTCCAGCAACTGGTCGCGCGAAAGCACGGCGCCCGCATGTTCTACAAAGGTGAGTAGCAGCCGGTATTCGGCACCGCTCAGGGCGACGAGCACGCCATCCGGCGCATTGAGTTGGTGCGAGGCGGTATCGAGCGTCCAACCGGCAAAGCGGTAATGGAGGTTGCTTTGCGCCGGGCGAAGATTCGGCGGCAGTGCCCGGGTGCGGCGCAGCACGCTCTTGATACGGGCCACCAGTTCTCGCGGGTTGAACGGTTTGGCGAGGTAGTCATCGGCGCCCATTTCCAACCCGACGACCCGGTCGGTGTCCTCGTCGCGTGCGGTGAGCATGATGACCGGGATGGCGCTTTTCGCACGGATTTCGCGGCACAGTTCGAACCCGTCGGTCCCGGGCAGCATGATGTCGAGCACCACGAGATCGGGGGCTGCCGTGGCCAGCGTCCGACGCATTTCCGTGCCGTCCGCCGCAGCCGAAACGCGGTAGCCGTTGCGAGCCAGGTAGTCGCCGAGCAGACGCCGGATTTCACGGTCGTCGTCAACAACCAGAATATGGTCCGATTCGTTCATAGCAGGGTTTATACGCCAGGTACGTCGGAATTGCACGCCGGATTTGTAACGCAGTGTTTCCAGGGCCGGCCTGTAACCTTTACCCTACAAAAATCCGCTGTTCCGACACATGGCGCTTACATCCGTTTGCTGGAATAGTCTGCGACGGGATTCGCCCGTCGTTTGATTGCTTTTATCGAGGTAATGATCATGTATAAACCGATTATGACCGCCGTTGCTGCACTCGCCCTGTTGGGCGTCGGCACGGCATTCGCCCAACCCGCTCCCGGCGGGACCGAGTCCGGACAATCCGGGTGGCACGCGCGGCATCACCATGAAGCGTTCGCGATGCTGAAAGCGCAACTCAAGCTCACTTCTGCGCAGGAGCCGGCGTGGAACCAGCTCATGGCTTCAATGAAAGCCATGCGTCCGCATTGGACCGGCAAGCGTGGAATGAAAAAGTCCGGTGAACTGATGACGGCACCACAGGCCTTCGACAAGATGGCAAAGTTCTCCGAGGAACGTTCCCGGCATGCGCAGGTCCTGGCGCAGGCCATGAGGAAATTTTACGGTCAACTGACGCCGGTGCAGCGCAGGGTGCTGGATACGCATTTGCAGGACATGCGCCGCGGCAAGGGCCATCACAGGCATGGAATGCAAGGGTGGGACCATGATGGCCGCCGCATGCAGCGTCCGGCACCTGCTGCAACTCAGGGCGGCTGAAGCCGTCGACCTTGAGTCGTCTGGAAGTTTATCCCCCTTAGTCCCCTGTGCGGGGATATGGGTTGGGGTGAGGGGCAAAACCGGATAAGTCGGTACGGTGCGCACCCTCATTCCAACCCTCTCAGGGGGGAATAAGTGGGAAATAAAATCGTCTTTTAATCAGGCCTTGGCGATGCCGCCGGTCAGAGCGTACACGGCGAAGGTGGGCAGCCAGTGACTCGCGCCGTAGTCCTCGCGTAACGTCGTGGCAAGACCCGCGCTGACATGATCCGTAGCCGCTGTCGCGAGTGCGGGGCGGCGCGGATCGTTCACGGGCAGGGCCGACGCCACGCCGTCGAGCATCCAGGCTCGGCTCAGGTTGAGCCCGGCCAGGTGGGCGAGTTTGTAGTCTGCTGAGTCTGGAACCCGTGCGGGTTCAAGCCAGGGCGCGTCGCGGTCACCCGGAATGTCCGGCAGAAACCGGTTGAGCCAGTCGGCCAGTTCGCCGGCGTCGAGTAGGCGCGACATGAGATCGGCCTCGGCCAGCATCGGGGAGAGAAAGTCCTGGCCCGAGGGCTCGAAGGCCAGTGTTGCGTCCCGGTCGGAGAGGTAGAGCCTTTGGGCAGCGGCCATGATTGTTTCTCCCAGCGCATCGTTTCCCATTGCGCGGCTCCAGTCGAGCATCAGGCCCAGGGCGAAGGCCGTGTTGGCGTGTTCGCCGGAGCGTACGGGATAAGGCATCGCGGCCAGCCACGGAGGTATGCGCGAGACGATGAGCTCGAGCAGCGGCGCGAGGGCATGCCGTTGTTCCCGCCACGGGGCCAGTTCGGTGTCCAGGGCGAGCAGCCAGGCCCAGCCGTAGGGGCGTTCGAAGCCCGCGCGCCCCGGCGCCGCGAAGTAGGTGCATTCCACGGCTATCGACTCGGGCGTAATCCGCTCATCCAGCAGCCGCCGGCCACGGGTGGAAAATCCGCCGTCCGGGAACAGCTTGAGCAGACGGGCCACGAGCCAGTGATTATGCACCGCCGAATGCCAGTCGAGGCAACCGTAAAAAACGGGATGCAGTTCGTGCGGCGCACGCACGTCATCGTTTCCGTCCAGCCAGTGCATGATGTGGTTGGGATATTCGCGCCCGATTGCGTCCAGGGCCGTGGCTGCCAGGCGCTCGGCCAGCGCCGGGTCGAGGCGGCGGCTGCTCATGCGTCGTCGGTAAACAGCGGCAGGTGGCCGAGTGCGATCACGTCGGGCCACTCTTGCGGATTACCCTCGGTGCAGATCGCAGTCTCGGCCACCACGCGTGCATTCGCCCGCTGCATCAGCGAGCGCATGGCGTTCAGGGTCGAGCCGGTGCTGACCACGTCATCGACCAGGGCGATCGGCGCATCGTGTATCAGTTGGCGATCCTTCTCGTCGAGATACAGGGATTGCTGCGTGCCGGTGGTGATGGAGTGAGTCCTCACCGACAGGGCATCGCCCATGTAGGATTTGTAACTCTTGCGCAGCACTACGTAGGGCAGTTGCAGGCGCGCGGCCAACGCATAAGCCAGGGGGATGGATTTGGCTTCCGGGGTGACCAGCGCCCCGGGATTGATGGATTTGATGCGTGGCGCGAGTTCCTCGGCCGCGGCTTCCACCAGTTCCACGTCGCCCAGTATGTTGAGCACGGCTATGGACAGTCCGGGTTTGACTTGAAACAGCGGCAATTCGCGGCGCAAGGCGCCGATCTCGAGAACATGGACCTGGCGGCTCATGAAGGACTCCTTGATGGCAGGCTAACGAATACGAACCAGTGTGCGTCCCCGCGGCCCGTGCCCGTCGATCATGGCCTCGGCGGCATCCATGACGTCGGCCAACACAATTTCATGGGCGGCGATGGCGTCGAGTTTTTGTGGTCGCAGTTCGTTCGCGAGTCGGCGCCAGACCATCTCGCGCAACGGACGCGGTGTGGCCACCGAATTCACGCCGAGCAAACTGATGCCACGCAGGATGAATGGATACACGGTCGCCGTGAATTCGTCGCCACCGGCATTTCCAATAACGGCCACGCCGCCCCACCAGTCGATTACGGGCAGCAGTCGTGCAAGTACCTCGCCGCCAACGGTGTCGATGGCGCCGGCATAGCGCGCGCTTTCGAGCGCGCGTTCGCCGAAACCCGGCTCGCGGGAATCGAGCACTTCGGTGGCGCCGAGGTCCTTGAGCCAGTCGTAAACTCTGGCGTCGGAGGTGAGGGCCACCACGTGATAGCCGCACTGTGCGAGTATGGCGACGGCCAGGGCGCCTACGCCGCCGCTCGCCCCGGTGACCGCGATTGATCCGCAGCCGGCGCGCAATCCGTTGTGCTCGAGGCGCTGTAGCGCCAAGCCTACGGTAAAGCCGGCAGTACCGAGTTGCATCGCGCTACGTGGGTCGAGCCCCTTCGGGATTGGGATCACGTGCTCGGCGGCCACCCGCACGTATTCGGCAAAGCCGCCATCGGTATTTTCACCCAGTCCGCAGCCGGTTACCAGCACCGGATCGCCGCTGGAAAAACGCGGATCGTCGCTGTCGGCGACACGGCCGGCGACATCGATGCCGGCGATCAGCGGGAAGCGGTGCATGATTTTGCCCTTGCCGGTGAGGGCGAGCGCGTCCTTGTAATTGAGGCTCGAATACTCGGCCTGAATGGTGACCGTGCCCTCGCCCATATCGTGCTCGCTGATCGTTTCCAGCTTCGCCTCGATGGCGCCGTTGTGTTTGTGAACGCGCCAGGCGCGGAACCGTGTAGAACCCATCTCAAAATACTCCATGAGCCGCAGTGCAGGGGTGCAACCCGTAGGGACAGGGTGGATTGTGCCCGCGGGTTTGTCGCGCCTTGCTTATTGGGAACAACCAAACCGTACTCGGCGCTTCGCGCCACAGGCGCAATCCGTCACCGTCGTGGTCATCCGGTTTTTTGAGACAGGTTCCAGTCATGCCGTGCGCTTCCGACGTTGATCCCACGCCATCAGGCCGTCAGCGTCGAGTTTGAGATCCATTTCGAGCCATGTTTCGCGCTGCTTCGGATCCAGTCGCGTGCCGTGCTCGATCAGGCGCCGGGCGAGGTAATCGTGCAGTGCGTGGCGGATGCGGGTTGCGGCATCCGGCGCGTCGAAAAGGGCTTCGGCTATTTCCACAAAACGATCCACATCGTTGTGCAAGTCGGCGGCCAGGCGCGTCACGTTTTCGACACGGCTGTAATGGGTGAGGTAGACCGCCTCGGGTTCGAGGGTGACAATGCGTTCGATCGAGGCATGCATCTGCTCGGGGTCGAACTGGGTCGGCGTGGTGGTCGGGAAGACGAACGGCTTGCCAGCGGGATTGTCGAACACGCGGTAGGAAATGCCGAAGATGTCTCCCGTGAAGACAACGTTGGCCTCCTCGTCGTAATAGGCGATGTGATGCAGGGCATGGCCCGGCGTGTGCAGGCAGCGCAGGTGCGACCCACCCAACATGACCACTTCATCGTCTGCGGCGGCGTGAATGCGCTCCGCCGCGATCGGTACCAGTTCACCGTAGAGCGTGTCGTAGACAGCGTCGCCATAAGTCGCGCGGGTGCCCGCTTCGAGCTTGGCCGGTTCGCTCAGGTGCTGTGCCCCGCGCGGGTGCACAATGACAGTGGCGTTCGGTAGTTCGCGCATCAGCGTGCCGGCCCCGCCGGCGTGATCCAGGTGGATATGGGTCAGGAGCAGGTAGTCTACCGCGCTGTGGTCAATGTCCAGCGTGTCGAGGGCCTCCAGCAGGTACGGCACGGAGTTGTTGGCGCCGCAGTCTACGAAGGCCGCCCGCCCGTCGCGCACGATCAAGTGGCTCGCATCCAGCTGCTCACGCACGTAGTGCGTATCGATCGCGTGGATACCGTGGCCGTGGGTGCGGATGGCGGATTCCGGCATGTCTTTCCCCTGTGTTTCGGGTCTTCGATTCTACACCGGGCGTTGTATAGTGAGTGCTTGCGCTATCCATGAGAAGGGGAATGCCATGAAACGCCGAATCGGGATAGGCTTGGCTGCCATCGTTGCCATTATCGTCATTGCCGCGGCCATCGCGCCGTATTTCGTGGGACGTGCGGCGGAGAGCAGCTTCAAGGCGCGCATCGCCTACATCAATGCCCACCATGCGGGCTATGTCGTACATGTCGACTCCTACCAACGCGGCTTTTACAGCTCCGAGGCGAAGCTTTCCTTTACCCCGCAGGCGAGTCTGTCGCCGCGCGCGATGCAGATCTGGGCGATCCTTCTCGGCAGCCGGGGCAAGCCGCAATTCGATCTGCGTATCAATCACGGCCCGATTGCCTTTGCCGCGTTCGGCAGCGGGCACGTGAGTTTCGTGCCGGTGCTCTATACCGCCGAGTTCAAGGGCGGGAAACTGCCGCCCGCCTCCATCGCCGGTATCTTCAAGCCGGAGATTTATGTGCGCCAGTATTTCGACGGCAGCACGAACAGCACCTTCACCGTGCCGCCCGGACGCTACAGCCTCGGCGTGTTCGGAGCGACCTGGCAGGGCGTGCAGATGACGGCGCAGATCAATGGCGCACAGGACCGGGTTCGTTACAGCGGCAGCATCGCACCGATTAACTATCAGGCCCAGAATCCCAGGAGCGGTGAAGATTACAGTGGCAGTCTTCAGGGCTTCACGTTTTCCGGCGACAAGCGCCAGGCGAAATACGATTTCTGGGCGGGCACAGACCGGGCGACGTTCAAGGGCGCCGAGTTCAAGATCAACGGTAAACAGATAGCCAAGCTGGCCGCGGGTGAGAGTCACGGAGAAACCCGCGAAAGTGCGGACGGACAATGGAGCGGTTCCAGTATTTCGACCCAGCGGGGCGGCACCATCAAGGGCTGGCCGTACTCGAAACTGACGCTGATCGAAAAGGTCTCGCACATCGATGCAGCGACTCTGCGCCAATTCTTCGACCAACTGCATGCGGCAGCCAAGACCGCCGGCTCCGATACCGGCAAGGGCGCAATGAAAGAGGCATTACCGATCCTGATCCGGGCGTTGACGCCGGCGCAGGCCACGGCCAGTCTGGCGCTCGCCGCCCCCGATGGCCGGCTCGATATCGGCGCCAGGATGACCTTCGATGCCGCGTCGCCGCCCGCCACCGCATCCGGAGCCGCCGCGTTGCTGGGCCGCATCGACGCACGGGTCACGCTCGCTTTCGACCGCAAGCTGGTGGACGGTTTCAGTACCCGCGTGCTCGGTGGCGCCAATGCGACGCAGACCGTGGATCATGTGCTCGACCAGTGGCAAAAACAGGGCTATCTGAAAACCGGCTCAGACGGGCGTGATCACAGTGTACTGACTTACCGCTCTGGCGTGTTTTCCATCAACGGCCAGGTCGTATTCGACGGAAGCGCCCACCCGTCGGCCAAGCAATAAGTGTGACGGCAGGCAAGCTCTGGTTCGTGTATATGCTGGAGTGCCGCGGCGGGCGGCTGTACACGGGCATCACCACCGATATCGAGCGGCGCATGACGGAACACCGCGGCGGGCGGCGCGGGGCACGCTTTACCCGGGCGCATCCGCCCGGAAAGCTGTGTGCGGTAGCACGGGTAACGACTCGTTCCGAAGCGCTCAAGCTGGAAGCCGCGCTCAAGCGGTTGCGTCGGCCCCAAAAAATCGTCTGGGCAGCGCAACACACTATTTAGTATCGATTGTCGAAGCGGCGTTGGTCAGGCTCTGTGCCCGAGCGAGGATGATATCAAGCACGTTCTGGCACGCCTGGAGTTCGGCGGCGGGGATGTCGCCCAGCAGGTCGTGGGCCACTTCCGCGGCGACACGGCGGATTTCGTCCAGCGTGGCGGCGGATTTGGCGCTCAGGAACACCAGGTTGGCGCGACGGTCCGTGGCGCAGGGCCGGCGTTCGATCCAGCCATCCGCCGCCATGCGGTCGAGAAGTCCCACGAGCGAGGCGCATTCGATGTCCATGTGACAGGCCAGTTCGCGCTGCATAATTCCTTCGGGATGCTTGCCGAGCAGCAGCAGGGCGGTCCACTTGGCCTGACTCAATCCCAGTCCGCGGAGGCGTTCGTTCATCAGGCGCCGCCAGCTTTTCGCGGTGCGGTACAGCGTGCGCGGAAAGCTTTCGAGGTGGGATCCCTTTGTTGCCATGGCCTATTGCTCTTCCGCCAGCCGGATCAGTGCACGGTTCTTCTCTTCCTCCCTGGCGGCATGCTTGCCATGGTCACGCGCTATATAGAGGTACATGACGGGCACGATGTAGAGCGAGAAGAAGGCGCCCACACCGAGGCCGGTGGCGATCACCAGCCCGAGCTGGTGACGCGGGGGTGCACCGGCGCCGCTGGATGCGATCAGAGGAACCACGCCGAGTACCATGGCGAGGGTGGTCATCAGGATCGGGCGCAGGCGCACCGCGGCCGCCTCCTTGATCGCTTCCAGTTTGCCGAGTCCCTCGTCGCGCTGGATCTGGTTGGCGAACTGCACCACCAGGATGCCCTGCTTGGTGATCAACCCGAGCAGGGTGATGAGCGCGATCTCGGTGTAGATGTTGAGCGTGGCGAAGCCCAGGCTCATGAAGATCAGGGCGCCTGCGACCGACATCGGGATGGTTAGCATCACGATCAGTGCGTCGCGGAAGCTGTTGAACTGCGCCGACATCAGCAGGTAGACGAGGATCAGAGCGAGCACGATCGCGAACATGAAGGTGTGGCCCTGTTTTTCGAACTGGCGCGAGTCTCCCGCGTAGTCGATGTTGTAGTTGGTGGGAGCGATTTCCCGCGTGATCTTCTGCAGGTAATCGAGGGCCTGGCCCTGGGACACGCCCGGCGCGGGGATGCCGGTCAGCGTGGCGCTGTTGATGCGATTGAACTGGGGTAGCGCCTCCGGGATAGTGCGAGTCTTGAAGTTCACCAGCGTCGACAGCGGCACCAGGGTGCCGTCAGCCGCGCGCACGTGGTACTGCGCGAGGTTGTTCAGGTTGGCGCGGGCCTCGGCGGGGGCCTGCGGGATGACCTGGTAGGAATAGCCCTGCATCGTGAAGTGGTTGACCCAGCCGCCGGAGAGCAGCGGCTGCAGCGCGACGGCGATCTGGTTCATGGTGATGCCGAGGCTGCCCGCCAGCTTGCGGTTGACGATCAGGCGGTACTGCGGCTGGTCGATCTTCAGGTTCTTCTGCAGGAACACGAAGTTGCCGCTCGCCAGGGCTCTGGAGAGGATCTTCTGGGCCACTTGGTCGAGCTGGTTGTAGTTGCCGGCCGCGGCCTTGATCACGAAATCGATCGGCAGCAGGCTGGTGGATCCCGGCAGCGGTGGCGGCGTAGAGACCGAGAGATGAAGGCCGGGCACCTTGCTCAGTGCCTGCTGCACCGGCGCGACCAGTTCGTGCGCGGTGTGCTTGCTTTGGTCGATGTTCATGCCGCCGAACATGCCGTTGGTGCCGCCTCCCCCCGGGCTGAACCCGGTGGCCATGAAGGTGTGTTTCATTTCCGGGAATTTGTTGAATACATCGAGCACCTGCCGGCTGTCATGGGTCAGCAGATCGGGGCTGATATCGGGATTGGCGGTGCCGATGGCGAAGACCACGCCCTGGTTTTGCGGCGGCGAAAGTTCGCTGCGTACGCTGGAGAACAGGAAGAACAGGCTGACCAGGATGGCGGCGGTGAAGACCAGGCCAACCACCGGGTAGCGCAGGAAGCTCGCGAGCGAGTGCTCGTAGAGGCGGCGCAGGCGCAGGTAATTGGTTTCCAGGAAATGCGTCAGCCCGTGCTCCGGCGTGGGGCGCAGCAGCCAGCCGCTCATCACCGGTGACAGGGCGAGTGCGAGCAGCATCGAGACGAGTACGCTGAACACGATGGTGAAGGCGAACTCGGTGAACAGGATGCTGGTCAGGCCGCCGGAGAAGGCGACGGGCAGGAACACGGCGACCAGCGTGGTCGACATGACGATGATCGGCAGGGTCAGCTCGCGTGCGGACCTGATTGCGGCGAGGAAGCCTGATTCGCCCGCGTCCACGTGGCGGTGCACGTTTTCCACCACCACGATGGCGTCGTCCACGACCAGGCCGATGGCGAGCACGAAGGCGAGGAAGGTAAGCAGGTTGAGGCTGTAGCCGAAGGCCTGCATGAAAATACCGGCGCCGAGGATCGACAGCGGGATGGCCACAGCGGGGATCACCAGAGCGCGTAGCGAGCCGAGGAAGATGAAGATGACCAGCAGCACGACGCCGAGCGTGATTGCGATGGTGGTGATGACTTCGCTGATCGCCGAGTGGATGAAGTCCGCGGTGTTGAACGGCACGCCGAGCTCGAGGCCGGGCGGGAGATCCTTGCGCACGATCTTGAGCTGCTGCTCGACGCCGCGCGCGACGTCGAGTGAATTGGCCGAGGGCGTGGTGTCGACACCGATCAGGGTCGCCGGATTGCCGTTGAAGTAGGCGTTGGACTCGTAGCTTTCCGCGCCCAGTTCCACCCGGGCGACCTGGTCAAGATAGACCGGCGTGTTGTCGACGGTCTTTACCACCAGGTGCTTGAAAGTGTCGACGTTGTCGGCACTCAGGTTGCTGCCGATGGGGACGGCGACCAGCGGGTTGCGCGTGGTACCGAGCGCGGTGATCACGTTCTGGTCGCGCAGCGTCTTTTCGACGTCGTCGGGCGTGACGCCGTAGGCGGTCATGGCGCCGGGCTTGAGCCAGACGCGCATCGCGAGCGTGTTGCCGTTGCCGCCGCTGCCGCCTGGGATCAGACGGGCCTGTGAGACGCCCTGCACTGTCTGCAGCAGGGGCTGGACGTTGCGGATCACGTAGTCGGTGATCTGCGCCGGGCTCATGACGTTACCGGGGCTGTAGAGAGCGATGTACATGAGCGAGGTCTGGTGCCCGGCTGAGACGTTGACCACCGGCGGATGACTGTTGGCGGGCAACTGGTCCTGAACCTGGGTGATTTCGGTCTGCACGTTGGCCAGTGCGTTGGCCTGGTCGGTGTTGAGCCGCATGTAAAGCGTCAGAGAGGAACCGCCCTGGGAACTCGAGGACGTCATGTAGTCGAGGTCGGGCGTCTGCCCCAGCACGCGTCCGAGCGGCTGGGTGATGAAACTCTGCACCGTTTCCGGGCTGGCGCCCGGGTAGCTGGTACTGACGCTGATCACCGTGTTGGTGAGGTTGGGGTATTCGCGTGTTTGCAGGCTGAAAAAGCTGAACAGGCCGAGGATGGCGATCAGCAGGGCGAGTGCGATCGACAGCACCGGCCGGCGGACAAACAGGTCCGTCCAGCGTCCGCGCGGTTCGCTCATGAGCTGCTCCCGGGAGCCAGGGTGGTGGATGCGGCGGTGGGGCTCGCGGCCGTCGAGGGCGCGACGCTTACCGTGGCGCCCGGGTGCAGCTTGACTTGGCCGGAGGTAACCACCCGTTCGCCCGCCTCCAGGCCGCGGGTGACGACCGTGAGGCCGTTGCGCGATTCACCCGTCTGCACGTTTTGCTCTTTCGCGACCAGGCCCTGTTTGCCCTGTGCGATGACATAAACGTAAGAGCCATACGTGTTGTAGGTGATGGCCGAATCTGGCACCGCGAGCACCTGACGGCCCTGGCCGGTGCGGACGGTGACTTCGCCGAACATGCCCGGGCGCAGGACGCCGTCGGGGTTGGCCAGCGTGGCCTGCACCCGCACATTGCGGGTACCGCTTTCCACCTGCGCACCGATGGCCGTCAGCTTGCCCGTGAACTGGGCCTGTTTGAGACCGTCGACACCGAGTACGACCCGCTGGCCCGTGGCGAGCCGGGCCAACTGCTGCTGCGGTATCTGGAATACGGCATAAATCGGATTCCACTGCTGCAGGTTGACGACCGATGTCGACGTGTCGACGTATTGGCCGAGACTCACCTGACGCAGCCCGAGGTGGCCGGTGAAGGGGGCACGCACCTGCAGCTTGGCGATGGTGGCATGGTCCGAGCTCACCGCGGCCCGTGCCTGGGTGTAGGCGGTTTCGGCCTCCTGCAGGGCGAGCTGGCTCACATTGTGGTGCTTGTAGAGGGTGCGTTGCTGGGCCAGCTTGGTTTTGGCAAGCTTGAGCGCCGATTCGTCGTTCTGCAACTGGGCCCGCTGGGTGGCGTCGTTGAGCTGGACCAGCAGCTGTCCCTTCTCGACCTTGGCCCCCGAGTCGAACCCGATGTCGGTCACCATGCCCGCGAGCTGGGGCGTCAGCATGGCGCCCTGCACCGCCTGCAGCGACGCGGTGGCCTGCAATTCCGACGGCCACTCGGTCTGCCTGACCGGAGCGGCGGAAACCGTGACCTGCGGGTTGCCCATGTCGGCCATGGCAGCCTGCGTCTTGGCAGCGACGATGGCGCGCCAGCCGAAGATGCCGCCGAACAGTATGATAAGGAAGGCGCCGAGGATGACGAAGCGTTTGATCAGCTGCTTGTCCATGGGGATGGCAGTACTCCGAAGACGTTGTGAAAGGGGGCAGCCCGCCGCGCATGCCCGGAGGCGGCCCGCTGTTGGCTGTTAGCCCACGTATTATACGCATCCTAACTATCCTGGTGCCTGGCCCACCGGGTTCGCGAGGAGACCGGTGGGCTAGAATCCGGACTTTGACCTTTCCGGCGGTTGCATGAATCATCCTACCCAGATTCTGGCGCGGCTCGATCGCATTCCCATATGGCCCTGGCGCTACACCTTGTTGTGGGTGCTGGGGGCCGGTTATTTCTTCGCCTTCTTCGACATCGTGAATATCGGCGCGGCTCTGCCCGAAATCGCCCGCCAGTTCGGCATCTCCACCGATTTCGCGAGCTGGGCGATTACCGCCAGCCTGATCGCCTACATCATCGGCTCCTTTGTCAACGGCATCATCGCCGACCTGTTCGGCCGCCGCCTCGGGTTGATGCTCTCGGTAAGCGCCTTCACGCTGGGCTCCATCGGTGCCGCGCTCTCGCCCTCCATCGGTTGGCTCATTGCCTTCCGCTTCGTCGCCGGGCTCGGACTCGGTGCCGAGATCGCTTCGGTGACCACCTATCTCGGCGAGATATCGCCGGCGCGGGTCCGCGGCAAGTACACCAGCTGGGCCACGGCCTGCGCCTACGCCGGCTTCGTCGCCGTTCCGTTCGTTGCCCGCGTGCTGGTGCCAAACTCTACCTGGGGCTGGCGCTGGCTGTTCCTGATCGGCGCGGCGGGTGGCGTCACTGTTTTCCTGATGCGCAGGCACCTGCGCGAAAGCCCGCGCTGGCTGGTGGCGCACGGTCGCACGGCTGAAGCCGAGGCCGTGGTGGCGGAAGCCGAGCAGCGCGCCACCTGGCGCCTGGGGCGGGCGCTGCCGCCGCCGGAAGCCGAGTACGAACCGCTGGTGCACGGGCGCTTTCCCGCCCTGGTCCTGTTCGGACCGCGCCAGAGGGGGCCCCTGTTTTTGCTGATCGCCCTGTGGTTTTTCTACTACATCGGCAACTACGGCTGGCTGGAAATGATGCCGACGCTGCTCGAGCGCGCGGGCTACGATATCGCGAGCAGCCTGAGCTACCTGATCGTGAGCGGCATCGGGTTTCTCGCCGGGGCGCTGCTCTCGATCTGGCTCAACGACCGCATCGAGCGCAAGGTCACGATTTTCGTCACCGGACTGTTCTGGGTCGTCACGCTGCTGGTCGTCGGTCTGGTGCCGTATCCCGCCGTGATCATGCCGGTCGGCTTTGTGGCCTCGACCACGATCGGTTTGATGGTGCCCATCATGTACACGCTCACCGCGGAGCATTTCGCGACCGTCTCCCGCAACACCGGTGTGGCCCTGACCGACGGCCTGGGGCATATCGGCGGCGCGCTGGCGCCGCTGCTGGTGCTGCTCGCAGCCGACCGGATGCACTTTTTCGGCGGCATGCTGGTGATGGCGCTTTCGGGCGGGGTCGTGCTCGTGCTGCTGCCGTTCACCGTGCGCGCCACCGGCAAGGCACTGGAAAGCACGGAAACCACCTGAAGCGGCGCGGCTGGTGACCCGCGCCGGTGCTCAGGCGCCGGTGCCGGTCTTGGTCAGGGCGGGGATCGGCTTGCGCCGACGCAGGTTGACGATAACGACACCTGCGAACATCACGCCGACTCCTGCAAAGGCAAGGGGCGAAAGCGCCTCGCCCAGCACGGCCCAGCCGAGCAGCAGTGCGATCGCCGGATTGACATAGGCGGTAGTGCCAAGCTGCGCCGGGCGGGCGCGGTGGATCAGCCAGTTATAGGTGGCGTAGGCAAGCCCCGAGCCGAACACCGTAAGGTACGCCAGCGCGCCAATACCCGAAGGCGTCCAGTGCGTGCGCGCGAATCCGCCGGTGGCCAAGGCGATAGCGGTCAACACGCAGCCGCCCGTGAACATCTGCAAGCCCGAGAACACCAGCGGCGCGGTAGCGACGCCGCGCGTGCGGGCATACATCGCGGCGGCCGCCCAGCAGCAGGCCGAACCGACCAGGGAGAGTGCCGGTGCGAGCGGGCCGTGCGAGCCCCTGATGCGGGGCAGCAACATAAGGGCTGTGCCGGAAAAACCGAGCACGAGACCGATCACGGTGAACAGGACGATACGCTCGCCGCGCGGGCCGATGGCACCGAACAACGCAATGAACAACGCGGAGCTGGCGACGATAAATGCCGCCTCTCCGGAAGGCACCCACTGTTCGGCCCAGGTGACGACGCCGTTACCGATTACCACCAGTCCGATGGCGAGCACCACCAGCGTGAACATGTCGCGCCGCCCGGGCCAGCGCCCGCCGCGGGCGAAACCGATAGCGGCGAGTATCGAGCCGGCCACCAGGAAACGCAACCCGGCGAGCACGGCCGGCGCAATATTGGCCACGCCGATACGGATGAACAGATACGTCGAACCCCACACCAGGTACATCACCGCGAAAGCGGCGACGAACTTCAGCCGTGTCAAAGTGGTTTCCTTCATGTGCAGGGATCATGATGCGCGAACCGGTGTGCGCATTGTCGCCGATTTCAGGCTGACGGGCACACAACGAAAAACGGGCACAGCAATTGCCGTGCCCGTTCAGCCGAAAACGCCTCAGGCGACTTTCCGTTTTTTGGCCTTCAAAGTCTATCCTGACGAGATCATTCCAGGTCGAAGCGATCAAGGTTCATCACCTTGTTCCAAGCCGCTATAAAGTCATGGACAAACTTCGCCTGCGCGTCAGAACTCGCATACACTTCAGCCAGTGCTCGGAGCTGCGAGTTGGAACCGAAGATGAGGTCGACGCGGGTGCCGGTCCACTTCAGTTTGCCCGTTGTACGGTCGCGGCCTTTGAACACATCCTCGGCTTTCGAGGCCGCTTTCCACTCCGTGCCCATGTCTAGCAGGTTCACAAAGAAGTCGTTGCTCAGCGTCTCCGGCCGCTGCGTGAAGACCCCATGCCGGGATTGTCCGTGGTTCGCGCCCAGCACGCGCATACCACCGACGAGTACGGTCATCTCCGGCGCGGTCAGCGTCAGCAGCTGCGCCTTGTCGACCAGCATCTCCTCGGTCGATACGCTGGATTTGCCCTTGAGGTAGTTGCGGAACCCGTCAGCAATCGGTTCGAGCCCGGCGAAGGAGTCTATGTCGGTCTGCTCCTGCAATGCGTCGGTGCGGCCTGGCGTGAAGGGAACCTTTACGTTGTGCCCGGCGTTTTTCGCCGCCTGCTCGACACCTGTGCAACCCGCCAATACGATCAGATCGGCGAGCGATATTTTCTTGCCGTTTGTCTGCGCCTTGTTGAACTCGCTCCTGATGCCCTCGATGATTTTCAGTACCTTCGCCAATTGCTTGGGTTGGTTGGCTTCCCAATCCTTGTGCGGGGCGAGACGAATGCGCGCGCCGTTTGCGCCACCGCGCTTGTCGGAGCCGCGGAAGGTGGATGCCGACGCCCAGGCTGTCGATACCATTTGCGAGACAGACAGGCCAGACGCCACGATCCTGGTCTTGAGGGCCGCGACATCCTTTTCATCGATTAACTGGTGATCGACCGCGGGAACGGGGTCTTGCCAGATGAGCTCTTCGTCGGGCACTTCCGGGCCGAGATAGCGTGCAAGCGGCCCCATGTCGCGGTGAGTCAGCTTGAACCACGCGCGGGCGAATGCGTCGGCGAACTGGTCCGGATGCTCTTGGAAGCGCCTTGAAATTTTTTCGTAGGCCGGGTCGAGGCGTAGTGAAAGGTCCGTGGTCAGCATGGTCGGCGCGTGCTTCTTTGACGGATCACAGGCGTCAGGGATCGTCGCCTTGGCACCTTTGGCCACCCATTGGTGCGCGCCAGCGGGGCTCTTGGTCAATTCCCATTCATAGCCGAACAGGTTCTCGAAAAAGTTGTTGCTCCACTTGGTTGGCGTGGTGGTCCAGGTGACTTCCAGGCCGCTGCCGATCTGGTCGCAGCCTTTGCCCGTGCGAAAGCTGTTCTTCCAGCCCAAGCCCTGTTCCTCGATACCGGCGGCTTCGGGCGCCGGGCCCACCATGGTTGCATCGCCGGCACCGTGGGTCTTGCCGAAGCTGTGGCCGCCCGCAATCAGCGCCACCGTCTCTTCGTCGTTCATCGCCATGCGGGCGAAGGTCTCGCGGATATCCCGCGCCGCGGCGAGCGGATCCGGGTTGCCGTTCGGGCCTTCCGGATTGACGTAGATCAGACCCATTTGTACCGCGGCCAGCGGATTGTCCAGTTCGCGGTCGCCGGAGTAGCGTTTATCGCCGTCCAGCCAAGTGGTCTCGGAGCCCCAGTAGGTGTCATCTTCCGGTTCCCAGATGTCCTCGCGCCCGCCGCCGAAACCGAAGGTCTTGAATCCCATAGATTCCAGCGCCACGTTGCCGGTGAGGACCATGAGGTCGGCCCATGAGATTTTGCGGCCGTACTTTTGCTTGATCGGCCACAGTAGCCGGCGTGCCTTGTCGAGGTTGACATTGTCGGGCCAGCTGTTGAGGGGGGCAAAGCGTTGGTTGCCGCTGCCTGCGCCGCCACGGCCGTCGCCAATACGGTAGGTGCCGGCGCCGTGCCACGCCATGCGGATGAACAAAGGTCCATAGTGACCGAAGTCCGCAGGCCACCAGTCCTGCGAGTCGGTCATCAGTGCCAGGAGATCCTTCTTCACGGCCGTCAGGTCGAGGCTCTTGAACTCTTCGGCGTAGTTGAACGCCTCCCCCATGGGGTTGGGCTTGGCAGAGTTCTGGCGCAGGATATTGAGGTTGAGTTGGTTCGGCCACCAGTCACGGTTCGACATGCCGTCGCCAGCAGTGTGATTGAACGGGCATTTTGTTTCGGTTGACATGAGGTATCTCCTCTGGTCGATAGAGTACAACTACTCGGCCCGGTTTGGAGTCCGAGTGCCGATATATGAATTTGTTTTTGCAAATGACATCTTAGTGATGCGCCAGCTTCTCGATGAGCTGGGAGTTCTGTCTCAGCAGCGGCTCGCGCGGGCCGATGGTGAGCGAGTGCTCGTCGCGGGTGACCGGGGTTCCGGCGTCGGTGGGTTTGTCAGTCATGACTGTATCTCCTGCATTCGGTATCGGATGAGACCGTGTGCTTACAGTCTTGGCCAGAACAAGTTATTTGTCCAATTTATTGTTTATATACTTTTGATAGCTTTAGTGGATTGTCTTTCAATTGCCCTCAACTAGGTGAGAAAGTGTGTCGCCGTAGCCTTGGGCCTGGCCCTTGATGTCGAAGGTCAGCTTGTCTTTGTCGGGGAATGCCTTACGGCAGCAGACCGAATACCGCCACGCCGTCGGTGGTGCCGATGTACACCTTGCCGTTGGCGATGGTCGGGGTGATGAACTTGTTGCCGGGGCCGAACTGGTCACGTGTACCCGCCTGGTTGCTGTCGTAGAGTTCGGTTGCGAGATTGCCCGCGTCGTAGGCATAGAGCACCGCAGGATTGCTGTTCTCCACCGCCCAGACTATGCCGTTGATGGTGCCGTTGGCGGAGACGCTCGGGGTCGTGCCCGGGTACACGAACGTGTTGACGGTTTGCGAAGTGGGCGTGGTGGAGAGCAGCGCCTGGCTGATCGTGAAGGCACGGATCACGTCGCCCACGGCGCCGTAGTACACCGTGCCGTTGAAGTAGGCCGGCATGCCGAATTCCGATCCTCCCAGGCCGTTGGGTAATTCCTGGTAGATGGCGTCGTTATTGTTGGGGTTGAATTTCCCCATATTGTCCCGGTTTACCACGTAAACGTTCTGATCCTTGCCGGCGCCTACCGCCAGGTGTCGCACCGTGCCATTGGCATCGGTGAAATCCGGTAGCAACAAGGCGCCGCCGGAGCCCAGATCCTCGTCCACATTGGATTCCGCTATCGTGTTGTACATATTGAAGTAATCGGCCACGGCCAGACTGTTGCTGGCGGTGGAGAGTTTCAAAAAGGCGTTGCCGTAGTCCTGGTTGACGGGGAACCCGTTGGCATCGAGGGTGGTCTCGAAAGTGCCGTTCCCGGCCAGGAAGTAGATGTTGCCGTTGCCATCCGCGGCGGGACCGGCGCCGGAAGCCCAGATGGCGGCTTCGTTGCCGTTGGGCGTGATATCGAGCACGCTGGTCCGGGTCAGGGTCTGTTCGTTGTAGCCGATGATCCAGCCGGTGTAGGGGCGGTGATCGCAGTGCGACGCCCAGGAGGTATAGACCACGCCGTTCAGGAGCAGCAGACCGGCCCGCTCCTTGTATTGTGCGGGATCGAAAATCACATACCCGCCGGAACTGTTGTCGCCGGTGCCGGGATACTTCGCCTGTATCGCCACCGGGCTGCCGGACAGTTCCGCGCCTGTGGCGAGATCCAGCGCATGCAGGCGCTGGAAGTAATTGCCATTTGCGTCCTTGGACATGGCGACGACGTAAATGGTCCCGTGCGGCCCTGCCGTGGGATCGATCACCGGCGTGGCGGTGACGCCGATTTCCGGCGACACCTGACCGCAGTTGTGGGGGTCGCTGGGAGTTTCGCCCGAACCCAGCAGCGAAACCCGCCACAAAACCGTGCCGCTGTCGGCGTCGAAGGCGTACACGCTGTCGTGTTCCGTAGCCACGTACAAGACGTTGTGCGTGTTGCCTGCCACGACCAGATTGGAAACATACAGGGGCTGGGCGTCCACCTTGCCGTCAACGGGATAGAAACCGATTTTGCCAAAGTCCGCGGAGTTCACGTTCGCGTGTGTAAGCACGGTTTCCTGATCGTTCAAACCGTAGCGTGCGTTGTCGTTGTGATAGGTGAGCACATTGGCCGTGAAAGCGGTGCCAGGCGGGGGTGCGGTACCGGGGGGTGGTGCGGTACCGGGAGGAGGCGCGGTACCAGGGGGTGGTGCGGTGCCGGGAGGCGGTGCGCCGCCAGTGCCGGTCGAGCTACTTCCGCCGCCACCGCAGCCGGCCAGAAGCAGAAGGGCCGTAATCAGGCATGAACTCGCAATCAGTCTTGCCCTGCGGGCAGCGTAATTTACCGGTTTATATTCGGTGCCCATGAATTTGCTTGCGAAAGCACAGCTTTTGATTCGGCAACGGTCTACAAATATTACCCCAAATAGCGGATCGCGTGCCGGAAAAGACACTGGGGTAAATACCGGTTTTTCCAGGACAGCATGTTGAGGCGCTTTTTGCCGGGAAGATGTCGGTCACCTGCTTGTTCAGTCGCGGGCGAGGCGGGCGATCCAGCGGTAGAGCACAATGATGGTCAGGGCGAAGACGATACTGCCGATCCAGATCGAGGCCGTGCCGAAGTGCTCGCCGACCAGCGCGATCGGGTCCTGCTTGCCGGAGAAGGCGACCACTGCCGCGAACACGACGCCGAGTAAGCTTTCTCCGACAATCAGGCCCGAAGCGAGCAGAATGCCGAGCTGTTTGGCAGCTTCGGGCTTGGGTTCGCGGCGTTCGGCGCGACGGTTGAACCACCAGCCGACGATCGCACCCACCACGACCATCAGCGTGGTCGAGGTCGGCAGGTAGATGCCGAGCCCCACGCCGAGCGGCGGCAAACGTGCATGCTTTGAAGTACGGGTGAGGATTTCATCGAGTACGATGCTGCCGGCGCCGATGGCGCCGCCGAGACCGAGCAGGCTCCAGTCTATCTTGTGCTCGATCACGCCCTTGGCCAGAGCCGAAATCAGCCCGGCCTGCGGCGCGGGCAGGGCATGGGCGGGGTTCACGCCGGGCGCGCCCAGGAAGCCATAGGCGTGACTGAGCAGGTCGAGCACCGGCGGGATGACGACCGCGCCGGCGAGTACACCGACGACCAGCGCCGCCTGCTGTTTCCAAGGCGTGGCGTTGACCAGCTGGCCGGTCTTCAGGTCCTGCAGGTTGTTGTTGGCGATGGAGGCGACGGCGAACACCACGGACGTGACGAACAATGCGAAAGCCACCAGGGCCTTGCCGGCGTCCGCCGGGTAGAGCGCTTTGACAAAGAGCAACAGCAGCACGGCGGCGATGACGACGACGAGGATGCCGATGCCGGAAAGCGGGCTGTTGGAAGAGCCTATCAGTCCCGCCATGTATCCGCATACGGTGGATACCAGGAAGCCCATGATGACGACGAAGATCACGCCGCTGACTACCAGCAGTGCAGTGTGCGAGCCGAGTCCGCTGGTGACACTGAAGTTCCAGAACAGGACGGCGATGGGAATCATGCAGATCAGCGAGATGATGCCGACGATGCCGATGGGCATGTCGCGCTCGGTCTGGTCCAGGGTGTGAGCCTGCCCGGACTTGCGCACGCGGGCCGCTGCCATGGCCCCCGCGAGACCCGAGACCACCGGCTTGATCAGCTTGCCGAGCGTCCAGATTGCCGCCACGCCGATGGCGCCGGCGCCCACGAAGCGCACGTAGTTCTTCCATGCATCATTCGCCACGGTGCTCGCGCTGCCCGCCAAGGGATGCAGGAGTGTGAAGTGCGGCACCGCCCAGCCCCAGCCGATCACCGCGCCGAGGAGCATGGAGAGGCCGACCCACAGACCGACCAGGTGCCCGATGGCGAACAGCGCGAAGGAGAGGCTGAAGTCGAAGCCCGTGGCGCCCTTGCCGTGGCTGCCGAGATGGAAGTAGGTGGCCAGGTCGCTGGCGAAGATCTTGGTCTGCACGATGATGTAGAAAACCGCCGAGACCACGCCGCCGACGACGACCGACTTGAGCCCCGCGCCGCTGGTTTCCACGTTTTCGGCATCGTCGCCCTTCTCCTCCCCGGCGCCGACTTTCAGCACCTCGGCACAGGCGACGCCTTCGGGGTAGGGCAGGTCGGAATCGGTCACCAGCGCCCGGCGCAGCGGGATGGTGTACATCACGCCCAGGATGCCGCCGGTGGCGCAGATCCCGGTCGAGATCCAGAACGGGAAGCCGGTCCACCAACCGATGATCACCAGGCCCGGCAGCACGAAGATGATCGCCGATAGCGTACCGGCCGCCGAGGCGACGGTCTGCACGATATTGTTTTCCTGCATCGTGGCGTTTTTCATGGCGCGCAGAATGGCCATGGAAATCACGGCTGCGGGAATCGAAGTGGAGAAGGTCAGCCCTGCCTTGAGACCGAAATAGACATTGGCGGCGGTAAACACCAAGGTGATGATGATGCCGATGATCAGCCCGCGAATGGTCAATTCCTTGAGTGGCAGATCGGCGATGGCGGATGGTGTTTTCACGCGTTTCCCCTTGCTGTGGCGCAGCACCTTGGCCGAAGTCTAACAGTTCGGGGCCATGTAGCGAATAGAATACCCGGGTATTTTTTAATCAAGTCGAGCGCATGGCACGTCGAGTACTTTTTGCATTGCACGACTGGGGGCTGGGGCACGCATCACGCTCGCTGGTACTGATTCGGCCGATGCTTGAACGCGGTGATCAGCTCACTATCTTGATGGCTCCCAGCGCTGGCATGCATCTGCTCAAGGCCGAACTGGGCGATGCCTGCGATTTTTATCCGTACCGCGATATTCCCAAACCGTTCAGCCGGTTCCCGCCGATGTTCTACATCCGCATGAGCCTGTCCATGCCGCTGGTGTGGGCACGCTTCAAGCTGGAACATCGCCTGACGGAGCGGCTGGTCAAGGAACGCGGTTTCGATCTGGTGGTTTCGGACAGCCGTTTCGGCGTGTGGTCGAGTGCGGTACCGAGCTACTGCATCCTGCACTCGCTGCGCCAGATCATCCCCGGGCGTCCGCGTGCGCTCGAACGCCTGGTCGAATGGGGCCAGCGCGGGCTGCTCAAGGGTTTTACCAAGGTGCTCATTCCGGACGCCGAGGCTGACGGTGGACTGTCCGGCGATCTGGGCCACCATCCGGAACTCGACTGGGGGGCGGGGCGCTTGCAGTATCTCGGCCCCTTGTCCGGGGTGGAGCGCATGGAGGTTGACGAGGACATCGACTATTTTTTCTCCGTCTCGGGTATCGAACCGCAACGGAGCCTATTGGAAAAACGGGTGATGGCCGCCCTGCCCCACCTCAAGGGACGCATTGTTGTGACGCTGGGCCGGCCCGAGGCGGCGGGCGAAAAATACATACTACATGGGGCAACGATCTACGGTTACCTGGATCGCAAGGCTCAGGCTGAAATGCTCAATCGAGCCCACGTCACCATTACCCGCTCGGGTTACACCACCCTGATGGAGCTGGCGGAGCTGGGCAAGCGCGCGCTGTTCGTGCCCACGCCGGGGCAGAGCGAGCAGGAATATCTGGCGCGTTTTCACAATGAGCTGGGCCATGTGTATTCGACCACGCAGCGTCGGCTGGACCTGGTGCGCGATTTACCGCGGGCGGAGGCGGCAGGCGGCATCCCGCGGCTCTCAACAGCCGGATCAGTGCGGCGTTTTTTCGAAATCGTCGGTTGAAGCCGGCGGCGCGCGCAGCGTTCGCCATAGCATCAGCACCACCGGCAGATTAAGCAGCCACATGACGCCGGTCCATACCACGCGAAAACCAAGCATCAAGGCCAGTCCATCCGTGAGGCTGAAACCCCACGCCTGGGCTGCGCCCATGCCGAGAATTTCGAGTGTGCCGATCTGCGACACCAAGCCGCCGAAAATGAGAACCACCGCAAGCGAGAAGGCGTAAATGCTGGCGGCCGCAAGGTAACTCAGGTGCGTGAGTCCGGCGCTGCGCCCGACGGCAGTGAAGGCGAGCGTAAGTGCTGCGAGATAGAGCGCGGCAATGACGACATTCACGACCAGGACGCGTAGTTTGGACAAGCGCTTAAGGCCGAGTAGCAACTCCAGCGCTTCGGCCAGTATGCGATGCGCTAAGGGCTGACGAATGCGGTGCGCAAGCCGGCGGGCCAGGTGCTCGAAACGCAAGACAACGGCGACCAGCACCAGCAGGCCCGCAGCGATGGCGGCGGCAATTGGTGCGAGTTCGGGCCAGCCCGGCACGCCGACTACGGCCAGAAATACAAGCACCGCCAGTGCCTCGACAAGCAGCATGACCACGGTGGCCGCTGAGCTGCGCCCGAAGTGCATCGGTTGGCGCCTGCTCAAAATCCAGTTTTGGGCGAACACGCCGAACGGCAGGGTGAGTGCCAGTTCTCCCACGGCGAAGGCGAGACACAATCGCCGCCAGCCCGGGTGAAGATCGAGATCGGCGAGCAGCAGGTGCAACTGCCAGAGTTTGAGCGGGAGGTAGCACAAGCCCATGGCGAGTGCAAAGCCCAGGGTGCCGATCGATAATGCCTGGATGCGCCCCAGCACGTTGCCGAGATTGCCCAGGTTGAAGGCAACTATCAGCAGTGCGGTGGCGAGCAGCACAGGCAGCGCGAATGCCGGTCGTGCACACGCACGCAGTAGTTGATGCAGCTTCATGGGCTGAAACCAAGCCACGATTCGGGCAGTATGGCTGTGTTACTACTGTTTCCTGCCGGCGGGGTTGAGAAAACGATCACACTTTCAGTGCTTTCCCCAATCCGGGTGCAATCTCGGCCCAGTCGTCGAAGGCGGCATTGAGACGGCGCGCATTGTGCAATGCCTTGTCGCGTCCGGGAGTGGCGGTGCGTGACCACAGATTGTGCCAGTGCCGATGGTCATCCAAGCGCTTCACCAGCTGGTGATGCGCAAGCCACGCCAGGCGCGTGTGTACCAGATTCTCCAGCTTGCTGCGTGCGAATGCCGGATCGAGCTTCAGGCCGGATTCCATTACCGCGGCGCAGGCTTTGTGCATCCAGCTTGTGAGATCCTGCGCGGTGAAGTGCTCGGGGCCGGTTGCGAGATAGCGGGCGAGCAGGTGACTGGGCGTGACGACGCAAAGCCCGAGGATCGTGTGCTTGAGATGCAAATTGAATTCGCGGGGGCGGTTCGGATCCAGGCCCCGTAGCGGGCTGCCCACATGGACCACGACGCGCAGCCGTCCACGTCGGAACGGGTCGTAGCTCAAGGCCAACGGCAGCACGGGCGGCGGGGTTTTCGTTGCGGCGTAAATGCGCGCCGTGCCGCGTCGCATCCGGCGCATCCGGCCGTCTTCCGAAAGAGTGCCTTCGGGGGCGAAGTAGACACCGCGCCCGGCATCGAGCAGCCCGGAAAAGTCGTTCAGTTGGTGCTTGATCGTAGAGCGCAGTGCCGGGGCCAGTCGGCGTACCGCCGCCGGACGCAGCCGGCGCAGGCCCCAGAATTGCAAGCCATAGCGACGCAGGCGGGCGCGTCGCAACCGCTCGAGTGTATCCGGTACGTGACCCAGCCGGGCTTCGATGCGTGCGAGGGTGGACGCGCGCAACCAGCGCGCGGGATGCTCGGAGCCCAGACCTTCGGCGCACAAGGCGTCCAGCGCTTCGTTGAAATTGAATTCACGTACGCGGAACATGGGATGCGCACGCGCGATATGGAACAGCCAGCGCAGGGGGATCCAGCCGAGTAAAGCGGCGAAACCTTGCCCCCAGCCTGTGTTGAGTGTGAGGTTGCGCAGGAAGCCGGGCCGCAGGATGTCTTCGCGGGACGCATAAAACGGCAACGGATAGCGAATGTGGCATCCGTGGCGCTGGCACAGTGTGGTGGAGAGGATGGGGATGTCGCTGTCGCGCAGATGATTGGAGACGATGAGAGTGCCCGGTGCGAGTGCGTAATCCGCAGGCAGAATTTCTTCCTTGTTATACAGCGCGTCAATGGTGAGGTCGAAGGCGCATTCGGTGAGCCAGGTCAGGCGCGGATGCGGGTCGAGGCCGGAATCGGGCAGCCAGTTGAAGGAAGATGGGGCAGTGGTATTAGTGTTGGATGACATGTCTGAGGCGCTCTCCGATATGTTCGATCGTGCGTCACGGTGGACTGATGTAGTGCCGACCCTTCCAGATACTACGGGTGCCGAACCAGGCGCGTAGTGCCGAATACCAACTCATGGTGAGATAGGCGAGGGCGGTGATGGGCAGAAAAAAACATTGTAGTGGATTCGACCTATAGTAAAGCAGCGTGGGCAGATAGCTCAGCGCGAGCGCCGCCCAGGCGGCCAACCCGAGCC
>JBAUSV010000266.1:0-2059 GCA_049581885.1 Gammaproteobacteria bacterium | reverse complement strand
ACATTGATCAGGTGGCAATAGTGCCATTGCGGGTCATCCGTTCCCCAACCCCCACAACTGGTGGTTTCATATTGATCGAGGGGATGCTCTTCCAGCGGATCGATCTCCAGGTCGTAGAATTCGCAGTTGCCAGTACCGATGCCGTCTTTACAGACGACCTTGTATTTCCCATTCCGGGCCCCCGCCCATTTTCCACCAGTACTTCCTGGCATAATGTTATTTGCATCTGTCAAAATGTAGTCGCCGTTCGGGTCACGCACCGTATCGGCACCGTCGAAAAGAATCGGAATAAGAGAAACAGCATCAAGAGGCGTAGAAGCACCTGTGTAGTCTGGGACACTGACCGGCGGAGTGAGTCCCGCTAATTCCAGGATAGTGGAAAACAGGTCCACCCCATGGACAAACTCGCTGCTCTGGCCGGCTTCAATACCGGGTCCTTTGATAGCCATGGCCACCCTGGCACCGCTTTCATAGGCGGTTCCTTTCCCACGATTTTCTGGGTGGATATACATGTTACCGATTTGGAGGCCAAGGGAAGGACTAAAACTATACATTGGGGTGCCGTTATCACCGATATAGATGACATAGGTGTCGGATGGGATTGAGTCGACTGCCTCCAGCAGCTTGCCGATCACCGTGTCCATGGAGGTGGTCATGGCCCGCATGAGCTGTACGCCGGTGCAGGTTTCTGTGCAGTTGTAACATTCGCTGGCTGAGCCAAATTTATCTCCTGAGCATGAACTGATCTCATTGCAAAATTGCACATTCTCGTCACAGTTGAGAGTGTCTTCATCCGGCACAACCATCAATGGACTCCCGGCCTTTGCGTGTGACAGGTTCATGGCCAGGTAGGCAAACCATGGTTTATCGGCATTTTGCGTTTGTTTTTCGTTGATCCAGTCGATTGTATCCGCCACCTTAACGACCGGCAAATAGGTTGTTGGGCCAATGCCGTCAAGCTCCCTCGCCACCACAGTTACGGGAGCCGTACCCTCATCCCCGGTGCTGTCGTCCTGCTTGACATAACCGTTCGGGTTCCAATATGAATTGGGGGCGGCACCGAGGATACCTCTGTAAAGATCGAATCCCGCTTGCCTCGGCATCATGCCATTGCTTGCGTTAAGAGGGACACCGGCAATATGCCATTTGCCGAATGCCGCGGTGCTGTATCCGCCATCTCCGTACCCGGCATCTTCTTTCAGCTTTTGAACGAAGGTAGTATGATTTTCGCTCAAATAGGTTTCGTAGGTGGTGACATTGTGTTTGGCTGTAAACAGACCAGTCATGATCGATGCGCGAGTGGGTGAGCAGAACGGCTGAACCCAGGCATTCGAGAACCTCATACCCTGACTGGCAAGCGAATCGAGGACTGGTGTTGAGGCCGGGCCGTCGTTAACAGGGTCAATATTTTGGTAATCGGGATCATAACTTGGCCCCCCAGGCCCATAGAGACCTAGAAGGTCGTCAATCAAGCCAGGATACATGTCAGTGGTCACATCAAAGCCGATATCATCACCGACGATGAGCAGGATGTTGGGACGGCGGGTCGTGATAGTGTAGGTGCTTCCGAAATAGCTTGCAAAATCAGCTAAATCAGCCGGGTCATAATTAGCTATAAACTGTGAGAGATCGAGACCGTCGATATCTCCGTCCTTTGGATTGCTGAAATCGTAGTCTCCTATAGCGGCATGGGCGCAGACCGCGAAAAGCGGTATCATCAGAGCTAAACCCATATATAGTAATGATAACCCCCTTTTCATGGCATATCCTCATAGTTCTGCTTTTTTGTCTAACCGAACTCGGCGATGATTATCGAAAGATCCCACCCATTGACATCCTCATCGCCCTCTCCCAAATAGAACGGAGAAAACGCTCGCTTTTGCAGTTCAACTACAGGCAATCCGTCCGGCCGAATTCCAAAGCAACGTCTTCCAGACTGATACCTGGTGACGCGCCTATCCATGCTGCCAGGTCAGAGCCGTCCACATCGCCGTCATAAGGATCAGTAAAGTCACCCGGACAGCTGCTGGTTACCGGTCCAGCCGCGATGGTGTACGAG
>JBAUSV010000265.1:0-7890 GCA_049581885.1 Gammaproteobacteria bacterium | reverse complement strand
TGCTCGGTGAGCTGCGTATAGTGTCTCATTAGTGCCTCTCATTCTTGGTGGAACGAAAGGACTGGATGCTAACGCAGCTCGCCTCTCACTCCGATTCAATGAGTTGCACTTCCGAGTTGAATTCGCGAAGTAAGTTTCAAAGGCACCACGCGAAAAGGCGCCAATTCGCGGGCTTTTGGGGTTATAAACAGGACAGTGGAGAAAGCTCCAGACTAATTGGCGGAGAGGGAGGGATTCGAACCCCCGGACGGTTGCCCGTCAACGGTTTTCAAGACCGCCGCTTTCGACCACTCAGCCACCTCTCCGCGGTCAGGCGGTTATCATAACGGGTGACGCAATTAGGAGCCTGCCCCCAGGCCCTGCCCTCGCAGGAGTTTTGCCATGCCGAAGAACGAACGCCGCCAATCCGTAGCCATTCCCGCACTGGCAGGTCACCTGCGCAAGGTCCTGGAGGAACTGGGCGAGGATCCCGGACGGGAAGGGATAAAAACCACACCGGAACGTGCCGCCAAGGCCCTCGCCTTCCTGACCCAGGGTTACGAGGTCAAGCTCGAGGACATCGTGCACAATGCCATGTTCAGCACGGCCAACGACGAGATGGTCATTCTCAAGGACATCGAGATGTTTTCGCTGTGCGAACATCACATGCTGCCGTTTTTTGGACGCGTGCATATCGGTTATCTGCCGGACGGAAAGGTGATCGGCGTCTCGAAACTGGCCAGGATCGTCGATCTTTATGCGCGCCGGCTACAGATTCAGGAACAACTCACTCAGCAGATCGCCCAGGCCGTACAGGAAGTGACTAACGCCCGTGGCGTCGGCGTATTGGTCGAGGCCCAGCATCTGTGCATGATCATGCGCGGCGTTGAAAAGCAGAACTCGATCATGAAGACCTCGATGATGCTCGGACTGTTCCGCAGTAATGCCGCCACCCGGGGGGAATTTCTGAGCATGCTTCAGCGTTAAGGAACCTCTGATCAAGCGGGGTGCAGACGCCGGCAGAACACCAGGGCATCCTCGCGCGTACCGCCTGCCCCGTTCGGATAATAGCCGCGGCGGCGACCAAATTCGCTGAAGCCCGCGAGCACGTATAAATTGCGCGCGGTGCTGTTCGACGGGCGCACTTCCAGAAACATGCATGCGGCCTGTTGCCGGCTGGCCTCGTCACACGCAAAATCCAGCAGCATGCGGGCCACGCCCTGGCGCTGATACATCGGGTCCACCGCCAGATTGAGCAAATGCGATTCACCGGCGCCTATGGAAACGATTGCGTAGCCGACAAGACCTTCGTCCAATGCTGCGCCCCAACAGGTATAGCCGACATTCAGGCAATCCTCGAAGATGGTTCGGCTCCAGCCCTGCCCGCGGTAGGCACGATCCTCGATCTCGACGAGACGTTCGAGATCGGACTTGCTCACGGCCCGTAAATACGGAATGTCGAGGGGGCTGACGGTGCTCACGATACCCGCACTGCAAGATGCGATTGCGCCAGTTGCAGATCCGCCCAGGCCTGGCGCTTGGCGCTTGGCGTGCGCAGCAGATAGGCCGGATGGTAGGTCACCACCAGCGGGCACGCTTCGGGGCCTTCATGCACCCGTCCGCGCAGTTTACCCACGGGCGTGTCCACCCCCAGCAACCGATGCGCCGCAACCCGCCCAAGGGCAAGGATAAGCCCCGGCCGGACATGCGCGATCTGGGCCAGCAGATAGCCTTGGCAGGTCTCGGCTTCCTCCGGTTTCGGATCCCGATTGCCGGGTGGCCGACACTTGACGATGTTGGTGATGAACACCTCCTCACGGCGGGTACCGAGCGCTGCCAGCATGGCGTCGAGCAACTGGCCCGCGCGCCCCACAAAAGGCTCGCCAAGGCGGTCTTCCTGCGCACCCGGTGCCTCGCCCACGATCATCCAGCGCGCATCACGCGCACCGACGCCGAACACGGTGTGTTGACGCTGTTCGGCCAGGGCGCAGCGAGTGCAACCAGCGACGGCCGTTTGCAGTTCGTCCCACGTCGGCAGGCTGCTCTGCGTTATCGCAACAGGTTCCCGGATTTCCGCTCCCGGCTCGACGGCCTCCGACCTGTCGCGCGAGGTCCACGCCACCAGCCCCATATCGTGCAGAATCCGGGCTCGTGTCTGCACCGCGAGACTCGTCATCTCTTAGCGTCGCCGACGATGGCGCCGGTAAAGGCGCACACCCCACCATAACGGGGCCGAGACGGCGTAGATAAGAAATCCGCCGAACAAGACACCCGACGGCGACAAGGTGACCAGAATGAACAGCAGCGGAATGAGCAGGACTGTCGGGAAGGCCAGGCGGCGATCCAGGCGCAATTCCTTGAAGCTGTAATAGCCCAGGTTCGACACCATGAGCAATCCGGCGAGCACCGTCACCACCAGCGCGGGAATGGCGTAAACCCGAGCCGAATAGCCCTGACTCACGCTAAACCACACCAGCCCGGCAATCAGGGCCGCCGCCGAAGGACAAGGCAGACCCTGGAAATAGCGCTTGCCGACCGTGCCGGCGCGGGCATTGAAGCGCGCCAGGCGCAACGCGGTAGTGGCGGCATAGAAAAACACCAGCAACCAGCCCGCCTTGGTCCACACAGGCCCGTAAGCCTCCAGCGCACGCTGACAGAAGGTATACACCAGCAGGGCGGGAGCCAAACCGAAGGCCACCATATCCGACAGGCTGTCGTATTGCGCGCCAAAGGCAGTAGCCGTATCGGTCAGGCGCGCGACACGTCCGTCGAGGCCGTCCAGCACCAGCGAAACATAAATCGCGATCCCGGCCAGCGCAAAATGCCCATTTAAGCCGGAGATGATGGAGTAAAAGCCCGAGAATAGTGAGGCCGTGGTAAACAGATTCGGCAGCAGAAAGGCGCCGCGCCTGCGTACGGGCATCTGTTTCTCGGCCGTGGATTCGCGCCCATCGCCGGGTGGCTGTATCGATTTCAGGTGGTGCTCCATACGCTTCAACTGAGAACCGTTGGGACTAGGATGCCATTTTGTCGCCCCCGGGGCCAACTCCACCGGTTTGGGCCAGCTCACGCAGACGCGCGCGAACGGCTTCAATAGGGCGGTTCCGGGCCTGTTCGTACGCCGCCTTGAGGCGTGGCGATCCAGTCGTGGTTTCCGCCTCCAGCGCACGGGCGAATTCGCCATTCCGAATCCGCGCCAGGGCATCGCGCATGGCCGCCCGTGCGGGTTCGCCGATAACATGCGGTCCCTCCTCCAGGCCACCGAACGCAGCGGTCGAGGAAATGCTTTGCCAGAGCGCTGCCAGGCCCTGCGCATAAATCATGTCGGCCATCAGTTTGACCTCTTCCAGGCACGAGAAATAGGCTATTTCTGGCTGATAGCCCGCTTCGACCAAGGTATCGAAACCAGCTTCTATAAGCGCCGTCAAGCCGCCCACCAGCACCGCCTGCTCGGCGAACAGGTCCGTTTCCACCTCTTCGGCAAAAGTGGTTTCAATCACGGCCACCCTACCCGTGCCCAACGCACGAGCATAGGCCAATGCATGTGAGCGTGCGCGCCCGGTTGCGTCCTGACCCACCGCCACAAAGCCCGCTGTGCCATGCCCGGCCTGATATTGCGCGCGCACCTGCTCGCCGATGCCGGAAGGCGCCACCAGCATCACATCCAGATCGGCACGCGGCTGGATATGCCCGTAATGGATATTGAACCCATGGGCAAAGACCAATCCGCCACCCTGGCGCAAATGGGGCATCACAACATTGGCATAGAGTGAGGGTTGAGCCTCATCGGGTACCAGAAACGCCACCAGGGAAGCGTTCGCCACGGCTGCGGCCGGTTCGAGCACCTCCACACCATCGCTCTCGGCCTCGACACGGTGCGGGGAGCCTGCGCGCAGGCCGACCACGACGGAAACGCCTGAATCGCGCAAATTGAGGGCTTGCGCACGGCCTTGCGAACCGTAGCCCAGCACGGCCACAGTCGCTTCGTCCAGACTCGAGGCCTGCAATTCGGTTGCCGATACAAGGCCCACACACAACTCCCTGTTGCAAGACCGATAGAATAGCGGGCTTTAGCGTTAGAACCCAAACCTGATGCGTTTATCCGATCTGTTGGTACATACCCTTCGCGAAGCCCCGGCCGAGGCCGAGGCCGCCAGTCACAAGCTGATGCTGCGGGCGGGGCTGGTTCGCCAGCATGCAGCCGGCATCTACAGCTGGTTGCCACTGGGCCTGCGCGTGTTGCGCAAGGTCGAGGCCATCGTGCGCGAGGAAATGCAGAAAATAGGTGCGGTCGAGCTACTAATGCCCGCGGTACAGCCGGCGGAGTTGTGGGAAGAGTCCGGGCGCTGGCAAAAGTACGGCGCCGAGCTGCTGCGCATCACAGACCGCAAGGGGCGCGAATTCTGCTTCGGCCCGACGCATGAGGAAGTGGTTTGCGATCTCGTGCGCCATATCGTCAGTTCGCACCGTCAACTACCGGTAACGTTGTTCCAGATCCAGACCAAATTCCGCGACGAGAAACGTCCGCGCTTCGGGATCATGCGCGCGCGCGAATTTCTGATGAAGGACGCCTACTCCTTCCACCTCGGCGAGGATTCGCTGGAAGCGACCTATGCCCGCATGCGCGAGGCTTACTGTCGGATTCTGGAGCGGATCGGGCTCGAATATCGCATGGTGGAAGCCGATTCGGGCTCCATTGGCGGCAACACGTCACACGAATTTCATGTGCTCGCCGATGCCGGCGAAGACACCATCGCCTACGCACCCAAGGGCACCTATGCGGCCAACGTCGAATTGGCTCACGCCTGCGCGCCCGCAACCAAACGCCCGCAACCCGCGCAGGAACTCAAACGCGTACCTACGCCGAATGCACAAACTATTCCGGAAGTCTCGGCGTTGCTCAAACTGAGCCCCAAAAACTGTGTGAAAACGTTGATTGTGCGCGGCACCGGAACACCGGCGGTGGCCCTGGTCGTGCGCGGCGACCACGAACTGAATCCGATCAAGGCGGCGCGCCTGCCTGAAGTAGCCGAACCGTTCACGCTGCTCGACGCCAAGGAAGTGGAAACGCTGGGCAACCTGCAATTCGGCAGCATCGGTCCGGTCGCGCTGGAGTTGCCCGTCATCGCCGATCGCGATGCCTCCGTGCTCGCCGATTTCTGCTGCGGCGCGAACACCCCCGGCGAGCACTTTACCGGCGTGAACTGGGGCCGCGATCTGGCCGAACCGGCAGTAGCCGACCTGCGTAGCGTGGTGGAAGGCGATCCCAGCCCCGACGGTCGCGGCACGCTCAAGTTCGTGCGCGGCATCGAGGTCGGTCACATCTTTCAGCTGGGCACCGTGTACTCCGAAAAGATGGGTACAATGGCCCAGGACGAGCACGGTGTGGAACGTGCGCTCATCATGGGCTGCTATGGCATCGGCGTCTCGCGCATCGTGGCCGCGGCCATCGAGCAATGTCATGACGAAGCCGGCATACTCTGGCCGTCCGCCATCACACCTTTCCAGATCGTAGTCATTCCCGTAGGTGCAAACCGCTCGCCGGAACTGCGCGGCCATGCCGAGCGTCTGCACGACGAACTGACCAGCGCCGGCTACGAGGCCGTACTCGACGATCGCGCACTGCGTCCTGGCGTCATGTTCAAGGACGCCGAACTTATGGGCATACCCCATCGACTGGTAATCAGCGAACGCGGAGTGGAAAAGGGAACGATCGAGTACCGCGCCCGAACCGATGAGGAAAGCAGCGACGTGGAGCGTGAAAAGCTGCTCGACTTCCTAGGAGAACGTCTCGGCAAGAAATCATGAGAAATAAAGCATCGAGCCTGCTTGTAGCGGGCATCGGCTTGCTCATCGGTTTACACGCCATGGCCGGGCCCGCGCCCTCGGCCTCTAGCGCACTGCGCGCAAGCGTGCGCAGTGCGTTGGCCGCTCCGGGCGACAATTTTGACAACCGTTACGCCAAAAGCGTGTGGTTGAAAACCATGTCGGCACGCCTCAAGCCCTACATCGGAAATACCCGCAAGCGCAAACAGCTTCTTCTGTTGATACACACCGAAGCCGCACGCGCCCAAGTGCCGCCCTCTCTCGTGCTGGCCATGATGAACGTGGAAAGTGCTTTCAAGCCATGGGCGGTATCGACCGTGGGCGCACAGGGGTTGATGCAGATCATGCCCTTCTGGCTGAAAGTGGCCGGTAAACCCGGCGACAACCTGTTCAATCCGCAAACCAATATCCGCATTGGCTGCACGGTACTTGCCTATTACCTGAAGCGCTCGCATGGCGACCTGACCGAAGCGCTGCAGCGCTATTATGGCAAGCGCTTCGGAACAACCTATGCAACACTTGTTATAAAACTTCTCAATTCTCGCTGGTACTGGAAGAACTGAAACCATACGTCGTACGACGTGAGAACATGCACGGAAATTTTCACCACAGAGCACACAAATAACGCCGGCAGGAGCGGAGCCTACTCGCGAAAACCGAGTTATTTATCGTCTAACTTTGGGTCTCTGTGGTTGATTGCCAATTGATGTAATTCAGCGAATGCCGAAACCCGAAGGCACTGCTTCAACCGCAGGGTCTTCGTCCAAGTACTTCACATCGCTCACCTGTGCCGCGGACGGCCCCCTCTCGAGCCAATCCAGCAAGCGCTGCACCGGTTCGGCTTCGCCGCATATCCATACTTCGACACGCCCGTCAGGGAGATTAAGCGCGTAGCCCCTTACACCTAGACGCTGCGCCTCGGCGCGGGTCGCCATGCGAAACCCGACACCCTGCACGCGTCCCGATACGAAAGCGCGGCAACAACGGAGGGGAGGATGTTGGCTGGTCACGAACCCACGATCTGCACCACAAACACGTGGGGCTCCCGAAGGAGCCCCACACTATTCGGCATTTGGACGGTTTTCTTACTGACCGCCACCCGAACCATTGCTCGTCGAGCTGCTGTTCATTTTCGCCTGCTGGGCATTCAGCCAGGCATGATCCTTGGACAGAGCCTGGCCGTTCTTCCAGGGACCGCGCGTCTTGGCGTAGTTGGTTGCACTGTCTACGGCATCCTTCATCGGATTGGTACGCACGTTCAACTGCTGCTCGGGATAAATGCGATCAGGATTGTTGATCTTGTCCGCATTATTCATGTAGATCAGCGGCCATTCGTACGGGTTTCCGTAGACCGAGGACTTGCCCGAAATGCCCCACAGCGTATCGCCTCGAACCACCGTGTAGGTGCTCTGGGCCGACTGCAGCTGAGACACCAATGCACTCAGCGTATCGTACGCATCCTTGCCCTGGTTATTGGCAATTTCGGTTTCGCCCTGCTGCAACTGAGATTGTTCGCCGGCAGTCAGATTGGTGTATTGACGTGCCTGAGCATCCAGCGTACGTGCCTTGTCGAGGTAATACGCGTTGGTTGCGGCATCCGTCTGCTGACAGACCTGACTCGCAAGATCCTGGGCCTTCTGATCGTCGGGGACCTTGGCGGCCGCCTTGGCCTGATCCAGCAACTGCTGAGCCTGGTTGACCGAGACACCGAGCTGCTGTGCCTGCGAAATGCACTGCTCGGCGTTCGCCAAGGCCTGCTCCGTCGCTGCGCTCGGCTGTGGCGGCGGCGCTTTCTTGTGTGCACAACCAGCGAGAACGCCTGCCAGAACGATCACGCCGGCCACTTTCAGCACGGTGGACTTATTCATACTTCCAATCTCCATTTGAGACATTAAAAAACCAATGGCAAACGCCATCATTCGCTACGAGGATGGCATCAAAAACAAGGCCTGTCAAGACTTTATTACGGGTTTTTAATCCCGAACGCGGAAAATCGATGTTTCGTTGACTCCGGGTAAGAGTGCTCCTACCCATCTCGCTATTTCAAGGCCCCGTAGTGGCCGGGGCCGGCACGCTGGATGGAGC
>JBAUSV010000264.1:0-1610 GCA_049581885.1 Gammaproteobacteria bacterium | reverse complement strand
AAGAAAGACCTTGAAGGAAACCGTTCGCGCCGTGGCCAGGACCGTCGAGATGAGAGACCCCTATACGGCAGGACACCAGCAGCGGGTGGCCGAGCTGTCCCGGGCCATTGCGGAAGAGATGGGCCTAACTTCCGAAGAAACGGAGGGCATCTATCTTGGCGCCCTCATCCATGACACGGGCAAGATATGTGTTCCAGCTGAAATCCTGGCCATGCCCCGCAGGTTGACGGATATAGAAATGGAAATGATCCGATCCCATCCGGAAAACGGCTATCAGATTCTGAAAGAAATCGATTTCCCCTGGCCTGTTGCTCGAATCGTGCTGGAGCATCATGAAAGGATGGATGGTTCAGGATACCCGAAAGGACTTTGCGGAGAAGAGATCAGTCTTGAGGCCAGGATTGTGTGCGTTGCCGATGTGGTAGAGGCTATGGCCTCGAACCGCCCATACCGTCCGGGCCTCGGCATGGACAAGGCTCTGGATGAAATATCCAAGAACAGGGGAATTTTCTACGCCTCCGACGTGGTGGATGCATGCCTGCTGGTCTGTAAAGAAAAAGGATTTAATTTCATGTAGTGACGGACCAAGGGGCACAATGCTCAGTTCGTCTCCCTGATCTCCACACGCCCCTTCAGATAGTCTTTGACTGCTCTGATGGGGACCTCCTTTCGATGAAAGATTCCCGCAGCCAGGGCCGACTCCGCCTCGGTGCGTGTGAACACCTCCAGAAAATGTTCCGCTCTGCCGGCGCCGCTTGACGCGATAACCGGAATGGATACGGCGCCTTTGACTGCATTGATCAATTCCAGGTCAAATCCCAGGTTTGTTCCATCCCTGTCTATACAGTTCAGAAGGATTTCCCCCGCGCCCAGTTTTTCCGTGATCATGGCCAGGGTGACGGCATCCACATCCCGCCCCTCTCTTCCTCCTTTTACCGTACACTGGTACCAGCAGTACTTTTCTCCATTGGGTCCGGGTATCTTGGTGGAGATAACGTGGTGGCTGACCGCGTCGGGTGAAGGTACGTACACCCTCCTTGGATCCACGGAAATGACCACCGCCTGGTTTCCGTAGACCCTTGCAATCTCCTCAATTGAGCTTTTCCCCGTGGCCTTTCCGGTCTTGAGGAATTCCTCGACAATGGTCACTGCGTCGCTGCCTATGGAAATCTTGTCCGCCCCCGATCTAAAGTATTCCGCGGCCACTGTGAGGGCGCTGTATTTCTTTCCGTTCTTGTCGGTATAATCCCTGATTCCGCCTCCGATCGTCAGAGGTACGAAAACGTTTTCCGATGTGCGGCGAAGGACCTCAAGCATGGGCATGTCTTCCAGGGGAAAGTCCCGGAACCCCGTGATGTTCAGGAAGGTAATCTCGTCGGCGCCGTCCCTGTAATAATCTCCGGCCAGATCGACCGGTTTTCCCAGGTTCCTCACATCCCCCTTCTCCCTCACGTCGTACTGATCCCCCTTTGTTACAACCAGGTCGCCCCGGTCATCGGAGCGGACATCCAGGCAGGCGATAATTCGCTTTGCAAGCCTGGTGCTTGGAAGCAGGTTTTTCGGGGCTGTCCGATTCCCACCGGATCCGAGAAAATTCTTCAGGATAGCAA
>JBAUSV010000263.1:0-1822 GCA_049581885.1 Gammaproteobacteria bacterium | reverse complement strand
GAGAAAGCCCATAGACAGATCGCGGTGATAGCTGGAGTGGACGAGGTTTGGCCGATAACCCGGTTCAACGGAATTTCGTTGCAGGCGATGGGCTTTCCAGTCGATCTCGGCAAAACGCTCGCCATGCCGGTGTCACCTGTGACAAGACGCCTCGATCTTCGCTTCAAAGACGGACCGATCACGATCGCTTTCGTCGGCCGAATCGTGCCGTCAAAAGGAGTAGATGTTCTTCTCGATGCATATGAATTGTTGAAGGTGGGCGGTCACGACGATGTTGAGCTACTTGTCGTCGGCAGCACATATCTCCGCGGATATGCGGCGAAAATTCAGTCTCGCATCAAGCGCCGGCGTCTCAAGAATGTGCACTTCTTCGGAAAAGTAAGTCCGGCGAAGCTTTCTCAGGTTTATGAAAAAGCAAGCATAGTTGCGATTCCGTCGTTTCACGAAGGATTATGCGTTCCCGTCGTCGAGGCACTTCAGGCCGGAGCGATCCCTGTCGTCTCTGACACCTCCGCACTTCCCGACACGCTGAACGGGTTTGGGCGGCTGACGCCGCCCGGTGACGCCACCGCCCTCGCCAGATGTTTAGAGGATGTAATCGCCGATATTCGCGCAATCCGACGCGACCCGAGAAATGCGAAGATTAGAGTTGAGCGCGGGGCCATGTCGCTGGACGACTACCAAGAGGCTGTTTCGCGCTATCTTGCCGGCTATTTGCCAGAGGCGACTGGTGCCGAGTTGATTCGCCGCCTACGCAATATGGTTGGCCATACAGCGTAGCTTGACCTTGCCGGGTGCCAACGCGAGGTTGGTAGGAATTAAGAGTGGCGTAGCAGCTCACGACCGTTGCTGCGCAAGCATCCGTGGTGCTGACTGCGGATACCTATCCGGCGCATCTGGCGATCGCAATGAACAAGCCGGTGGCCGTACTGGCGATCGGGGCCCCGCCGGCGCTGTTCGGGCCCTGGTCGCGCTCCGGCGATCCGCGATGGTTTTGCCGCCAGATGGATTGCTGGAGCTACGGTTGGCACTGTATTCACCCCGGTGCCTGCTGGACATCGCGGCGGAGCAAGTTGCGGCGTTTCTGGAACCACCTTGTCGGTCCATGCGCGTCGAGCCCATTAAGACTGCCCGGTCGAAGCATCGTGAAATCCGGACTGCTTGCGCGTATAAATGCTATAATTAATCTAGCTATTAATGCTGTTTCAAAGGAGACAGGCGATGTCGTCTCTTGAATTGAGCTGCTGGATTGCTCTCATCTTCCTAGTGCTGTTTCTAGGCTTCTTGATTGAGCCGGCGATCCACTGAGGAGGCTCATTGCACTCAATCTCCCTTGGGATTGTCTTGCTACCGAACCCGCCCCATAGAAAGGAACGGCTTCCGCGACACCGGCAAGCTCCACCAGCGCTGAAAGCCACTGACCCGGACAAGATGAATAGGGATGCTTCTTCACCGAACGCCGCATCGCCGGCCTTGTGCTCAAGACCCACGACACGGCGCGAAACTCCGCCGATATGAAGCGGTTGCGCCGGCGCATCGCCGGTCTACCCAGACCCTATGATCGCGGTGAGAGCCGATTAGGTCGGTGGCCTCTCCCGCGGCATTCTCCTTCGAGGGTTGCGCCAGACGGGCTGGCGCCGAGCCTCATGAATGGGGAGAGACCAAGTGCAAAATACCATATTTGTCGGGCTGGATGTCCACAAGGCGACGATTTCGGTGGCAATCGCGCATGGAGGACGGTGCGGCGAAGTGCGCCACTGGGGCACGATCCCCAACCGCGCAGATCATGTCCGCAAGTTTGCCGATAAGCTGGGCACCGACG
>JBAUSV010000262.1:0-3621 GCA_049581885.1 Gammaproteobacteria bacterium | reverse complement strand
CAGTAAAGGCGTGGAAGGTGCGCAAACACAATATCCAGGGTGCGGATACGACCGGCGCCGCGGCCGACTGATGCGCGACACGATATCCGGCATGTATGTCGCAAACCTTTCCATAGATGCATTTCTGAATCAGCCGGCACAGTGGAAAAGCAGTGTGCTGGGCACTCTTTGCTTTTGTGCGGATGGGGCCGAGAGCGCGATGCAGGTCGCCATGGATATCCCCTACACATCTGTACACATGCAGCCAATGGATGCCAGCGGCTCCATCTGCGAAGTTTGGCAAGGCAGCGGACAGTTGACCCAGGGCCGCCGTGGCGCCTTGCGCTATCGCCATGACGAAGAGATGTTGTTTGGCGTGATTGCGCTGCCGGAAGCGATGTTTGAAGCCGACGCGGAGAAGACGCCGCTGCAGCAGGCCGCCGAATCGGCCTACGGGCAGGTGTTTGCACTGCTCGACAGCATGCGGTTTCCGCATCTGTTGCGTGTCTGGAATTATATCGCCGATATCAACATCCACAGCTTCGGACTGGAGCGGTATCGCCAGTTCAACCTGGGACGCCAGGATGCCTTCCTTGGCCATGGACGCGAGGTAGTGGGAAACGTGCCCGCCGCGAGTGCGCTGGGTTCGGCTCAAGGGCCTTTGACCATCGCATTCCTGGCCGGACGCGCCGTGCCGCAGGGCATAGAGAACCCACGCCAGATCAGCGCCTACCAATACCCGCAACAGTACGGGCCGCGCAGTCCGACATTCTCGCGCGCCAGTCTGGTGCGGCTGGAGCAAGGCGAGGTGTTGTTTGTCTCCGGTACCGCCAGTATTGTCGGCCACGCAAGCCTGCACCCTGGCGATGTCGTGGCGCAAACCCGGGAAACCATGGCGAATATCGAGGCCGTGCTGGCCGAGGCGAACCGCCTGGCGCACCAGACCAGGTTCGTGCTGGGCGACCTGTATTACAAAGTATACGTGCGCGACCCGGCCGATCTGGAGCAGATCCGCGCCGAGCTGGCGCAGCACGTGGGCGACGCGCTCAAGGCAGTCTATCTGCAGGCCGATGTCTGCCGACAGGATCTGCTGCTGGAAATCGAGGCCATTGCGGCGCCCGCTTTGGTGTTCACGGTTGGCGGGCGGGACTGATCATGTGCGCCGCCACGCGTGTGCTGCTGAATGCCTACGATCATCTGGTGCTGTATCTCGGGCTGGCATGGCTGGGCTTACTGTGTCTGGCGTGGACGCCAATTGCGTTGATTCTACGCCCGCTACTGCCCGAGCGCCGGGGCCAGACGCTGGGGCGTTACGTCAGCATGATGGGGTTCCGATTATACCTTGCCAGTCTCAGCGCCTCGCGCCGGTGCAGTTTTGATCTGAGCGCACTCGATGTCCTGCGCGGCGAACCGGCGCTGATTCTTGCCCCCAATCATCCAAGCCTGCTTGATGCGGTGATGATCATTTCTCGCCTGCCGAACGTGGCCTGCGTGCTCAAGGCGGAGTTGATGAACAATGTCTTTCTCGGTGGGGGCGCCCGACTGGCGCGCTACATCCCCAACGAGCCGGTGCGGCGCATGATGCGGGCGGCAACCGGGGATTTGGGCGGTGGCAGCCATCTGTTACTATTCCCGGAAGGAACACGCACCACTGCGGGGGTGCTCAGGCCGCTCAAGGGCAGTATCGGCGTGATCGCGCATCACTCGCAGGTGCCCGTACAGACGATTCTGATAGAAACGGACTCGCCGTATCTGAGCAAGGGGTGGCCGCTGTTCCGCAAGCCGCCCATGCCGATTCACGTTCGGGTCCGCCTGGGGCGGCGCTTTGAGCCGCCACAGCATGTGCGGCAGTTCATGGCGGAACTGGAACACTACTTTGCCCAGGAGATGGTTGAAAGAGCGGGTTAAAGGCTTGGCATCCGACCCGGTCCACTCGTTGCCCATGAAGACTGCCCGTCCGACAATATGATTGCTGCCTCGACCACGCACCTCGTTCTCATCCCCAGCTACAATCCCGGCCCGAAAGTCTACGAAACCGTGCGCGCCGCACGCCAATACTGGGCCCCGGTGTGGGTGGTCGTGGATGGGAGCAACGACGGCAGTGCCGAAGGCTTGCTGGCGATGTCGGCAGGTGACCCTGGACTGCGGGTCATTGTCTCGCCACGCAACCAGGGTAAAGGTGCGGCCGTGCTGCGTGGCCTGGAACAGGCGGCAGAGGCGGGCTTCAGCCACATCTTGACCATGGACTCGGACGGTCAACATTCACCCGAGCGTATTCCGGCATTCATGGCGGAATCCGTCAGCCAGCCGGCCGCAATGATCCTGGGGGTGCCGGTATTCGATGCCAGCGCGCCGGCGCTGCGCGTGAAGGGGCGGCGCGTGTCCAACTGGTGGGCAAACCTGGAAACGCTGTGGGCAGGAATCGGCGACTCGCTGTTCGGGTTTCGTGTATATCCAATTGAACCATTGCGGCGGGTGATGCGGCGTCAGCCGTGGATGCGACATTTCGACTTTGATCCGGAGGCTGTGGTGCGCCTCAGTTGGCGTGGGGTCAAGCCGGTCAATCTTCCCGCGCCGGTGAGCTACTACCGGGCGGAGGACGGCGGGGTGTCGCATTTCCGCTACCTGCGCGACAATGTGCTCCTGACCTGGATGCATTCGCGTTTGTTTGTCGGCTTTGTGTTGCGCTTACCTGCTTTGCTGACGCGACGTGTGCTTGGACGCTTACGAACCCGTTGAACTGGCATTGGCAGCCTACGCCTGCCAGCGTCGCCGCTACCAACCGCAACACGCCGGCCATGGTCAAAGACGGCCAGTTCCGCCAGGATCTTTACTATCGGCTTTCGGCCTTTCCGGTTCGGCCGCTAACTCTTCTTGCTCCCCACAAGCAGGAGCACGCCGCCGATGACGATCGCGCCGACGCCAGCCCAAACTGGAACGTTGACCGTCTGTTTGTCCTTTACCGACAACGAGAGCGGTCCCACTGTGGCCTGATGGGTCTCTTTGGTGTAGCTGAAACTTCCGTACACGAGCCCGAGAACACCGGCAACGATCAACACGATTGCTGCTATCTTGGCTGCATTCATTCCATCACCTCACAAAGTACTCTTGGACCCCAGAGGTTATATTGGACCGGGGAGTGATCGGCAAAGTGCCGGGTGCGGGCAGTCGAGTCGCTCTGCCCAACCTATGGATTCACCAAACCGGAAGCAGGTCGTCATGCGCGTCGTCCTTGAATGGCGCGAAGCGGTATTACCACGATCGCGATAACCAGAAGCATGTGAATCAGCCCCCCCATTGTGTACGAGGAAAGCAAACCCAGCAACCAGAGGACGATCAGGATGACTGCAATGGTCTCAAGCATGCTTTCTGTTCCTTTCAAGTTGCGTTGGATGACCGCGTCGTAAAATACACCGGCATGCGACGGGTCACGGCCGGGCATCGTGCTATGAGTTGGCGCCTAGACTCTATTCGGGACGGCCAGAACCTTGCTCTGCCGTCGGGGAGTTATCATTCCGGGCTCCTGGTTGAAGTCAGGGGCTGTAGTGGATGCGGTAGATGGCGCCGGCGCGGTCGTCGGAGACCAGCAGGTCGCCGTTGGGTGCTACCTGGACGTCCACGGGTCTGCCCCAGGCTTGACCA
>JBAUSV010000261.1:0-1837 GCA_049581885.1 Gammaproteobacteria bacterium | reverse complement strand
GTTATGACGTGCAGCCCCATCAGGTAGAACGGCTGGAGAAGGATAAAAGATTTCAGTGTTTTTCAGGCGACTCCTTCGGTTATACTTATATCGGATACAATATGCGGAGGGCACCCTTTAACGATATAAGGGTACGAAGAGCCCTGGGCATGGCCATCAACGTAAATAAGATCATAGACTACGTGCTCTATAAGCAGGCGGAGAGAATCACCGGGCCGTTTGTCAAACAGACCGATTTTTACGACCACAACATCCCGCCCATTCCCTATGATCCTCAAGGCGCGCTCAAGTTACTGGAAGAGGCGGGATGGCATCAAAACACCCAGGGTTGGCTTGAAAAGGACGGAAAGCGATTCGCCTTTACGCTCATTACCAACAGCGGAAACGACATCCGGAAGGCGGTCCTGGCGATTGCCCAGGATGCCTGGAAGCAAATCGGCATAGACGTACGCACGGACGTGCTTGAATGGTCGGTCTTCATCCAGGAGAGGGTGGATAAAGCGGATTTTGATGCCGTGGTCCTGGGCTGGGTCATGGGGATCGAACCGGATCTCTTCCAAGTTTGGCATTCCTCCCAGACCCATCCCTATCAGTTGAATTTTGTGGGATTCAAGAATAAAGAGGCGGATGAACTGATCGTGAAGATACGGCGGGAATACAATCATGAAAAGCAGGTGGCGTACTGCCACAAGCTCCATGAAATTATAGCATGGGAGCAGCCCTACACCTTTCTGTATGTGGGAAAATGGACGGCCGTTCTGGACAAGAGAATTCTCATCAGGGATCTGGATAAGGACGGCGTCATGGTATATAGAAAGATCAAGCCCACCAAGACGGGAAGTTACACCTTTCATTTTAATCGATGGGTGAAGGTCCCCGAAATGCCGGCACTGACACCTGAAAACTGGTAGGGATAGAAACCTATGTTTTCTTTTATCGGACGAAGCATCATTCAAAAGACGATCACGCTTTTTTTCGTGTCCATCGTCTCTTTTCTCATCATTCACCTGGCCCCGGGGGAACCGAGCCAGGTGGACCCCCTGAATCCCAAATTCACACCGGAAATGGTGGAGCGATTCAAAAAGGAATTTCACCTGGATAAACCGCTATATATGCAGTATATCTATTTTTATAAGGGCCTTTTTACGGGAAAAATTGTCTCCTGGAAGGACAACCAGTCCGTCCTTTTAAAGATATGGGAACGTTTTCTAAACAGCCTTCCCCTGTTTATTGTCGGAACCATTCTCACGTGGACGCTCTCCTTTCCGGTGGGTATCCGTTCCGCTATTTACCGGGGGGGAATCTATGACAGAAGCGCCACTTTCCTGGCCTATCTGCTGATTTCCATCCCGGGGTTTTTCTTTGCCTACATCCTGATCATCTTGACGGTAACCCTGCTCCATGTTCCGGTCATCGGAATGGAGACGTTCGGACTGAGTACCAATTCGTGGCCCCATGTCTTCATGGATCGCATCTGGCACCTCCTCATTCCTTCCGTGCTTGGCGCCACGGGCGGCATCGCGGTCCTGTCGAGATATGTTCGGAGCCAGATGCTTGAGGTGGAGGGGCAGGATTATGTACGTACCGCAAGGGCGAAGGGGCTGCCTCCCGAACAGGTGCACTACAAACATGCCTTGCGCAATGCCCTGCTGCCGTTCGTGACCATGTTTGGCTTGATTCTGCCGGGATTGATCGGCGGATCGGTCATCATCGAGTCCATCGTCTCCTGGCCGGGGATGGGAAGAATGGCCTATGAAGCCATCCTGGCAAGAGATTACCCCATTATTCTTACCGTGAACTTCATTTCGGCCGTACTGGTTCTTGCGGGCACTTTTCT
>JBAUSV010000260.1:0-1645 GCA_049581885.1 Gammaproteobacteria bacterium | reverse complement strand
TCACCCGCTTTGTCTTTGGCAGCGTCGATCTCGGAGATAAAGAGCTCATAAAGCCCGAAAGAGAAGAGCAGCATGACTACACCGATAAGGTAGAGGTCAACCGCACCGATGATCCCGCCGACGACATCCTCATGAAAATGTTCAGGGTGCCCGTGAGCAACATAGGTGCTGATGACATATTTTGCCGTTGCAAAGATGTCAGCACTGGCAACAATAAAGAGTACTATCGCACCGATCAGGCCGAAGATAACGGCAAGCAGTACAATGAATCTTGAACTCCAAAGGCCGTTTTCAAAGAATCTTTCCAGCATCTACTCGGCCTCTTGCATGGCAACCCATTTTTGGGCGATTCTGACGGCATTGGTCGCGGCGCCGACACGGAGGTTGTCTGCGACGACAAACATGTGCAGGACATTGTTTCGGTAGAGGTCTTTGCGGATACGGCCGACAAAGGTCTCGTTCTTGTCGACGCACTCAGCCGGCATCGGGTACTCGCTGGCCTGAGGATTGTCGATGACGACAACATTCTGGGCTTTTGAAAGTATCTCGCGTGCTTCGGCGGCATCAACGTCACGGCTGAATGTGAGAGTCAATGTTTCCGAGTGGCCGCGAAGGACCGGAACGCGGACACAGGTCGCGCTCACTTCGATATCTTTGTGCATGATCTTCTTGGTCTCGTTGACCATCTTGACCTCTTCTTTGGTGTAGCCGTTCTCCAGAAATGAATCGATCTGAGGGATGACATTGAGCGCGATCTGGTGAGGGAAGCTCTTGTGCGGGCTGTCACCGAGCTTAAAGGCAAAGAAATCCTGCATCTGGGTCACAAGTTCGGCCATCGCCTGTTTACCGGCACCTGATGTTGCCTGGTAGGTGCTGACATCAACGCGAAGCAGGTCATAGGCCTCATCAAGAGGACTGAGGACCTGGACCATCTGAATAGTCGAACAGTTCGGATTGGCGATGATCCCTGTTGTTTGCCAATGCAAGATGTCCTGCGGGTTGACTTCCGGTACGACAAGAGGGACCTGCTCTTCCATTCTATAGTGGCTGGTGTTATCGATCACGACGGCACCTGCTTTAGCCGCGAACGGTGCAAATTTGGCAGAGATGGAGCCGCCTGCCGAGAAGAGGGCGATGTCGATCTCTTCCTCGTCAAAGACACTCTCTGTAAGCTCTTTGATGACGATCTCTTTGCCCAGAAATTCAATAGTGTTGCCGGCACTGCGGCTGCTTGCCAGAGGGACGAGTTTGTTAAGCGGAAAATCGATCTCTTCTAAAATACGTAATATCTCTTCGCCGACGGCGCCGCTGGCACCGACGACTGCTACATTATAGTTAGCCATTATAATTTGTTCCTTGCTTCTAAAATTAGTTAGGTTTAAAAAAGAGTGTCGTTGCCCTGCTCATCGACCGCCGGTGTTACCGGTGCCTCATCGCCTGACTCGTCATCATAGTCGTCATCACTCTCTTTTTCGATCTTCGGACATCGTGCGATGTTGACCACATCGTCCCCTTTGACAATGTAAACACCCGAGGTGTTACGGCTTGATTTGGAGATGGTCTGCATATCAACGCGGATCATCTTGCCCTCTTTGGTAAGGGCCATCATGTCCATGTTCTCATCGACCATCACACAGCCTACAAC
>JBAUSV010000259.1:0-5590 GCA_049581885.1 Gammaproteobacteria bacterium | reverse complement strand
CTGCTGGTCAACGCGACCTCGGCATCGCTTGCGAACCAATGCCCGGATTTCCCGGATGCGATGGCCGGACCGGACACGCTGGCCTATGATCTCGTCTACGCGGCTGAACCGACTCCCTTCATGCGCCGCGCAGCAAACCTGGGTGCTCGCGCTTGCGACGGCTGGGGCATGCTCGTCGAGCAGGCCGCGGAAAGCTTTCGCCTCTGGCATGGCCTGCGCCCTGACACGGATCCATTGCTCTCAAACCGCCGTTGATTGCGTGACGAGTACCGCCCATCAACGCAATCGAGTGGAGAACATCTTCCTGCTCGATGAAACGTTGGGCGAATAACCAGCCCATGAATTTGAACGAGGAATTATCATCATGCGGCATCTGAAATTGCTTTTGTCTCTTTTTTGCCTGCTGCCCGGTCTGGGCTTGGCAGCGGCAAGCAGTCCGTCCGCCGCATCGAGCGACTTGCCTGCGGCAAGTGCCACGTTCACGGTCGGTACGCTCCGGGTGCAGCAGTACGGTAACCGTGGCCGCGCCCTGATATTGATTCCCGGCCTGTCCAGCGGCCCCTGGGCATGGCAGGGCACCATTGTGCATTTCAAGAAGGATCATGTGATCTATGCGTTGACGCTGGCCGGTTTCGATGGGACTCCGGCGCCCAAAGCGAAAACCGGTTTTATGACGCTGGCCGATAAGTCGCTGATCGAATTGATCCGCTCGCATCATATAGACAAACCGGTACTGGTTGGTCACAGCCTGGGCGCTACGCTCGCCATCCGCTTCGCCACCGAGCACTCGGATTTGATCTCCGGCGTGGTGGCCGTGGATGGCTTGCCCGTGTTCCCGCTGATGAGCGCAAGTCAGCGCGAAGCGACGGCACAGCAGATGCGCCAACTGATAGGGCACATGTCGCAGGCAGAGTTCAAGGCGCAGCAGTTGCGCTTCATGCAGACGATCGGCCTGGTGGACCAGGACCGGGCCCGGCATTACGCCGCGCTCAGCGCGGACAGCGATCCTGACGTCATGTATGAATACGCCGCCGAAGACATGGAGCTGGACCTGAGGCCGCAACTGAAAAGCATCACTGTGCCGCTGCTGGAAATATCGCCGTATTACAAGCCCGATTACGTGCGTTATGCGAAGCTAAACAATCGCCCGCTCACGACCGCGAAGCAAAAGGCGGATTACTATCGCCAACTGCTGGACGGCGTGCCGCACGTGCGGGTGATCTCCATCGAAGGTGCACGTCACTTTGTAATGCTCGATCAGCCGCAAAAATTCTTTGCAATACTATCAAGCTTTCTGACAGGACTGGCAAAGTAATAGAGGAGACTTGTCTATTCCGGTTTGCTCCGGAGGCTATCGAGGTAACGTCGCGCGAGTTTGACATAGTGCTCCGCGGAATAGGCGAGCGCTTCGCGTTCCTGCGCGGTCAGGGTGCGTACCTGCCGGGCGGGTTGGCCGTGATATAAAAACCCAGACGCCAACCGCTTGCCCGGCGGCACCAGGGCCCCGGCACCGAGCAGCACCTCGTCTTCTATGTCGGCGCCGTCCAGCACCGTGGCGCGAATGCCGATCAAGCAGCGTGCGCCGACACGGCAGCCGTGGAGGATGGCGCCATGGCCGAGCGTAACGTCCTCGCCGATCTCCAATTCATGTCCGCCGGCCGTGTAGGGGCCGTCGTGGGTGACGTGCAGAATGCAGCCGTCCTGCACGTTGGTGCGGGCACCGATGCGGATGGCATTGACGTCACCGCGGACAACGGCTTGCGGCCACACGGATGACTCGTCGCCGAGAGTGACATGGCCCAGCACGGTGGCGTTTGTCGCGACGTAAACATCGCGTCCGAGTTGAGGGCGTGCGAGGTAATAATCGGTCATTGGCGTATTTCCTCAGCGCAGCGTCACGACTTCTTCCGCCGTGGTGGGGTGAATCGCGATGGTCTCGTCGAAGTCGCGCTTGGTGGCGCCCATGCGGATCGCGACCGCGAAACCCTGGAGCATCTCGTCGGCTCCGTCGCCGATGATGTGCAGGCCAACGATGCGTTCGTCATCGCCCACGGTCACCAGCTTGATCGCAGCACGCTGCTTTTCGGGAATCAGTGCCGATGACAGAGGCGTGAAGCGTGTGCTGTAAACGTGTACGGCTTCGCCGTGACGGGCGCGGGCTTCGGGTTCTGTAAGCCCCACACTGCCGACAGGCGGATGGCTGAATACGACGCTGGGGATGAATCCGGGATCGATCGGACGCGCTGGCGCACCGCCGAACAGTCGGTCCGCGAGACGGCGACCGGCGGCAATCGCGACCGGCGTCAGCGCGTGGGCGCGTCCGGTTACATCGCCCACGGCGTGAATATGTGCAGCCGTGGTCGTGTGCAACGTATCGACACGGATGGCGCCGCTGGCATCGAGTTCCACTCCTGCGCTTGTAAGCTTCAATCCTTCGGTGTTGGGAATGCGTCCGATGGCCGCAAAGACGCCGTCGTAATCGGCGTACTGTTCCTGGTTGGTGTGCACCCGGAATCCGCTCATTCCGCGTTCGAGCTTCACGACGCCGGCCAGGTGACAGTTGACGCCGACCCGTTGCAATGCCTCGCCGAAGTGTTCGCCGATGAACGGATCGAAATGCGCAAGCGGCCGGCGCCCGTCCAGGTACATGTCGACGTGGCTGCCGAGTGCGGCGAAAATGCCGCCGAGCTCCGCTGCGATGTAGCCGGCGCCGATCATCGCTACGCGCTTGGGGCGCGTTTCCAGCGTAAAGAAATCATCCGAGGTTAGCGCCAGGTCGCCGCCGGGAATGGCAAGCGGTCGAATTCTCGAGCCGGTAGCGATCAGGATGTGCTTACCGCGCAGTTGTCGTTCGCCGACGGAAAGCATGTGCGCATCGACGAAGTGGGCGCGGCCCCGTATCAGGTGTACTCCGTTGCTTTCCAGACCTTCGGCATAGCGTTCGTTGAGGTATTCGATGTAACGGTCGCGCGCCTTGCGCAAGGCGGCGAAGTCATGCTCGGGCATCAGGGTGGGAAAGCCGTAGCCCTCGGCATTGGTCAGATCCTCGGCGGTGCGAGCGGCCAGCCAGGACAGTTTCTTGGGCACGCAGCCGCGGTTGACGCAAGTGCCGCCGAGCCGGTCCTGCTCGATGATGGCGACTCGCGCGCCATGTGTGGCTGCACGGTTGGCGGCGGCAATGCCCCCGCTGCCGGCGCCGATTACAATGAAATCGAAGTTCTCCTGTGTCATGTCGGTTCCTCATCCGGGTCAAGATGTCGCGCACAACATGACACCTTACAATATCGGCTCCCCCAGCAGTTGACTGCATGAATACGCACACTCTTCCCACCGACCTGTCCGACGTGGTCGCACGCGCGCTGGCCGAGGACGTCGGCACGGGCGATCTGACGGCGGTGCTCATTCCGGCGGCCGCACAGGCGCGGGCGCACATCATCGTCCGCGAACCCGGGGTGTTCTGCGGTGCCGCCTGGGCCGAAGCTGCCTTTCACCAGGTCGAGCCGCGCATTCAAGTCGACTGGTCGGCAAGCGATGGCGATGCCGTGGCGAACGGCACGACTTTGTGCACGCTGGAAGGCCCGTCGCGCGGCATTCTTACCGCCGAGCGCACGGCGCTCAATTTTCTGCAAACGCTGTCCGGGACGGCCACGCGCGCGCGCCGCTACGCCGAGGCGGTGCAAGGCACCGGTGCCACGGTGATCGATACGCGCAAAACGCTGCCTGGCCTGCGCAGTGCGCAGAAGTATGCGGTCGCGGTCGGCGGTTGCGGCAATCACCGCATGGGACTGTACGACTTCATCCTGGTCAAGGAAAACCACATTGCCGCAGCCGGAGGGGTGAAAGAGGTTTTGACCGCGACACGCGAACAGAACGCCGGCGTACCGGTCGAGATCGAAGTCGAAACGCTTGCGCAATTGCAGGAAGCGCTGGAAGCCGGCGCCAAACGTGTCCTGCTCGACAATTTCGATCTCGACGGCCTGCGCAAGGCGGTGTACGTGACAGCGGGTCGTGCGAAGCTCGAAGCCTCGGGCAACGTCGATTTTGACGGCTTGCGCAGCATCGCCGAAACCGGTGTGGACTACATCTCAGTGGGCGCACTTACCAAACACGTCAAGGCATTGGACCTCTCGCTGCGTTTCCTGGGCGGGCCGTGACGCCACCTTCGGCTTTCGTCTGCCGCAGGTATTGACCTTCCCCAAACGATAAATTGTCATCGCCGTGGATCGTTGCTAAACTTCGATTTATTGGGGGATCTGGGCGGTGGAATGTGAAAATATTTTTCAGGACGATGGTCTTGATCACATTCTCTCTGGCGGGATGCACGACACAGCCGGCAATGGCGCCCTCGCATATAACGCTCCTGCATTCCGGACGCATGCTGGTCGTCGTTCCGGTCAGATCCTACTATACATTGACCTCTCCGTATGGGCCTTCGAAGTCTCAAGCTGTTGCAGTGGGGGTAGCAGGGGTTATCGGTGGCGCCATCGGTGGTGCCATAGCAGGCGCCATCACGTCGGGAGGCGAAAGTATGGCTGCCAAGGCAAACGCTGCATTGCTCCCGTACGCGGATCAGATCCGGACCCTGTACCCCAAACAGGCTTTTCTCGATGCGGCCCAGTTGGCGGCGGATCACGTGCACTGGATGGGCAAGGATCCGGCAGTCAACCTGTACGGGAAAGCGGGAGTACCCGGTTCAGGGAAGATGAGTCACCTCGTTCAGTCAAGCAGCACACAGGCGATCGTTTTCGTGAATTGCGCGGCAGGCTTCAGCGCCGATATGAAAGCAGTCGCCGTGATGGCACAGGTGGAGGTCTACGCACGGGGTGCTCGCCGCGGGAACTTGATCGACGGCGGGGTTCTCGAAGAACGGGCTCAATTGGCGAACACGGGGCCGCAGCTAAAACCGTACGGTTACGAAGGTATCGCTGCCGGCAAACAGGACGACAGAGCGGCACAGGGCGCGCGTGCCAATTTGTGGTTTAAAAACGACGGCAAGCGCTACAAGGCAGCACTCGCCGAAGATATGCAGAAACTTCAGGTAGCGCTTGTCAATTATCTCGATGGGCGCCGTACTTCGAAATAGAGTGGTGATGGCATAAGACGGATTTTTGAAAGGGTGGTGGAGTAACACATGCGCCGATACGGTTGTCTATTTGTTCTCGTGCTGGTAGCGGGATTTGCGCGCTCAGCTCTGGCATTAAATCATGTCGATGCCCTGCGTTCGGGGAAAGTAATCGTTGCCGTTCCATCGCCTGCGTTTTTTATTCCCCCGAGTGCCGATGAAAACGATTCGTCGCGGGCGGATACGGCCATTCTTCCGGTATTGTTTGGCAGTCCCAGCGTTCCCGGTGAAATGAAAGCGTACGCGGAAGCCTTGCACCAGTTGGAATCTCCCACGGTGAGCCCGATTTTGCAGCCTTACGCAAGCGAACTGAAGGCATTGCCCACGGAGTCGCTATTTCTGTCTCTGGGTCGGAAGTCTGCAGCAAGTGTTGCCTGGATCGGTAATTCCAACGCGGCTATGCTCTACAGGGGAGACACACCCTTGGACCCGGAGGCAATGCGGCACCTGACTTTTACTGCTCATAAG
>JBAUSV010000258.1:0-9440 GCA_049581885.1 Gammaproteobacteria bacterium | reverse complement strand
GCGTTCAGCGACCTGCAAACGCCCATGCGCCAGCGCCACGATACCGCGCGTGAAGTGCACGGCGGCACGCCGTTCGCCTCGAGCGTTTCGGCGCCGCCGCCAACGTTGCCGGGTGCCCGCGAAGCGGCGCAACAGCCACCACAGCAATACGCCAAGCATTAGCAGCAACACATAGATCAACAGGAATACGAACAACGTGAATTGGATGCGCGTGGTGCCGTAGGCGATTACCACATACCCCGGCTGGTAGGAGAGCAGCACTCCGATCACCACCGCGGCAATGACCGCGCCGATGACGGCGAACAGAATTCTCACGAGCCGCCCGCCCCGGTGCGAATCGCGCGCAGTTTCGACAAGGCGCTGCCCAGTTGCGGCAGCAGCGGGTTCGGATCGAGACTGCTCAACTGGCTCAGGGTGGACTGCGCGGCGACCACCCCCGGCGCCTGGGTATCAAACCAGGCACCGAGCCAGTGCTGTGCTTCATTGAGGCTCGCCCGGTAACTGGCAACGTCGTGTTCGAGTAGTGCCGCGCGGGCGCTGGCGAGGGCGAGTTTCAGATTCTCGCGTACAAAGTAGGCTTCGCGCGGAGGCAGCAGCGGACGCGCCACCGGGCCATGGCTCACCACGATCAGGGGCGAGAAGGCCCGCTTGAACGCCGCGCCCAATTTGTGCCACGACCAACCTGTCGAATCACCGGCCGTCGGCGCCGACGGCGCGACCAGGAAACGATTGGCTGCGAGTGGCAAGCCGCCCACCTGCGCCGATACCGCCACGAGACGCGCTACGGCACCGGCAATGTCAGGACGCGGCACAGCCTTGAGCGCCTGAATTTCCTGCGCGAGGGCGGCACGCACCGGTGCCAAACGCGGTTCGTTGACACCGGCCAGAACCTGATCGGCAAGCGTCAAAGCGTGCATACCGGCTTGCGGATCGCGGGCCACGGCAAGCTGCGTCTGAGCGAGACGCATCAGCGTTTCGGCTTCGTCTTCACGGTAACTCAAAACGCCGTTCGCCAGCCGGGACGACAGATCGTCCAGTCTCGCCGCATACGCCGCCGTACGGGACTGGGCGGCCCGTGCCTGAGTCGCGACGCGGTCTTGCAGGGCAGCCAATTCGCGCGCGCTGGCCGCCGAATTCTGTAGCGCAGCCAACCGTCCGTCGAGCGCGGACGTGCGCCCTTCGAGCAGAGCCAACCGCGATTGTTCTCCGCGCAACTGATACCAAGCCCAGGCGCTCGCGCCCACGCCGGCGATCGCAATCAATGCCAGCACCAGGGCGAGCACGGAAAGCAGAGTCGCAGTGCTGCGAGCACTCCACGGCGGTTCCGTTTCCACGCCCGAATCCGCGGGTTTTTCGTCTGGGAATTCGGGTTCGGCTGTCGGTTCGGTTGTTGGTTGTTCCGATGTCATGGCTGTTCGTACCTCCCCGCTGACCACCATTCGCTTGCGGCGGCGACCAAAGCCCGTGCATGCGCACTGGCGGCGACTGCACCCACGAGACCGTTGCATGCCTTCACGGCGGCGGCAACCCGCGGGCTGGAAGCGATCCATTCGATGCCGCTCCAGTCGAACCCTTCGCGTTCGCCGAGTGCCGCCAAGGCTTCAACTGCCGCCACGCTGGAAACCATTATGGCATCGGCGGCACCGCGGCGAAACCAATCGGCAAGCGGACCGGCTTCGGTAACGTCCTGCCGCTGGTAGACGCAGAACGCCGTAGGTCGTGAGCCGCAGCTTTCGAGCCGGACGAAATTGCGCCGGTTGAGCGGTCGTCCACATATCAGCAATACGCGCGCACCCGCCAAATGATCATGGAGTACCGGCGCATCGAGCAACACGGACAGCCCGGCACCGTGCCGGGGCGCAATCACCGTGCTCACTCCCGCCGAGCGCAGGCAATCCGCCGTGCCCTGCCCGGGCGCCGCGATCCAGGCGGGCAAAACGGTACGCACCTGCTCCAGGCCGAAACGCACGGCAGACGGACTGGTGAAAATGGCTATATCGAAAGGTCCGGCTGGAGGGGTGTCGTTACTCGCTTGCATTTTCAACACCGGGAAGGAAAGCGTTTGTGCGCCCGCCTCGCGCAAGGCGTTCTCCAGCTCGCCGCTATCCTCTGCCGGGCGTGTAAGAATGATGCGGGCTCCGGCAAGCGTCATGTCAGGCCGGCGCAGCGATCAGCGGCGCTGCACCGCGCGCAAGCATTTCATCGGCCAGATATTCGCCCAACGACACCGCCTCCTCGACGCCGGATTCGCCTTCCTCGGCCAGAACTTTGCTGCCATCGGCTGCCGCGACGAGTACACGTAGGTGCACCCGCTGCGCCGCCACCGTGGCATAGGCCGCTACCGGCGCCGCGCAACTGGCGCCAAGCCGTTTGCAGAAAGCACGCTCGGCACGAGCCGCTGCGCGCGCAGCGGCATCTTCGATTTTCAGGGCCACCGCCGCCAGTTCGGCATCGTCGACGCGAATCTCGAGCGCCAGCGCGCCCTGTCCACTTGCCGGCAGCATGAGTTCGACCGGCAATGGTGCCCCGCGCGCAAGACCCAGCCGTTCCAGTCCCGCAGCGGCGAGCACCACGGCATCGAGCGTTTCATCGTCCACTTTCGACAGGCGCGTCTGCACACTGCCGCGCACGGTTTCCACGCGCAGATCGGGACGCGCCGCCAACAGTTGCGCCTGACGCCGCAGACTCGCCGTACCGACCCGCGCACCGCGCGGCAAATCTTCCAGCGCAGGCCCATACCGACTGACCAGCACATCGCGCGGATCGGCCCGCACGGGAATCGCCGCCAGAACAAAGCCCTGACTCAACTGCGCTGGCACGTCCTTGAGCGAGTGCACAGCAAGCCGTGCGCGTCCGGATTCCAGCGCCTCCTCCAGAGCCTTGATGAACAGCCCCTTCCCGCCGAGCGGGGCCAGGCGGCGGTCAAGCAATTCATCGCCGCGCGTGGACATTTCCAGTAATTCGGTTTCCAGGCCGGGCTGCGCCGCGCACAAGGCTGTCGCCACCCATTCGCTTTGGCGCATGGCGAGCGGGCTGCGCCGGGTCGCGATCGCAATCCGCATCAGCCCGTCCCCTCGAGAGCGGATTTCAGCTGCCGCATGAGGCGGCGCGAAACGGGCAAGCGCTCCCCCGACGTCAACTCCAGCGAGCACCCCTCACCCGTGCGGTGCAAACCGCGCACCGCAGAACGCGCCACCAACAGATTGCGACGTGCCCGCAGGAACAGCGCGCCGAATTCCTGTTCCAGCGCATTGAGCGATTCTTCAACCACAACTTCTCCTTCTCCATAAACCGCGATCGTGGCCTTGTCCACGGTCCGAAAGTACCGCACCTCGGCGAGCGACACGAGGCGAATGTCGCGCCCGATGCGTGCACTCAGATGGGTGCGCCGTGCCTGCGCCGAACCCAGCGCGAACAATTGTGCACGAGACACGCGCCCGGCGCGTTCGATCGCAGCCGCCAGCCGTTCGCCGATCACCGGCTTGACGAGATAGGCGACGGCACCGGCTTCGAGCGCGGCGAGTGCGCGGTCGGCATGGGCAGTGACGAACACCACCGCCGGGGGCACTTCGAGCCGGCGCAGCGCGTGCGCCACGCTCAATCCATCGCCATCAGGCATGCGGATGTCAAGCAGCACCAGATCGGGATGCACGCGTTCCATAGCAGCCAACACCTCACCGCCGCTCGCGGCCTCGGCCACCACCTCGCCGTTCACATGCTCGGCCAGCAACCGGCGCAGCCGCAACCGTGCAGGCGCTTCGTCATCGGCGATCAGGATACGCATCGTCCCTCCCGCTTTCCTCCCACGGACAGCGTACCCGCACTTCGTGCCGTCCCCCTGTCGTGTCAACGCTCAATTCGGCCCGTGCGCCGAAGGCCAGTTGCAGGCGGGCCCGTGCGCCCGCGAGACCGATGCCGTGACGCCCTCCACTCGTACCCGGCAGCAGCGGGTTGCCCACGGCGAGCATCAGATTTGCATGGTCTCGCCACAGTTTGATGCGCAAAGCGCCCCCCTCGGCCCGCGGCTCGATGCCGTGCGTGATTGCATTCTCCGCCAGCGTTTGCAGCAACAGCGGCGGCAACAGGGCCGTGCGGGTCCCGGGCTCGACCGACCAGTCCACGTCCAGGCGCTCACCTAGGCGCAGCGCCTCGATGTCGAGATAGCGCTTAGCGATCTCGATTTCCTCATCGACCGGCACCCGCGCCGCGCGCGTGCCGAGGCTCGCACGAAACAGCTCGGCAAGGTTTTCCAGCGTGTGCTCGGCGGCCTCGGGTCGGTCATGCACCAGCGCCGCTGCCGTATTGAGTGAGTTGAACAGAAAGTGCGGGCGCACCCGGGCGGTCAGGGCTTCCAATCGACTCGCCGCTTCGCGGCGCACGTTCTCGCGCCAGGACGCCGATACATAAAAGTAGCGCAGCAGCAGAGCATCTATAATGGCCGCGACGAGCACGATGCGCCCGACCCACACGACCTGGGCACCAGCGCTGTGGGCCTGCGCTTCACCATAGGCTCCAAGCAGAAACCACGCGGCTTCGGCCACACCCCAGGCGACCAGCACCAGCACAATAAACGTAGCGCCCATCGCAATCATGGTCGTGTAACCGGCCAGCGGTCGGCGCAGCAGACACACACCCGCCGCACTGGCCAGAGTCAGAAACTCGCACAACAGGGTGAGCCTCCCCAGCGCGTCCCAGAACGCGTCCGGCTCGGCACTCGCCACGGCCAAAGCGAGCGCTACCAATGCCGCGATCAGGATCAGCGTCAGGGTAGCGGGCGGTGCGCACAGCTCGGGCAACACCTTGTCCACCCGTGGCATCGAAGTGAGGCGTCGGTTCACCGGTCGAGATAGGTGTAGGACTTGAGGCCGCGTTCGAGCAGACGCAGCAATTCGGCGCGCCGCTCGGCGCTGATATCGCTTCGTGCCAGACGACGACGCCAGGTACGCGCGAGCGTCCCCTGTTGAATGTGCACGTAGCGAAGCATGTCCTCGGCGTTGTCACCATCGCGGGTGTCGCGAATCTTGTAACCGTCCGGACCGACCTCCACATTGACCGCATGCGTGTCGCCAAACAGGTTGTGCATATCGCCGAGAATTTCCTGATACGCCCCAATCATGAAAATGCCGAACACGTAGGGTTCGCCGTTCGGTTCGTGCACGGGCAAAGTCGTCTCCAGTGCTTCGCCCGTAACGTAGCGGTCGATGCGCCCGTCCGAATCGCAGGTGAGATCGTGCAGGATCGCGCGGCGCGTCGGCATCTCGTTCAGCCGCGCGACGGGAACAATGGGGAATACCTGATCGATAGCCCATATGTCGGGTAGCGACTGAAAGATCGACAGGTTGATGAACATGCGATCGGCCAGCTTCTCGATCAACTGATCCTGAAACTCCCAATCCGAGGCCCGCACCGGTTTCAGTCTGGCCAGCACCCGGCGGCATAGCGCGGCGTAGATCGCCTCGGCCTGCGCGCGTTGCGGCAGTGACAACAGTCCCAGGCGGAACATCGATTGCAGTTCGCTCACCCAGTAAGCGGCATCTGCATGTACTTCCTGTGGATTGCCTTCGTCCACGTATTCGTAGGCACTCCACAGGTCGCGCAGCGGAGTCGGCGCATCCTCCGGCGGCGCCTCGGGTTCGATTTCTGGCGGGCGCTCCGTACTTACCACCTTGGTTAACATGACCGCATGGTGCGCGGTCAATGCGCGCCCGGATTCGGAAATGATTGCGGGTTCCGGTTCTCCCGCTGCCGCCGCGGCCTCGGACAGCGTGCGCACGATCACCTCGGCATACTGGGCCAGGCTGTAGTTGACTGAACAGTCGCTGCGCGAACGGCTGCCTTCGTAATCCACGCCGAGCCCGCCGCCGACATCGACCACTTCCACCGGCGCCCCGAGCGCCCGGGTTTCCACGTACCAGCGCGCGGTCTCGGAAAGTCCGCGCTGAATATCGTGGATGTTGGCGACCTGGGAGCCAAGATGTACATGCAGCAGCCGCAGCCAATCGAGTTTGCCAACCTCGCGCAGACGCTCGATGGCGGCGATCAGCTCGGCCGCGGTGAGGCCGAACTTCGATTTCTCGCCTCCGGTCTGCGCCCACTTGCCGGCAGCGGCATTGGCTAGGCGGATGCGCATGCCGACCTGCGGCTCGACGCCCATCTTCTCGGCCTCTTCCAGAAGCAACTCCAGCTCGTCGGGCTTTTCGATCACGATATACATGCGATAGCCCATAAGCTGCCCTGCCAGCGCCAGACGCAGGCATTCGCGATCCTTGTAGCCGTTGACTACCACCACGCTGCCGCGGCGGGCGTGGCCCAGCACCGCCAGCAGCTCGGGCTTGCTGCCCGCCTCCAAGCCCAGGTGCTCGGGGCGCTCGCGCACGATTTCGCGCACCACGTGACGTTCCTGATTGACCTTGATCGGGTACACCACCCGGTAGGGCGCCTTGTAGTTGTAATCGGCGCGGGCTTGGTTGAAGGTATCGACCAGCTCGCGGATGCGCCGGCGCAGTAGATCGCCGAAACGCACCAGCACAGGCAACTGCAGCCCCCCGGCCACCAGTTCGTCGGCCAGCCGGGCCAAGTCGACCTCCGGTCCGTCGGCCCTCGGCCGCGCCACCAGATGGCCCCTGGCATTAACGCCGAAATAGGCGCCCCCCCAGCGGTCGATGCCGTAACGCGCGGCGGCGCTGTCTTCAGAAAGAGTGTCAGGGGTTTCAGTATCCATGGCCATAGGTGCTCAAAGTCTCCTTTATAGTAAGCGGCCTTAACCCCATAGCGTAGCCCCGATGAGTCTGGACGAGAAAAACTGGTTTACCGAAGTCGCCGAGGAGGCGGGCACCGCCTTCAGCCTGCGCATCAGCAAGCGGCTGCATCACGAGCGCAGCGCCTATCAGGACATCGCGGTTTACGAAACGAAGAAATTCGGGCGCCTGCTGGTGATCGACGGCTACGTGATGCTGAGCGACCGCGACAACTTCCTCTATCACGAGATGCTGGTGCACCCCGCGCTGTTCACCCACGCCGCACCGCGCCGAGTCGCGATCATCGGCGGCGGCGACTGCGGCAGCCTGACCGAAGTGCTGCATCACCCCGATGTCGCCTCGGTCGTGCAGATCGAAATCGACGAACGGGTTACTCGCGTGGCCGAGGACTGGTTCCCCGACCTGTATGCCGGCGCTGCCGATCCGCGCGCCGAATTACTGTTCGAGGACGGCATCGAATGGATGAAGCGGGCGGGCGCAGGTAGCGTTGATGTGATTATCGTCGACAGCACCGACCCGATCGGCCCCGCCAAGGGGCTGTTCAATGCCGCCTTCTATACCGAATGCCGGCGCGTACTCGCGGCGGGCGGCATTCTCGTGCAACAGAGCGAATCACCGCTGCTGCACCTCGACCTCATCCGCGACATGCGCACGGCCATGACCGAGGCAGGGTTTTCGGCGCTCGCCACGCTGACGTTCCCACAGCCGGTCTATCCCTCGGGCTGGTGGTCAGCCACCATGGCTCGCAAGGACGCGAACCTCAACGGCTTCCGCGAAGCCGCCGCCGAACGCCGCAACTTCGAGACGCGCTACTACAGCGCCGCCACCCACCGCGCGGGCCTGGCGCTGCCGCCCTTCATGCGCGAAGCCCTCGACTGACGCTACTGTGATGGCGGCATGCAAGCATCCTGCATGCGCTTTTGCATCTGCTGGCGAAACTTCACCAGGTTGTCCCCGCTATAAAACTGCTTCTTGCCGTTCTGCGTGACAACCACCCGCCGCGCCGACTGTAATTGCTGCACTTGCTGGCGCAGCTTGGCGCAGCGCGCAGCGCGTTCAGCCGGCGTTTCCCTGGTTTGGGCTTGCGGTACAGCCTGTGCCTTGCCTTTACTTCCCGGCACCGGCAGAGTGACCGCCGGAGGGGCGCTCATCGCCGGACTGGCTTCCACGGTGACTAGAACCGCTTTAGGATTGGTCGGCTGATCCGAATAATGGCGCACCCCGTTCTTGTCCACCCATGTGTAAACGCCTTGCTGATTCTGTGCATGTCCGACGAACGGCAGGCCCAGTGCGAGCACCGCCATTACCGGCAGCATCCATTTAAAGTGCCGCTGCATCGACTTCTCCCGTACGAATACGTACTACCTGTTCCAGGTTGATAACAAAGAGTTTGCCATCGCCGATCTTGCCCGTGCGAGCCGCATTTTGAATCGCCTCCAACGTGCGCTCGACCAGCGCGTCAACCACCGCGACCTCCACCTTGACCTTGGGCAGGAAATCCACCACGTATTCGGCGCCGCGATAGAGTTCTGTATGCCCCTTCTGGCGTCCGAAGCCTTTGACCTCCGTCACGGTCAGTCCCTCGACACCGATGTCGGCCAACGCCTCGCGCACGTCGTCGAGTTTGAACGGCTTGATGACGGCGGTAATGAGCTTCATGCAAAAACCTGTAATTACTGCCTTGAAGTGTAGCACCGCGGCACGTAAGAAAACTCCGATCCATTACCCGTGACTGATGAACCAGGGGTGCTTCTGCCACAGCGCCCCATGCGCTACACTCATAAGTGATCTATATGGCACTGACTTGCTATGCAACCCGATCCCGATTTTCTCAACGATCTGGCCAAACGGCTGGCGGCTAACCTGCCCGCCTCGCTGCAACAGGCGCGCGTGGACATCGAGCGCAACTTCCGCTCCGTGCTGGAAGCCGGGCTGCGGCGCATGGATCTGGTCAGCCGCGAGGAGTTCGATACCCAGAGCGCGCTGCTCAAACGCACACGGGAGCGCCTGGAAGAGCTGAGCGTACGCGCGGACCGCCTCGAACGGCAAGGCTCGACAGGTAACAAAAAACCCGAATCCTGATACTCAATCACCGCCGGGGAGGAGAGTATGAACCTAGCCACCGTCCAGGCACGCGCCACCGTCGGTATTGCCGCCCTGCCGGTACGCGTGGAAGTGCATCTCTCGCCGGGCCTTCCGGGGCTCGCCATCGTCGGGCTGCCCGAAGCCGCGGTACGCGAAGCGCGCGAACGGGTGCGCAGCGCTCTCATCAACGCCCGTTTCGAATGGCCGGCACGACGTGTGACGGTCAACCTCGCGCCAGCCGATCTACCCAAGGAAGGCGGTCGCTACGACGTGGCGATGGCGCTTGGTGTGCTGGTCGCTTCGCGCCAGCTCAAACCCGGCATCGATCTTGCGAAATTCGAATTTCTGGGTGAACTCTCGCTGTCCGGCGAACTGCGCGCCGTGCGCGGGGTGCTGCCGGCGGCACTTGCAGCCCGCCGTGCGGGCCGTGCGCTCGTCGTACCGCCCGTCAACGCCGCCGAAGCAACGCGCGTGACGGGGCTCGATGTGTACGTCGCCGCCGATCTGCCCGCACTCGTCGCACTGCTGTCGGGACGGAGCGAACTGGAACCCGCACTCACCGACGACACACTCCAAGCCCGCGGCACTGACTACCCC
>JBAUSV010000257.1:0-29927 GCA_049581885.1 Gammaproteobacteria bacterium | reverse complement strand
TAGTAAATGAGCACCGGAGAAGCCTCCGCAACAAAGCATTCGCAAAAACCGGCTCCCAAGGTTGTTGAGGGCGTTCCAGGTGCTGTGAGACAAGGCGAAGCGGCCTCGCGAGCGCGGAGCGTACATTGAAGTACGTGAGCACTCGCGAGGTCGATTCAACGTAGTATTCACGGCAGCTGGGACGGCCTCAACCGCATTTCGAGTCGCCGCAGTTCAGGCAGGTCATACACCCATCCATCATCACCACCGCCGCCGTATTGCACTTCATGCACAGCTGCGCGCCTTCGGGGAACTGGTTTTCGGCGAAGGCGTCCTGCTGTTTCTTGCCTTCCTCGAATTCGAGGCGTTTCTGGGCGATGAACTTCTGTTGGTGCTCGTCGGGCTCGGCGGGGATGATCATGCCGATCTCGATGAGGTGCTTTTCGATGACCTCCCCTATTTCCGCGATGAGGGAGGGCATGTATTTGCCGCCGGGCTTCCAGTAGCCGCCGCGGGGGTCGAACACGGCCTTGAGTTCGTCGACCAGGAAGATGACGTCGCCGCCCTTGCGGAACACGGCGCTGATGATGCGCGTCAGCGCCACGATCCACTGGAAGTGGTCGAGGTTCTTGGAATTGATGAAGATCTCGAACGGGCGCCGGATCTCGTGCGGGGTGCCGCGGTTGAGCACGATGTCGTTGATGGTGATGTACATGGCATGGTCGGAGACCGGCGTCTTGACCTTGTAGGTGGCGCCCACCAGGTGGTCGGGACGCTCCAGGTGCTCGTGCATGCGGATGATGTCGGCGCCCTTGCCGGACCGCTTGACGGCGGGCTTTTTGGCCGGCGCGCTCGGGATTTCCATGACTTCGCTCTCGGGCTTGGCCACCTCGTAGCTGACGATTTTCTTTTCGATCTTGATGCTCATTCAATCAATCCTCTGAATCCTTTCTTCAAACGCGTTTCCAATAGGCCGGCCGCGCAAGCAGCCGGCACAGCACGTCAAAATCTGTCCGCTTCTCAGCCATGCGCAGCCAGGTTTCACGAGACAAGGCGCGGCGGTTTCGGAGGCGCGGAGTGTACATGCCGAGTACATGAGCACCGGAGAAACCGTCGCAACGCCGTATCGTGGAAGCTGGCACAGCATGGTCAGAAGCGGCCGTAGTAGCCTTCTTTAAGGGCATCAAACAAATTCGCGGCGGTGTGCATCTCGCCGTCGTACTCGATCTCCTCGTCGCCCTTGGCCTCCACCACGGTGCCGTCCGCCAGCGTGAAGCGGTAGGTGGTGTTCTTCAGGTCCTGCTCCTTGACGAGCACGCCCTGGAACGCCTCCGGGTTGAAGCGGAAGGTGGTGCAGCCCTTGAGCCCCTGCTTCCAGGCATAGACGTAGATGCCCTTGAAGTCCTCGTAGGGATAGTCGGTGGGCACGTTGGCCGTCTTGGAGATGGAGGAGTCCACCCAGCGCTGCGCCGCGGCCTGGATGTCCACGTGCTGTTTGGGCGTGATGGTCTCGGCGGTGACGAAGTACGGCGGCAGCTCGTGCGCCGGGTCGCCCGACCCGGGCACGGCCTCGGGATCGACCAGGTGACGGTAGGCCAGCAGCTCGTAGGAGAACACGTCCACCTTTTCCTTGCTCTTGCGCCCTTCGCGGATCACGTTGCGGAAGTAGTAGTGGGCGAAGGACGGCTCGATGCCGTTGGCAGCGTTGTTGGCGAGCGACAGCGAGATGGTGCCGGTGGGCGCGATCGAGGTGTGGTGAGTAAAGCGCGCGCCGGTCTCGGCGAGCTGTTCGCCCAGTTCGGCGTCGGCCTCGGCGATGCGCTGCATGTAGCGACTGTAGCGCGCCCACAGCACCCGGCCCTTGACGGTCTGGCCGGGCTTGTAGCCGTCGTGCTTGAGCTCGGGGCGCTGGCGCAGCATCTCGGCGGTGATCTCGAAGTCCTCTTCCATGATCGGCGCCGGGCCCTTCTCCTTCGCCAGTGCGATCGCCTCGCGCCAGCCGGTGAGCGCCATCTCGCGCGCGACCTGCTCGGTGAACTCCAGTGACTCGGGGTTGCCGTAGCTCATGCGCAGCATGGTGAGCGTGGAGCCCAGGCCCAGGAACCCCATGCCGTGGCGGCGCTTGCGTTCGATCTCGTCGCGCTGGCCCTGGAGCGGCAGGCCGTTGATCTCGACCACGTTGTCGAGCATGCGGGTGAACACGCCGACCACGGCGCGGTACTCGTCCCAGTCGAAGCGGGCCTTGTCGGTAAACGGCTCACGCACGAAGCGGGTGAGGTTCACCGAGCCGAGCAGGCAGGAGCCGTACGGCGGAAGCGGCTGCTCTCCGCAGGGGTTGGTCGCGCGGATGTTTTCGCAGAACCAGTTGTTGTTCATCTCGTTGACGCGGTCGATCAGGACGAAGCCCGGCTCGGCGTAGTCGTAGGTGGAGGTCATGATCATGTTCCACAGGTGGCGCGCTTTCACGTGGCCGTAGATCTTGCAGGCCACCAGGCCGTCCTCGCGCGCGATGTAGTGCTCGTGCGTGGGCCACGGGCGCCACACCACCTTCTCCGGGTCGTCCAGGTCGATCTCGTCCTGTTCCTTGTCGTGTACCGGGAAGACGAGCGGCCAGTCGGCATCGGCGTCCACTGCCTGCATGAAGCCGTCGGTGATCAAAAGGCTCAGGTTGAACTGGCGCAGGCGCCCGTCCTCGCGCTTGGCGCGGATGAACTCGCGCACGTCCGGGTGGGAGACGTCGAAGGTGCCCATCTGCGCGCCACGCCGACCGCCGGCGCTGGAGACGGTGAAGCACATCTTGTCGTAGATATCCATGAACGACAGCGGCCCGGAGGTGTAGGCGCCGGCGCCGGAGACGTAGGCGCCGTGCGGTCGCAGCGTGGAGAACTCGTAGCCGATGCCGCAACCCGACTTCAGCGTAAGCCCCGCCTCGTGGACCTTGTCCAGAATGTCGTTCATGGAGTCGCGGATGGTGCCCGAGACCGTGCAGTTGATGGTGGAGGTGGCGGGCTTGTAGGCCTGGGCGCCGGCGTTGGAGGTGATGCGCCCGGCCGGGATCGCCCCGTGGCGCAGCGCCCACAGGAAACGCTCGTACCACGCGTCGCGGACCTGCGGCGCTTCCACGTCGGCAAGCGCACGCGCCACGCGCTTCCAGGTGTCGTCCACGGTAACGTCGAGGATCGTGCCGTCCTTCGCCTTGAGGCGGTATTTCTTGTCCCAGATGTCCTCCGACGCCGACTGGATCGGTATCTCGGAAAACGTCTCGTCTTGTGATTTAAGCACGGTATTCATCGTATCCCTGACTCCTGACACACATCCCCACGGAATGGAAAACCTGTTAATAAGTTGTGGATGGCAAAGCCCAACATATAGGGGCAAGAAATTTCAGCATAGCAGGCTGAAAAACTCTGTCAACAGTTTTTTTAATACGTTGATTCACAAGTATTTTTTAGACGTTCCACGGCATGGTTTCCGGCACCGTGCGGTCGTATCCGTGCCACTAGATATTGTGCCACATTTTGCATCACCGGAACACATCTTCCGGCTTGAAAATTTGCGCTTCACCCCCATTAAGCAGGTAACGGCCACAAGGCCTTTTACCCAACCATACGATCGAGGAGTAAACCATGAACATGATGACTGCTTATCGACCCTGGGCCCTGTTTGACGAGATGCGGCGCGACCTGGATACGCTGCATAACGCCGAAACCAAGGCCTGGACACCGGCCGTGGATATCAGCGAGGACGAGAAGCGTTACCTGATCCGGGCCGACCTGCCGGGCGTGGACCCGACCGCCATCGAAATAAACCTGGAAGGCGACGAGCTGACCCTGAGCGGGGATCGTTCGGAGCAGAAGGAAGAGAAAGACCGGGACTGGCAGCGCACGGAACGCGTAAGCGGCCATTTCTATCGCCGCTTCCGGTTGCCGGAAAGCGCCGACGCCGAGCACATCGAGGCCCAGAGCCATCACGGCGTGCTGGAGATCAAAATCCCCAAACAGCCGAAGACTCAGCCGCGCAAGATCGAGATCCGGACGGCCTGAACCGGGAACGGAACGGAGTGCCGGGGGAACTTAGCCCCGGTGCTCCGGTCGCATCCCCATGACGGCCCACTTGCAGCGTGGGCATTCAAAAACCTGTTCAGATAAAGGATCCGACGACATGAAACAACGCCTTTACGCCCCCCTGTTGTGCCTTGCACTCTTCGCCGGCGCCATGCCGCTTGCCGCGTACGCGCAGATGCCGCCGCCGGTCGCCATGAAGAATGCCGAGGGCCTGCCGAGCCTCGCGCCCATGATCAAGCAGATCACGCCCGCGGTGGTCAATATTTCCACGCGCGGCGTCATCAAGCGCCGGATTCAGGGGCCGTTCATGAGCCCGCTGTTCCAGCAGTTCTTCGGCATGCCCCAGAACCAGACCATGGAGCAGCCCTTCGAAAGCCTCGGCTCGGGCATCATCGTCAACGCCAAGAAAGGCTATATCCTCACCAACTATCACGTGATCCGCGACGCCAAAAAGATCACCGTCACGCTTTACGACAACCGCACCTTCCCCGCCAAGATCGTAGGCGACGACCCGGCCACCGATATTGCCGTGGTGCAGATCAAGGCCAAGAACCTCCAGCAGATCAGTCTGGGCAATTCGAGCGATCTTTCCGTCGGCGACTATGTCGTCGCCATCGGCAATCCGCTGGGCCTGATGCACACCGCCACCTTCGGCATCGTGAGCGCACTCGGCCGCCCCAACAGCAACGGCACCAGCGATGGCAACGGGGGAAGCCAAATCGGGAAAGATGACGATTTCATCCAGACCGACGCGGCCATCAACCCGGGCAACTCGGGCGGCCCTCTGGTGAATCTGCGCGGCCAACTGGTGGGTGTAAACACCGCCATTGCGACCACCAACGGCGGCAACATCGGCATCGGCTTTGCGATTCCGGTGGACATGGCCAAGGCCGTGATGCAGCAGCTCATCCAATACGGCAAGGTCAAGCGCGGCGAACTCGGCGTGTATGCCCAGAACCTCAGCCCCGCGCTGGCCCAGCAATTCAATCTGAAGCCCGGCACGGGCGGCGCACTCATCGCCCAGATAATAAAAGGTTCGGCGGCCGAAAAGGCCGGCCTCAAGCAGGGCGATGTGATTACCGAGGTCAATGGCCAGCAGGTGAACAATGCAGCGGCACTGTCGAGCTATATGGCCGTTCAGCGTGTGGGCACTCCGCTCACCATCAAGATCTACCGCAACGGCAAGCCGATGACCATTCATGCCAAGGTCGGCAAGAAATCGGGAACGGAAGAAGCTTCCGCAAACGGCAGCTCGAGTACCCACCAGAAAATAGGTGCAAGCTTCGCCGATATCGACAAGAGTTCGCCGCTCTACGGTCAGGTGCGCGGCGTCGTGGTGACTCAGGTTCAGCGGGACGAGGCGGCAGCCGAGGCCGGTCTGCAGCCGGGCGACGTGATTACCGCCATCGACCATCATCCGATTCGCGATCTCGCCCAGTTCAACCAGGCACTGAGTGCCTACAAGGGTAAAACCGTGCTGCTCAACGTGCGCCGCGGTGACAACATTTTCTTTTCGACAATCACGATTCCCTGACAACCCGGTGTGGAGCAACGGCCTCAGCTACCGTTGCCGGCACCACGCACAGGTTGATGCAGGCCAAAGAAGACCCCGGGATCCGTTCCCGGGGTTTTACTTTATGCGCTGCCGCGCTCCGCGGCTCTACCTTGCGAAGCGTTCGCGTATCTCTTTCGCGATGGTGATGCGGGCCTTTTCGAGCGCCTTGCCGATTTCCGGGCCGCTGCGCCCTTCGGTATCGACGCGTACCGCTGCCGCGGCTTCACGCACGGCCTGAAGGTACTGCGCCTGCGGATACTCGGTCGATTCGTTGCCGGCGCGGCCACGGGCATCCGCCCGGCAGGCCGCCACAAACTGAGCGAAGCGCTCGGGCCGGCGCCAGGCATCCACCGCCGTCAGCAACCGGATCACCGTGGCCGGTTTCAGTTCGAAGGCGCGGTGAACGTTCAGATGTTCGCGAGTCACGGCCAGTGCCAGATCGCGCCAGACGCGCGGCGCCCCAAGGCGCTCGCACACCGCGCGCACCAGTGGCACGCCGCGCGCCTCGTGCCCGAGATGGCGCGGTAGCAGCCGTTCGGGCGTGACGCCCTTGCCGAGATCGTGAACGAGTACCGCAAACACGGTTTCGGGCGCCTCATGCGCACGGGCTGCAGCAGCGAGCGCGAGCAGCAGGTGGGTGCCGGTGTCGATCTCGGGATGCCAGCGTTCGGGCTGCGGCACGCCGAACAGGGCATCCACTTCGGGCAGAATCCGGGCCAGTGCGCCGCATTCACGCAGCACCTCGACAAACGCGTCGGGACAGGGTTCGGCGCAGGCGCGGGCGAGTTCCTGCCAGACCCGTTCGGGCACCAGATGATCGGCTTCGCCCGCGCTCACCATGTCGCGCATCAGGCCCAGGGTTTCCGGCGCGACAGTGAAACCGAGCGGCGCAAAACGGGCGGCAAAACGGGCCACGCGCAGAATGCGCACCGGGTCTTCGCGGAAGGCGGGCGAGACGTGGCGCAGGCGGCGGGCGGCGAGATCCTCGCGTCCACCGTAGGGATCGACCAGGGTGCCGTGCTCGTCCTCGGCCATGGCGTTGATGGTGAGATCGCGCCGCGCCAGGTCCTCGTCCAGCGTGACATCGGGGGTAGCGTGAAATTCGAAGCCGTGATAACCGGGGCCGATCTTGCGTTCGGTACGCGCGAGCGCGTATTCCTCACCGGACTCGGGATGCAGAAAGACGGGGAATTCCTTGCCAACGCTTTTGTAGCCGCGCTCGCGCATCGTCTCGGCCGTGGCGCCGACGACCACCCAGTCGCGATCACCGGCAGACCGATCCAGCAAATGATCGCGCACCGCACCGCCGACCAGATAGATGTTCATGGAGCGCGTACCCTCCGTCGTAACCGTGACAGGTTAGCGCACCAAGGCCGGCAGTGGGCCTTGGTCTTAGCGGTCCGTGGGCGCGCCGCCGGCTTCCTGCCGAAACCGATCGAATTGGATCTGGCGGCGGTCGCGCCCCAGATAGAACGGCACGACAGCTTCCACGGCGGCGGGTTCGATGCCCAGTTTGCGTAACTCCGCAGCATCGGCCACTGCATCCACACCGAGAGTGTGCAGTTGGTCGGTCGAAAACGGGCGCCCGGGCAGCAACCCCATCACCATCGCCTGCATTCTGGCCAGCGGATCGGGCAGGTCGATCAGAAGACGCCGTGATCCGATCTGACGCCGCGTGTAATCGAGCATCTCGCGCATCGTCCAGATTTCGGGGCCACCGAGCGGCAAACGGCGGCCCACGGTGTCGTCGCGCACCAGAGCACGCACGATGGCTTCGGCCACATCGCCGACATGCACGGGGCTGAACCGCGCCTGCGGACGCACCACCGGCATCACGCCCGGCGACAGGCGCAGCAGCAGCGCAAAACGATTGAACAACGTATCGTCAATACCGAAGACCACGCTGGGCGCCACGATCGTCCACGGCACAGCACCCTGACTGATCGCCGCTTCCCCTTCGCCCTTGGTGGCGAGATAACGGCTGGGACCGTCGGCATCCGCATTGGCCGCGCTCACATGCACGATGTGCTCCAGTTCGCGGCCGCTTTCGACCAGGCGTTTCGGCCAGTCCACATGCAGGGCGCGCATCTGCCGGGGCGCACCGTCGAGCACGCCGATCAGGTTGATTGCGGCATCCTGGCCCGCCAGGGCCTGCCCGACACAGGCGGCATCACGCACATCGCCACGGATTATGCGCACCCTCGATAGCACGCCAAGACCCTGACTACGCTGCGGATGGCGCGCGAGCAGCGTGACGTAGGCACCCGCCCGCGCCAGGCGGGATATCAGCTCGCGGCCGATGAAGCCCGTGCCGCCGAACACTACAATGCGTTTGTCCTTGATGGTGTACATGGAGTGGCCAAGTAACGACGAAAACGTATTTTACCAGCAGCGCACAGAGGAGGAACCGCCGCCGGGCGGGTTACGACAAGGCACCCTGCAAGTGTGTACGCGTCAGCCCCGCGGGGCTTTTTTTATGGCCTTGCATGAAGCCAATAAGCACGCCCCGTATAATGTGCCCCCATGAGTGACACGCCAGCCGTTCCCGCGCTTCGCGTCGAGGATTTGCGCAAAACCTACAAAAACGGACGCGAGGCATTGGCCGGCGTCAGTTTCCATGTAGAACCCGGGGAATTTTTCGCCCTCCTCGGCCCCAATGGCGCCGGCAAGACCACGACTATCGGCATCGTTACCTCGCTGGTGACCAAGTCATCGGGAAAGGTCGAAGCCTTCGGCATCGACCTCGATCGCGACCCGGCCGGCGTCAAGGCCAGCATCGGCCTGGTGCCGCAGGAAATCAACCTCAACCTGTTCGAACGCAGTATCGATATCGTGATTAATCAGGCCGGGTACTACGGCATCGGCCGCCGTCTGGCCTATGAGCGCGCTGAACGCTACCTGACCCAGCTGGGCCTCTGGCAATACCGCAATACGAATGCACGCGCCTTGTCGGGCGGCTTCAAGCGCCGCCTCATGATTGCCCGCGCTCTGATGCACGAGCCGCCGCTGCTCATTCTCGACGAGCCGACGGCCGGCGTGGACATTGAGCTGCGGCGCTCGATGTGGGAATTCCTGCGCGGACTGAACCGCGCCGGCACCACCATCATCCTGACCACGCATTATCTGGAAGAAGCCGAGAGCCTGTGCCGCGAAATCGCGATCATCCAGAATGGCCGCTTGGCCGAACAGGGCGACATGCGTGAATTGCTCGCCAGCCTGCACACCGAAACCTTCATACTTGATGTGAGCAAGCCGGTGACGCAACTGCCGGAACTCGACGGCTACGCCCTGCGCCAGGTGGAGAGCGATACGCTGGAACTGGATATTTCGCGCGGGCACAACATCAACGGCGCCTTCGAGGGTTTGAGTAAAAACGGTATCGAAGTCGTGAGCATGCGCAACAAGAGCAACCGCCTGGAGGAGATTTTCCTGCGGCTGGTCGAGGAGGAACGGGATGCATCCCGAGCGCGCGCTAGCTAACTGGATCGGTTTTTACACCCTGGTGCGCAAGGAGATGCAGCGCATCCTGCGCATCTGGGTGCAGACCCTGGTGCCGCCGGTCATCCAGATGACGCTGTATTTTTTGATCTTCGGCTCGGTGATCGGCAGCCGTGTTGGCAAGATGGGCGGCTACGACTATATGGCCTACATCGCGCCCGGACTCATCATGATGTCGGTCATCACCAACTCTTACACCAACGTGGTGTCCTCGTTCTTCGGCGCCAAGTTCGCCCGTCACATCGAAGAATTGATCGTCTCGCCACTGCCCAACGTGCTCGTTCTGCTCGGCTACATGACCGGCGGCATGCTCCGCGGGTTGATGGTCGGCGCTATCGTCACCGTAGTTGCCTCGTTTTTCACCCATCTTCCCATTGCCCACCCGTGGATCATCATCACGACAGCGCTGATGACCTCGGCGGTCTTTGCGCTGGGTGGACAGCTGAATGCGCTCTTTGCCAAAAAATTCGACGACGTCACGATCATCCCCACGTTCGTGCTCACACCACTCGTCTATCTGGGCGGAGTGTTCTATTCGATCAGCCTGCTGCCCACATTCTGGCAACACGTCACGCACGCTGATCCTCTGCTCTACATGATCGAAACGTTGCGCTACGGGTTTCTCGGCATCTCCGATATCGCCCTGGGAGAAGCCTACGCCATCATGGGCGGCTTTCTGGTGGTACTCTTCACCCTGTCGTTGTGGTTGCTCAAACGGGGCACGGGACTCAAGGCATGACTCCATTCGCAGCTTTTGGCACCTTCATTGCCGGTATCGCCGGCTTTATCGCGGCCGCCGTCTGGTATGCGCCCTTCACCTTCGGGCCACTGTGGCTGCGCTTTGCCCCCGACGCGCTGGATCGACTGGAACACACACTGGCTCGCCGGCTGTCGCATTACGCCATCGCACTGGTAGCAAGCTGGGTGCAGGCCTTTGCGCTGGAAGCATTGCTGTTGTTCAGCGGCCACCGGGACCTGGGCTTTGCCTTGGGCATGGCCGGGATCGTATGGCTCGGCTTCTGCGCCTCTACCTCGCTGATGGACGGCTTGTTTCGCCGCCGACTGGCCCACGACTGGATGATCGATATGGGGCACCGCTTGCTGGTGCTGGTAGCGATCGCGATCGTGCTCGGACTCTGGCCGCCCGGCTGACGACAGGCTCGCTCAAACAATCGGCTAGTCGTTTTCACCCACCGGTTGCACTTCCAGGTCTTCCGCAGTCGACAAGTATCCCCGGCGCAGCGATTTGTTCTCCATCCGCGCCGTATCCCGGGCCATCTCGGCCACCTGAATCAGCTCGTGCACCGCACAGGGCGTGCTGCCATCGAGCGTCACGTAACCGACTACAAAACTCAAACCCTCGGGCATATCCGGCATCTGTATGAGGCTCTCGACCAAACGTCTAAAACGCGTCTCCGCGTCTTCAGCGTCGCAATGATCCAGCAACACCGCAAAACTCGCGCCGCCATGACGCGCAATCAGATCGCCCGCGCGCGAGGTCGCATCGATGCGTCGGCCAACTTTGACAATGACCTGATCTCCCGCGGTATAGGTAAAAGCATCGTTGATTTTGACCAGGCCGTTGATGGATACGATACCCAACGCGGTAGGCACCTTGTGGCGTTCGGCTCTAGCTATGCACTTTTGCGCGAACGTCATGAAAGTCTGGCGCGAGAACAGGCCCGAGAGCGGATCAAGCAACGCCACGCGTGACAATCTCCGGCGTTGGGCCTGCACCGCCAACGCCAATTGACGCGCTGCCAGCAGACTCGTCACTCGCGCCACCATTTCTTCAGGCAACGCGGGTTTGCCCAGAAAATCGTTGATCCCGGCACGGAACAGGGCACGCCGTTCCTCGGCTTCATTTGCACCGGATACCCCCAGGATGGGAAGCAGGGCACGCTCGTCGTGGAATGCCCGGATAGTTTCGACCACTTCGGAGCCACGCATCTCTCCTTCCAGCCGGTCATCGGTAATAACCAGGTCGTAGCGCTCGTGCTCCAGCGCGGCCAGCGCCGCATGTCCGCTCACTACGTGATCGACACGCAGTTCCAGCGCTTCCAGGGTATCGAGCATAAAGCGAGCCGCCGTGGGGCTGTCTTCCAGATAAAGCACCCGGCCTGTCAAATCGAGTGCGTGCTCTGCAATTGCACGCGCTACCGATTCCCACATCGCGCCTACGTTGGCCTTGTCCACGATCGCGCTTACGCCGGCGACACGAGCTTCTTCCTCAATGCTGCTATCTTTGCGCCCGCAGAGCAGAATGACCGGCGTTGCCTGGTGCTGCGGGCGGCGGCGCATGACACGCGTCAACGCAATCCCGTCCCTGCCCGGCAACGTCAAGGCGATGAGTGCGAGCTCGACGCGACGCTCATCGAGAATGCTGAGCGCCTCCTCGGCATCGTCCGCGGACACCACGTCATAACCCCGCGCTTCCAGCTTCTTGCGCCAGAAGGACTGTGTCACCCGTGAATGATCCACCAGTAGAATTCTCATACACCCACACCAGGCCCGTCATGTCCCGCGTTACCGAGAGAATATTCACTCGCGCGGCTGATATTGTCTGATTCGCGCGACTCTTTAATACCCTGCCAGTGTAGCTCAGAGTCCTTAAGACGCACCCAAGTCGGCGCGCATGAAAGGCATCGCGAGACAGACAGCTCATCCTCAAAGTGCCAATTTTGTCACAAAAGGTCTAGAATGGCATTATCGTAGTCAATCGAGCGACAGGTCCGGCAACTTTCGGAGTCAACCCATGCTGCATCGACCTCAGCACCCAATCCGCTTTTTTTGCGCCGCACTTGGCGCACTGGCGCTCCTTTCCAATGCGCCCATTCTCCTTGCGCAACAACAAAGTCCGAGTTCGTCAACGAGTACCGATACGAACCTCGGCACCCTGGTTGTTTCCCCGGAAAAAGCGCCTCAGCAGGCAAGCGCGCCACAGGCCAATCTGCGGGTTCAGCGTCAGGCATTGAATTTCAACCTGGGTTCCGGACCCGCCCCTTCTGCTATTCCGACACAGGCAACGCCTAAAAGACAGCCGGTCCATGTGGTAAGGCGTGTAGGGCCCCGGCCACTACAGCTATCCGCACCGCACTACCCGGTCAACGCTCTGGCCAACCACAGAGAGGGCACGGTCACGGTGGCCTTTACCATCCAGCCCGATGGTTCAACCGCAGATATTCGCATCGTGAAGAGCGAACCGCCCGGTGTATTCGACAACGCAGCGCGTGCAGCCGTAAGACGGTGGTTGTTTCAACCGGCGACGGCAGATGGCACGCCCGTAGCCAGCAAAGTGCGTCAGACCCTGATTTTCCACCCGCCTGCCGGAGCGAACCCCGAACCGACAGCGCAGCCGAAATCGCAACTCGACAAGTCGCACCAAACTCCTGCCGATTCGGTTCCAGGCAACGTTCATCCGACTCACCTGGTGGCGCCCCAATACCCGCCGAACGCCTACCGTTCGGGCCAGGGCGGCAGCGTGACCGTGAGTTTCATGGTGACACGCAGCGGGCAGACCAGCGATATTCAGGTGCTGGCCTCCAAACCGCGCCACGTGTTTGATAATGCCGCGCAGGCAGCGGTAAGGCAGTGGCGGTTCAAACCGGTCAAAACACCCACGAAGGTAGTCCAAACCATCCATTTCACACCGCCCGACTAGGTGGTGCTTGCGTGATCGCCTTCCGCTACTGGCCAGGCAGGGTGATGAGATAACCGCGGAAATTGACGATTTCCCCGGATTCGGTGATGGTTACCAGGCGCAGCTGGGGGGCCAGGGTGTCGCCTTCATGATAAACATGGCCTTTGACGATAATAAACCGCGAACTCGGCCGCGGATTCCATACATGCACGTTGACCGTCAACGGCGGCAATGCCGCACGTACGGCATCGGGGACCGTTTGTGCCGCCCGCGCGCCAACGACCACCGCTGGCTGCGCCCTCGCGCGCTGGCTGGCATCTGCCGCCTGCGCGCCGTTTGCCACCCCGGATTCTTGCTTCGTGGTCCTGGCCGACTCCGCAATCCGCTTGTGAACCCCGCTCACCTTGAGTGGTTTTGAGTCAGACATGGCCGTAGCGACCGGGCCTGGCATCATCCTGCTTTTAATCTCCGAACTTCGTTTGGCCGGCGCAGGATGCCGTACGGCTTCGCTGCGCCACACGTAAACACCCAGTCCGACCACGGCAATGACCAGCACGGCGCACAGAAGCCAGGGCAATAGCCGGCCTCCGGAATGCCCCGCGGGGAGAGGCGGCGCGCCGAGCGCACGTGATACCTCATCCTCTTCGCCACGCGAGCGGCGCCAGGCATCAGACAGGATCGACATCTCACACCCTCCCTTGGAACCTATACAGGAATACCGCGTGAGCCGCGTTGCCGTCTCCCGGCGCCGGGCCATCCAAGCGCAAGGCGCATCGTGTAGTCATTCTACGGGCAAGGCGGGCAACACCGTCGGCGCGCCACTGCCGCGCGACCCGAAGGGACGGGGCGGATTTCAGGACAGGTACCAGGATCACGGTGGATGCCCACCCTGGCCGGCCATCCACCAGGCAAAGGTCGCAGCCGCCAATGCGAGCACGGCAAGCATCGATACGATATAAATGGCCCGGTTCGAAGAACGCTCGGTACGGGCCGGCATGCCGGCCAGTTCCCTTACGGCCACGGCCACCAACCGCGGCGACACCTCGCGCAATTCCCGGGCATAGGCTGCCATCAACGCGCGGTCGCAGACCAGATTGATCAGGCGCGGAATACCATGCGTATAACGCTGAATCCGGCGCACCGCGCCGGCGCTGAAGATGCGCCCGGGCGCACCGGCGAGCGTCAGGCGGTGGCGGATATAGGCTGCGGTCTCGGCTGGCCCCAGGGGGCCCAGGTGGTAGCGTGCGGTGACCCGCTGCGCGAGCTGACGCAAATCCGCCCGGGCCAGCGTCTCGCGCAATTCCGGCTGACCGACGAGAATCACGTTCAGAAGTTTGTGGCGATCGGTCTCGAAATTGGTCAGCAATCGGACCTCCTCCAGCACGTCGGGTGCCAGCCGCTGGGCCTCGTCGATCACAAGCACCACCCGACGTGCATGCGCGTGTGCGCCCAGCAGATGGCGATAGATGCTCGCCGCCAGCTCGCTGCGCTCGACCGGCCCGGTGGCCACCTTCTCGCCCAATTCGGCCAGTATGCTTCTGAGCAACCCAAGTCGGGAAACATCGGGGTTGAAGATGAAGGCGATTTCAACCCCTTCCGGCATTTGCGCCAGCAAGCGCCGCACCAGCGTGGTCTTGCCGGTGCCGATTTCCCCGGTCAGTTGAATGAATCCGTTCGCCTCGCGTGCCCCATAGGCCAGATGCGCCAAGGCCTCGCGATGATGCGCGCTGAGGAAAAGATAACGTGGATCCGGCGCGATCGAAAACGGCAGCTCGGAGAGGCCAAAGTATTCCGCGTACACGAGACAGTTCTACATCAAGTGCCGGATGCAGTCCCCGGCGGCGGGAACTTGGCGAATATGCGTTGCACCGCCTTGTCCACCGACTGTTGCGAGTAGTTGCTCTGATCCAGTCCCCTGGTAATCCAGCTACGCCACACCAGTTTGCGCGTTTTTGCATCGATCACATCGAGTATGAGCGAGCCTTCCTGCACTTGCTGAGGGCCAGGCTGGGTCAAAAACAGCGTATTGAAGCCCGGCCCGTAGGTGCCGTAGGCAAAACTGACGCCCGACTGCGGCACCTGGCGTAATGCCGATGCCGTATGATAAGTTACTATAAAATCAGCATTTTTTGAATTATCCACCTTGTGGTAGCCCGCCTCGGACAAGGTTTGGGAAACCGCCTTTTCGACCCGGGTGGTTAGGATACCGCTGTCGAGGATGGGGTTCGCGACCGCGCCTTGTTGCGGCGATTCCCAGGCAAAATTATGCCATTGGGCGTAAGACGCGCTATTGTATTCGACATGAACGGGGGCCGCGCAACCGGACGCGAGCGCCAGAAGCACGAGAGGAATAATAAACCGGTGTACTGATCTCATTCGAAACCTCGGAAAAGCCATGTCTCTGACTCGTATTCCATCACTAATCGTCACCACGATAAAGTACCACGATAAGACTGCCGAGCCTACTTCAGGAACTCGACCTGGCCTGGCAATAGCCTATTTTGCCGGCGCTTTGGTGGCGCTGGGATACTCCATGCCACTGGGAACCCCCTTAAGCCACGACTACGGGGGTATGGCCTTTTTCGCTCTGCTCATGCTGTTCTTAATGATACTGCCGGTGCCGGCACGGGCATTATCGAACGGAGGACGCGGTTACATTTCCTTCGATCGCCTGGCGCTGGTTGCCGCTATTCTGATTTTTGGAGGGATCCAGGCCGCCTGGGTGGCCGGCTCGGTAGTGTTCGTCTGGACTCTGCTCGCAGATCCGCGCCGCGAACGCTTTCTGCAACGCATCATGCGCACTGCAGCCAATATCGGAATGTTCATGCTGTCCGTACTCGCGGCCGGCTTTGTGTACAGCGAACTCGGAGGCCATACACCGCTGGTTGCCTTAAACCTCGTGGAACTGGGCCGGGCGCTGGCATTGGTAATTACGCTACAGATCGTAAACGAACTGCTGTTTATGCTCATGACCTGGCGGGATCTGAGCCCCAAAGAACGCCACAGGCCTTTCAGTTGGGCCAGCATCGCGACCGAAGTGTTCATTTCCACGGCCGGCATTATCACGGCGCTGATCTACGCCTATTTGCCGCCGTTCAGCTTCGCGTTTTATGTGGCTTTTGTTGCCGCGATTGCCATCCTGTTCAAATGGGTGGCCGGGCTTGCCGAAGCCCGGCGCCTGCGCGCCGACGAATTTGCCGCCGTCAACCGTATTAACCAGTTGGTAAGCGCCGCTACGAACTTGAACAAACTACTCGAACGTGTGTTTGTCGAAGTCCGCGAGCTGGTTCCCTCGGCAGCTTTCCTACTCGGTATCTATAAACCGCATCGCAACGAGCTGGACATCCTTCTCAATATTGACGAAGGTGAACGCCACGCTCCGAGCAAACACAAGCTGGGCCAGGGCATCCTTGCCTGGTCCATACAGAATCGAGCATCGATTTTTATTTCCAACGCCAAAAAGGACGAACATCCCGCGATCAAGAAAATGATCCCGATCGGGCGAGAACCGGTTTCGATAATCGTTGTCCCCATTATTTACAAGGCCAAACCGATTGGTGCCCTGAGTGTACAGGATTACAAACCCAACGCCTTCAACCGTCACCAACTGCATCTGCTGGAAGGTTTTGCCAGCCAGATCGCGGTAGCCATAGTCAACATACGTCTCTTCGATGAACTCGAGGCAAAGCAACTAATGCTGGAAGCTCGCGTCAGCGAGCGTACGTCGAAACTGATGCAGACAACCCATTCTCTTACCAAGGCGAAAACCCAGACAGAATTGCTGCTGACTCAACTGGAACGGGAAAGTCGAAGCGATTCCCTCACCGGCATTCCCAATCGCCGTTATCTGGACGAGATTCTACCGGTCGAAATGGAACGCGCCAAGCGCTATAGCCACCCGCTCGCAATAGCCATGCTCGACATAGATCACTTCAAGCTGGTTAACGATAGCCTGGGCCACGCCATGGGTGATCAGGTGCTGTGCACCATCGCCAAAACGCTGACGACCGAATTGCGCAACACCGACATAGTGGCCCGTTATGGCGGCGAGGAATTCGTCATCGTCTTCCCGGAAACCACGGGTTCCGACAGCATTGCCACGTGCGAGAAACTACGCACGCTAATCGCCCTTTATCCATGGCCGCGGCTGGCACGAAACCTTGCGGTGACCGTGAGCTTCGGGGTGGCCGCCCTGGAACACATCGAACAAACCGTGCCCCAAATTCTGGCCAGTGCGGATCGTGCGCTGTATCAAGCCAAAAAGTCCGGGCGAAATCAGGTATGCGGGGCTCAACAGCCGCAAATGCTACAAGCGGTCAAGACCGAACTCTCTTCTTTCGATATCGGCTAACGCTGCAGCAAACCGGTTCAAGCGGTTGTCTTTCGATGCTTCAGGTTCGCCGCAAAAGAGCGGCGCTCGGAATCGCGCCAGGCATCCACCCGTTCGTTCTCGTTGTCAGTCAACGGATTCGCGCCCAGTTCGCCTGAATCGAAGTCATCGACCGCCACGATACGCGCCACCAACTCATGCAAACGGGTAAGGCGCTTGGCTTCCCCGCTGCTCACCAGGCCCGCAGTCACGGCCGCCTCCAGCGTTGCCGATTCATCGGCTTCCGGGTCAACCTCGATCCGCCCCTCACGCTGCGCATGGGCGATCCGCTTTTCCAGCGGTTCGGCCCATTCGGCCAAGTCCAGTGCCTCGCCCATCCAGCCGATCACGTGACTGTTGTCGTGGGTAAAGATATCGGCGCACAAGCGCGTGCGCACGGCGCTCGAACGGCTGAACAGTTCGGCCACTTCGACGGCCCGGGCATCGCTCGCGTGCCGCGCCCGGCGGCCGAACGGCAGCACCAGCACCGAGAGCACCGCCGCCAGCGCCCGGTTGGGCAGATTGGCCAGAACCTCGCTCAAGCGTGCTTCCATCCGATAAACGATCTCGTCGAGCGCATACTCCACGACCACGCGCTCCGCCTCCGGCTCGCCATCTTCGGCATAACGCTTGAGCACGGCAGAACCCATATACAAATCGCTCAGCAGATCGCCGAGACGAGCCGAAATCCGCTCCCGTCGCTTGAGCGATCCGCCGAGGCTCAGCATCGCCGCATCGGAGACCAGAGCAAACGCCGAGCTGTAACGGTTCAGTTGCCGGTAACGTTCGACAAGAGCACTGTCCTCGGGCACCGAACTCAGACTGCGTCCGCCACTGGCAGCCGCCAGTGCCGAACGCGCCGCATTGGCAAGCAGGAACCCCGTGTGTCGGAAAAACACGCGGTCGAACGCCTTGAGTCCTGCCCTGTGATCGGCGAACTGCGCGGCCTCCATTTCCTTGAGTATGTAAGGGTGGGCGCGGATCGCTCCCTGCCCGAAAATCATCAGGCAGCGGGTCATGATGTTGGCGCCCTCGACGGTGATCGCAATCGGCACCGAGCGCCAGCCGCTGGCGAGATAGTTGCCCTCGCCCAGCATGATGCCCTTGCCGCCGTGGATGTCCATAGCATCGTTGGCCACCGTGCGGCCCATCTCGGTCAGATGGTACTTGACGATGGCGGAGGCCACCGCCGGACGTTCGCCCGCATCAAGCGAAGCAAGCGTCATGCGCCGCGTGGCATCCATCACATACACGTTCGAACCCATGCGCGCGAGTACTTCCTGCACGCCTTCGAAAGCCGCAATGGGCACCCGGAACTGTTTACGCAGCCGGGCATAGGCGCCGGTGGCATACAGCGCGAGCTTGGAACACCCGGTGGCGTTGGTCGGCAGTGAAATCGAGCGCCCCACCGAAAGATTTTCCACCAGCATCTTCCAGCCGTGGCCCGCCATCTTCGTGCCGCCGATAATGTGATCCACCGGTACGAATACGTCCTCGCCCTGGGTGGGGCCATTCTGGAAAGGTATGTTCATCGGGAAGTGGCGTCGCCCGATCGTGATCCCGGGCAGATACGTGGGCACCAGAGCACAGGTGATGCCGTATTCGTCCTGCTCGCCGATCAGGTGTTCGGGATCATAGAGCTTGAAAGCCAGACCGAGCAGCGTTGCGATCGGCGCGAGCGTAATGTAGCGCTTGTCCCAGTTGAGGCGAATGCCGACGACTTCCTTGCCCTGCCAGGTGCCCTTGCACACCACACCAGTGTCGCGGATGGAGGTGGCATCGGAGCCTGCCGTGGGCGAGGTCAGCGCAAAGCATGGCACTTCGCGTCCGTCGGACAGGCGCGGCAGGTAGTAGTCGCGCTGTTCGTCGGTACCGTAGTGCAGCAGAAGTTCTGCCGGCCCCAGTGAATTCGGCACCGAGACGATGGAGGCCGCCGTCGGGCTGCGGCTTCCGATCTTGAGCAGTACCTGGGAGTGGGCGAAATTGGAAAATTCCAGCCCCCCATAGCGTTTGGGAATAATCATCGCGAAGAAGCCGTTCTTGCGCAGGAAGTCCCAGATGTCGGGCGGCAGATCCGCCCAGGCATGGGTGATCTTCCATTCGTCGAGCCGGTGGCATAGTTCGTCGCACGGCCCGTCGAGAAAAGCCTGCTCTTCCGGAGTCAGAACCGGCGGCGCCATGGCATGCAGTTTCGACCAGTCGGGACGCCCCGAGAACAGTTCGCCTTCCCACCACACGCCGCCGGCATCGAGGGCCACCCGCTCGGTATCGGAAATCGGCGGCAACACCTTGGCAAACAAAGAATAGATGGGGGCCGTCACCAGCTGCCGACGCAACAGGCGCAAGCCGCTCGCCCGCGCCACCCACACCAGCGCCCGCCACGGCAGGCCCAATGCGAAACCGAATGCCGCAGCCAACCCAAGGCCCAGCAAAACGATCCCCCGCTTGAGCAGTTCCAGCAAAGCAGAGGCGACGAATACGAGCGCGCCGCCAATCAATACCACCAATGAGAACATCGCATTCATGCCGTGACCCCTCGGAAAATGATTCGGGCCAAACCGCCCGAATTCCACTGCTTAAGATAGCGCGAATTCAACTCAAATTCAAACACTTGTTTGAATTTGAATCTTCAAATATCGCGAACAAGCTCGCTCTTCTCATCGCAGTGGTTCGTCATTCATCCGAGCGGAATCACGGCGAGTCTTCTGACTCAAACGCCAGCCCGTATGCGAGACCCCGACCTAAAGCAGATCGGCAACGGCAGCGCGTTCCTCGTGCAACTCCGTGGCGCTGGCATCCATGCGGGCCCGTGAAAAATCGTTGATGTCCAGATTCTGCACGATGCTGTAGCGGCCCTCCTTCACCGTCACCGGATAGCCGTAGATGACCCCCGGTTCGATGCCGTAGCTGCCGTCGGCGGGGATGCCCATTGAGACCCACTCGCCCTCGGGCGTACCCAGCGCCCACGAACGCATGTGATCGATTGCCGACGAGGCCGCCGAGGCGGCACTGGAGGCACCGCGCGCCTTGATAATGGCAGCACCGCGCTGCTGGACCGTGGGAATGAATTCCTTTTCGTACCAATTCTGATCCACCAGCTCCATGGCGGGCTTGCCCTTGACCGTAGCGTGATGAATGTCCGGATACTGGGTGGAGCTGTGATTACCCCAGATAATCATTTTCTTGATGTCGGTGTTGTGCGTGCCAGTCTTCTCGGCGAGCTGGCTCATGGCGCGGTTATGGTCCAGGCGCACCATGGCGGTAAAACAGGTCGGGTCCAGATCCGGCGCATTGGCCTGGGCGATCAGGGCGTTGGTGTTGGCCGGATTGCCGACCACCAGCACCTTGACGTCGCGCTTGGCATGCGCGTTCAGCGCCTTGCCCTGGGGGCCGAAAATGGCACCGTTCGCGGACAGCAGATCCTTGCGCTCCATGCCCGCCCCGCGCGGCCGTGCACCGACCAGCAGCGCGTAATCAACGTCCTTGAAGGCCACATTGGCATCGTCGGTGGCAACGATATCGCTCACCAGCGGAAAGGCACAGTCGTTGAGCTCCATGACTACCCCCTTGAGCGCATCCAGAGCTGGAGTGATTTCCAGCAGATGCAGGATGACGGGCTGGTCTTTGCCCAGCATGTCGCCGGCGGCGATACGGAACAGCAGGGCGTAACCGATCTGGCCGGCGGCGCCGGTAACGGCAATACGGACGGGTTGGGTCATGGAAAACTCCTCCAGGCGACTCTACGGAACGGATGAAAAGCGGTGCAACCGCCAATTTATGGCGCATTTTACTCGCCCCCGACAAGCGAGCAAAAAAGCCTTGACATTTTCAGATATAGTGTTATAGTTATGTACAACACTTACCCACCCATGGAGAAACACCATGACTGCTCTGACCATCATCGCCCTGGCCTCCGGCCTGACCCTTGCCCCCATCCACGCGACGGCCCAGTCCACCACGGCCCGCTACCAGCAGGCGCAGCAGACACTCGACAACCTCACGGCTACAGCCGAGCCCCACCTGCACGCACGGGCTGCCGACCGCGCGCTCAACCAGGGCCTCGCGGCCTTCAAAACCGGGTTTGCCCGCCGTATGGAAGTCCATGCCCGCGAACAGCTTGTCGCGGATCGAAGCTCGGCCGCAACCCAGCCTGACCAGACCCATAGGCACCGGGCCCGGCAAAGGCTGGACCGCCTCACCGCAGAGGCCGAAACCGGCCTGCACGCACGGGCTGTTGACCGCGCGCTCAACCAGGGCCTCGCGGCCTTCAAAACCGGGTTTGCCCGCCGCATGGAAGTCCATGCCCGCGAACAGCTTGCCGCGAATCGGCGCCTTGCCGCGGCCCGGTCCTGGGTTATCAAGTGAACACTTGCTTTTTCAGTAATAAGTGTTATAGTTATGTATAACACCACTGCCAAGCAGCCACATTCAACCGAGGATTGTTCGTGAACGCCGACTGGAACAGTAACGAACCGATATATATCCAGCTCAAGGAGCGCATCGTGCGCATGATGCTCGATGGCTCCTTGAAGGATGGAGATGCCCTGCCCTCGGTGCGCCAGATTGCCGCCGATTACCAGATCAATCCGTTGACTGTACTCAAGTCCTACCAGTTGCTGGTAGCTCAGGAGCTGGTAGAGAAGCGGCGCGGTCTGGGTATGTTCGTGCAGAAAGGTGCGGGCAAGCGGCTTGCTTCGAGCGAACGCGACGTGTTTCTGCATGAAGAATGGCCACGCATTCTGGAACGCATCGAGCGACTCGGCCTCGACCCCCGGACTCTGCTTAAAAGCATCAAGGGAGATGCCAAATGACTGCTGTGATCGAGGCCAAGGGCCTCAGAAAATCGTACCGCAATACGCGGGCCTTGAACGACGTATCACTTAACATCGAACGCGGACGCATCCTCGGACTCATCGGCCCCAACGGCGCGGGCAAAACCACCCTGCTCCGTGCGTTGACCGGCTTGCTCCGTGTGGATGGCGAACTCGACGTGCTCGGCCACCATCCGTGGAGCGAGCGCGTGAAGCTGATGCGCGATGTCGCCTTTATTGCCGACACCGCCACCCTGCCTAAATGGGCGCGAATAAGCCAGGTGTTCGACTACACCCAGGCCGTACATCCGAACTTCTCGCGCGAACGCGCCGACGCCTTTCTGAAACAGACCGGAATCAACCCCAAGCGACGAATCAAGACCCTGTCCAAGGGCATGAAGGTTCAGGTGCATCTGGCCCTGGTCATGGCCATCAATGCCAGCCTGTTGGTGCTCGACGAGCCGACGCTGGGCTTGGACATCCTGTTCCGCAAGACCTTCTACACGAACCTGCTCAACGATTACTTCGACGATGAGCGCACGATTATCGTATCCACCCACCAGATCGAGGAAATCGAACACATCCTCACCGATGTAGTGTTTATCAACGAGGGACACATCATCCTCGACGCCAGCATGGAGACCGTGAGTGAACGCTACGTCACGGTCGCCGTCAAACCGGACCATCTGGAAGCGGCACGCAAGCTCAAGCCTCTTCAGGAACAGCAACTGCTCGGCCAACATATTTTCCTGTTCGAAAATACTGCACCGGATGCCTTGCGTGAGCTGGGCGCCGTCAGTCCAACCCGCGTGGCCGATCTGTTCACCGCAATGATGCAGGAGAAACAAGCATGAGTATTCTGCTCGCCCAGGTGCGCCGCGAACTGTGGGAAAACCGCGGCCACTTCTACATCCTTATCGCCATTTTGTTTGGCATCGTCGTGCTCGCAAGCGCGGCATTCGGCATTGCCGTGGGCGGCGGATTTACCCCCCTTCATCCCACCGGCCGCGCCAGCGGTGCCGGTGTGGCCATGGTCGGACTGGTCGTCGGCAATTTCATTTACCTGATCTATTCCCTGTCCCTGCTGGGTTACCTGAGCGGCACCCTGTATGACGACCGCAAGGATGGCAGCGTGTTGTTCTGGCGCTCCCTGCCTGTCTCCGACACGACCGCCGTGGCCGGCAAGGTGCTCACGGCCGGAATTGTCGGCCCTCTATTCGTGTGGATAGCTGTGGTGGTAGGCCACCTGATAGCCCTGCTGGCGATCGCAACAGCCGCCAGTGCTCGTGGTGCGGTGGGGTTCAGCGTTTTCGCCTCGCCCGGCGCGCTGTTCGGCACCTGGGTGTTTTTCGCCTATGCCCTCGTGATCCAGACTCTGTGGTGGCTGCCCTACTACGCCTGGTTCCTGTTCGTATCGGCCTCTTCGCTACGCGGAAAACCCTTTGTCTGGGCCGTTTTACCGCCGGTCATCGTTGGTCTGGTGGAACTGATTCTCAGCCATACCTCGCATGTATTCCAGTTTCTCGGCAGTCATCTGGCCATGTCACCCATCTTCAACGGGTGGCCGTCGCTGAATTTCAGCGACAATGCAATCCAATCGGTCACGCAATCCGCCGCAAGCGCCAACCCGCTGTATTCCGGTGCCGGCTGGGTCAGCAGTTTTCTCGCCATGCCTTCGATGTGGATCGGCGTCGGCATCGGCCTCGTGCTGCTTGCGCTCGCCATCGTCGCCCGCCGCTATTCGGCCACCGCCTGAGCCAGGAGTTCATCATGAACAGTAAACTTGTAGCTGCCCTGCTACTACTCGCTGCAACCCCACTGGCGCTTGCCGCGCAACCGTCCGGCAGCAATGCCGGCCAGACACGAATTTTGAACACCACGGCATCCGCCGCGGGGCTCACGGGCGTCAAACTCACCGCCGGAGTCGGATCGATCCACATTACGACGTCGAGTGCCGATACCGTGAGCATCAAGGTCGCCGCGGAACCGAGCGACAACATGCACTTCATCTTCGACTGGACCACCGGACCCTCCGCCAACTCGCTGCCCGCCGGCCTGCATCTGGTCACCCGGCGCGAAGGCTCGCAGCTCGTCGTCAGCCTTGCCACCGGCGCCGGCTCGGCGGCCAGCGCCTCAAGCGCCGATAGCGGCCACAAGAAAACCACGATCGACGTTAGCGGTCACACCTATACCACCGGCGATAACCCGGGCTGGAAGGCCGACTGGACACTGGTGCTGCCGGTGCGCCTCGCGCTTGACCTCACGGTCGGCGTCGGCAAGGCGCAAATCACCGGCGTGGGTGGCGGACTGCGTGCCAGAATCGGTGTTGGAAAACTCACTGCGCAGTTGCCGCGAGGCCCCGTGGATGCGAATGTCGGCGTGGGCGATGTCAAGGCCTTTATCACGGGTGCCGATTACGGGACGGTCAAGCTGACGGCAGGCGTCGGCCATGTCGAGTTCGACGTCAACGGACAACGCAACAAAACCGGCTACACATCACATTTCACTTCGGCCGAACAGCAAGTGAACGGCTCCGGCAAGACCGGCTATTCACTCAAGTCCGGAGTCGGCCATGTTGACCTGGAAATTGGCGTCAAGGATCTGCCCAAATCAAACGGCAACGATTAATACGGATGACAATCAATAAAAGCTTTCTGTGCGTGAGCTTGCTGGCGGCACTCGCCGCTGGCGGTTGCGTAAGCACGATCACGCCCGGCCAGGGCACTCACAATGAATGGGCAGGCACCTATGCCCGAGAGCAGGCCGAGCGCAAGGATGCGGATCGCGCCATGGCGCTGCGTGTTCGCCAGGCGCTGGCCGAGAAACCGCAGGTGAACGCACTCGGTCTGCGTATTTTCGTATACCGGGGAGAGGTCTCCCTGTGCGGCAAATTCCCCGACGCCCAAACTCGGGCCCGAGTCGTGGGCATCGTCTCCACTGTCAAAGGCGTTTCCGGAGTCGATACTCGCTGCGGTCAATAAGCAGCAGCAATCACGGTCATCGACTGGCGGGCACTGGAGTTGAAACCGTGCCGCTAACCGGGACAAAATGCGAGAGTATCACCCGGGTTTTGGTATCGAAGCTCTTGATCCAGAACACCTTGCCCTTCGCCTCGGTGCTGACCCGGTCCGCCACCACCGGTGCAGCAGGGGCGCTCAAGCGTCTGAACTGAATCTGCAGGTGAAATTGGGTCACCTTGACCCCGAAACGGGGCGAGAACGACTCGAAGTTATCGAGCGTCAGTTTGAGTGGTCGATGATCGTCACGCGCCACAACAAATTGTCCCGCCAGATGCTTGAGCATCGCATCGGCGGAAGCGGAATCGTGTGCACCCGCCTGCACCTCTATCTGGTAAACGAATTGCTTGTCGTCGGCATGAATCAACCGGTAATGGCTGGCCTGTAACCAGCTATCCATGCCCAGGCTCACGTTGTCCGAGGACTTGCCTTTCTTGTGCTCTGCACGCGCTTTCTCGGCCAGCTCCTTGGCCTGTTTCGCACTCGGCGGCTTGCCGTTGACGGCGAGCACGGTCCAGCGCTCGCCGACGGGCCGGCTGCCATCGTAAGCCAGGGTCTCGCTGCCCTGGTCGCTGGTTACCTTCTGCTGGTATTGCCAGCCGCCAGCCAGTTGATCCATGCCGGAATTCAGCAGGGCCAGGGCGTCGGCCACCGGTTTGGGCGGCGACGCCAACGCCCCGGCCGGCAGCACGAGCATCAAACCAAGCGCGGCAAGCGCATATTGCGTCCCTAACCGCGCAGTGCCGCGCATGATCCGACTGTTCAGAGCTTAGTTCCCGGGTCCGCCTGCTGCTGCGGCCTGTGCCGCTGCGGAGGTGTCTGGGGCCGGCGCATGCGGCTGAGCCTTGTTGAAGGCCTTGAGAATCGCGTCCGTCACATCCAGCCCCGGCGCATTGTAAACCGCAGCCTGACTCTGCAGAATCAGATCGAAGCCATGCTGCTTGGCATACGCCGTAACCACGTCATTCAACTTGGCTTGCAGGGGCAACATATACGAGGCGCGTTTCTGGTCAAAGGACTGGCGGGCCTTTTGAGCTTCCTGCTGGTAGGCCTGATAGTGCTTCTGGAGCGTCTCCTGAGCCTTCTTCTTCTGGGCATCGGTTTCGATCTTGGCGTTTTTCTGCAGATCCTGTTCTTCTTTTTTCAGCTTGTCCTGTTTGGAGCTCATCTGGGCTTGAAGCTGTTTGCCAAAGCCCTGTACCTGTTGCATGACTTCCTGCCCGGCGGTGCTTCTCGCCAACACCTGCTGCGCATCTATTATGCCCACCTTGGTACCGGTGTTCCCGGCGGCCATGGCCAAGGGAGCCGCCGTCAAGGCTAAAACCAGGAAAGCTACGGAAAATCGTCGTATCATAATTAAGTCACCTTTCGCTTGTGTTGAGCTTTAAAAGTAGGGTAGCCTACTGCAATTGCCGTGGTTTTGCCTAGCCCAAAGCCGGCCAGCCACCGTTTCGTGTCCCTCTTGGAGTAACCGTCATGCTGTTTTGTTCCCGCCGTTTCGCCATACTCGGCGCTGGCGCTGGCGCGCTGTTTGCGAGTTTGACCCTCTTCGCCGCACCGGCCATGAGCGCCCCCCAAAGTGCGCTGGTGCGCTTCCCAACCCTGCACGACAGCACGGTTGTATTCGAGGCCGGCGGCAATCTTTGGAAGATCGGTATCGATGGTGGCGCAGCCACACGACTTACCGCCGACCCCGGTTATGACCAGATGCCGCGGTTTTCCCCCAACGGCCAGTGGATCGCCTTTACCGGCGAGTATGCGGGCCAGACCGACGTCTATGTAATGCCGGCAAGTGGCGGCGACGTCAAGCGCCTGACCTACCACTCAGACGTAACCCCGCACGCACCGCTGCGCTGGGGGCCGAACAACATGGTGGTGACCTGGACGCCGGACAGCAAGAACATTGTCTTCCTGAGCCGTCGCGACACCTACAACTCCTGGTTCGGACGTCTGTTCCAGGTTCCCGTGGACGGCGGGTTGCCGACCGCGCTGCCATTGCCGAAGGGCGGCGTGATGTCCTATAACACCGATGGCACCAAAATCGCCTACAACCGGATCTTCCGCAATTTCCGCACTTGGAAGCACTATTACGGCGGTCTCGCACAAGACGTATGGACCTACGATTTCAAGACCAAGAAAGCCGAACGTATCACCCACTGGAAAGGCACTGACGTCGATCCCATGTGGTACGGCGACACGATCTACTACGCTTCCGACGAGGGCCCGAATCACACCATGAACCTGTGGGCCTATTCGCTCAAGACCCGGAAATTCCGTCAGGTCACGCATTTCAAGGACTATGATGTCGATTGGCCCAGCCTGGGCAACACCGGCATCGCATTCGGCGATCAGGGCAAACTGTATGTGCTTAAACTGCCCTCCGAGCAGCTCGTTGAAGTGCCGGTCACCGTGCCCAGTGATGGCATCCGCACCCAGCCCTACTGGTACAACGCCAGCCAGATGATCCGCTCAGCCGGTATCGCACCGAATGGCAAGCTCGCCGTATTTGGCGCCCGTGGCGACATCTTCACCGTGCCCGCCAAACATGGCGACACCAACGACATCACGCAGACAACCGGTGCCCGCGAACAATTCCCGGCCTGGAGTCCCGACGGCAAAACCATCGCCTACGTCACCGATGCCAGCGGCGAAAGCGAGATCGCGATCCGATCGGCCACCGGCGGCAAGGAAACGCTGCTGACCAATACCAAAGACCGCAAATACTACGGCCCCACCTGGTCGCCGGACGGCAAATGGCTGGCCTTCTCCGACAGCTCCAAGACCCTGTGGCTGCTCAACGTCAGCTCGCACAAGAAATTCGAGGTCGCACAGGACAAATGGCAGGAAATGAAGGATTTTTCCTTCTCTCCGGATTCCGGCTGGCTGACTTACTCGGAAACCGATCCGAACCAGATGAGTTCGATCTTCATCTACGGCGTCAATTCGCACAAGAACCAGCAAGTGACCAGCGACTGGTTCAGCGATTCGAGCCCGACCTTCTCGAGTAACGGCAAATATCTTTACTTCGTTTCGGCTCGCCATCAGAATCCCGCCTTCTCGAGCGCGGAGTTCAACTTTGCGAACCTGAAACCCGATGGCCTCTATGTCACGACGTTGCAGGCGGATACCCCTTCGCCCTTCACGCCGCGTGAGGCGAGCGCGACCGAAAGCAGCAACCCTTCCGACAAGAGCAAGAAAAAATCGACTACGGTCAAAATCGACTTCAAGGGACTCGCCGAGCGTGCAGTACCGTTGCCGATACCAACCGCCAACATCGGCCAGGTTGCCGAATCCAATGGCGTGGTGTTCTACTCCTCATACCCCAACCCGATCCTGGGCCAGACGCTGCCGGGCGAACAGACAACGCTCATGGCCTACGACATGAAAACCCGCAAGGGCAAGCAACTGGTCGCCGGCGCGAACGGATTCGAACTATCGGCCGATGGAAAATCACTGCTCTACACGACCGGAAACGACTGGTACATCCGCCCGGCCGACATGAGCGACGGTGCCGGCGACAAGCTCGACCTCTCGCACATGCAGATGCAGGTCAATCCGCGCGCCGAATGGACGGAAATGTACTGGCAGGCCTGGCGCTTGTACCGCGATTTCTTTGTCAATCCGGACATGAACGGCAAGAACTGGCCGGCGATCGGTAAACGCTACGCGGCGCTTCTGCCGCTCGTGACCTCACGCGAGGACCTGAACTACCTCATCGGACAGATGAATTCCTCGCTCCAGAACAGCCATACCTACGTCGGCGGCGGCGATACACCCAATACGCCGAAATACATGGCCACCGGCATGATCGGCGCCAACTTCGGGTTCGATAAAAAATCCGGACGCTACTATCTGGCACGGATTTACCGGGGCGATAACACCCTCCAAGGCTATACCGCACCACTCGCTCAGCCGGGCATGAAGGTCAAGCAAGGCGATTACGTGCTCGCCATCAATGGCCACACGCTCAAGGCATCGGACAATCCGTGGAAATATCTTGTCAACACACTCGGAACCACGGTGACATTTGAGCTTGCCAGCAATCCTGACGGTAGCAATGCCTGGTCCATCCGGGTCAAACCGATTGCCAACGCACTACCACTGTGGCTGCACGCCTGGGTCAAGCACAACCGGGAAGAGGTCAACAAGCTCTCGGACGGCAAGGTCGGCTATGTCTACCTCAGCGACATGGAGACGCTGGGCCTGGATCAGTTCATCCGCGAGTTCTACCCGCAATTGACCAAACCGGGACTGATTATCGACGACCGCTTCAACGGCGGTGGTTTTATCGATCCGATCGTCATCGAGCGGTTGAGCCGCAAGTTGATCGCCCAGTTTGCCGGCCGCGAGGGCGGGCATGCTCCGCAGAACGCGATCTCGATTGGCTACAAGGCCGTGCTGATCAACCACTACTCGGCCTCCGACGGCGACATCTTCCCGTGGAAGTTCAAACACCTCGGCCTCGGTCCGGTGATCGGCACCCGCACCTGGGGCGGCGTGCGCGGAATCCGCGGCATGTGGCCGCTGATGGATGGCGGCTACATCAGTATTCCCGAGGAATCCATGTACGACAACAAATCTCAGTGGATAGTCGAGAACATCGGCATCACGCCCGATATCAGGGTGGACAACCTGCCCGGAGAAGTGATGTCCGGCAAGGATCCGCAGCTTGAAACCGGCGTGCGCGTATTGATGGAAAAGATCAAGGCGCATCCGATAAAACTACCGTCGCAACCGGCCTGGCTGCCGGCTTGGCCGCCGCAGCCGAATTATCCGCCCTGCCCCGCAGACAAGACCTGCGGCGGCAGCGACTGAGGCCGGGAACGAGCAGCGATTCAAGGGGGCCGCGATGCGGCCCCCTTTTTTATTTGCGTAGCCGGCTCATCCGCTCCGGGGTACGAATGCCGGTCTCAACGCGCGGATTCGAGTTTCCGTCGCACCGCTTCGCGCAGGGGCGGTGCGGTGAGCCCTGCCGACTCACCGTAGGACAGGGC
>JBAUSV010000256.1:0-1600 GCA_049581885.1 Gammaproteobacteria bacterium | reverse complement strand
CTGCTGAAGCGTTCCGCCTTTATCAAAGAGGCCGCAGTGATCATCAGAGAGGGGCACCCTTTCGCAGTTATCTATCCCAATTTCGAGCTGCTTAAAAAGGCCAATGTGATCAATATCGAGGAGGAGGTCAAGTGGTACGGCGTAGAGCTTTACAATATTGATGCACAGGAAGATGAGAAGATATGGGGATACAGGATCGTGACGTCCCCCCTTGCCAAGACGTCTGAGGGAGAGTGGGATAAAAACGCTCTTTTGCATCAGCTAACGCAAGCGGAAGAAGCGGAGGGTGAGGAGAGCGAACCCGGTGATGAGATCTATCGGGAGCTGAAAAGATATCTAAGTAGCGTCAGTGTCCATCCTGTCCACCCTGCATCGCACCTGGAGCTGGATCTGGAACTGGATTCGCTTGAATATGTCATGCTCTTTGCCTTTATCGAAAAAAGCTTCGGGCTTCATCTGGATGAAAAAGTGTTTTCAAAACTGATGGTGATGCAGGACCTTTACCGATGGGTGCACAGGCACAGCAAAAAGGCCGGGTTCGCGGAGGTGAGCTGGAACGATCTCCTGAACGAGAAGAGCAGGGAAAAACTTGTCTATTCACCCTGGGTCATGATGGCATGGAAATTGGCGCTCCTGCCCTTTTTCAAACTCTACTTTCACCTGAAAGTCAGCGGAAGAGAGAATTTTCCGGAGGGTCCTTTTATCATCGCGCCGAACCATTACAGTATGCTTGACGGTTTTATTGTTCTCGCCACTTTGCCGCCGCCGGTTTTAAAGAAGAGCTTCTTTCTGGCCTATGAAGGAGAGTTCGGCACACCGCGGCTCAGACCGCTTGCCAAACACTCCCAGATGCTTCTGATCGACATCGACAAAGATCTAAAAATCTCGCTTCAGCGAACGGCGCTGCCGCTTATCGAATCGCAAAACCTGGTCATATTTCCTGAAAATGCCCGTTCACGCGACGGCAGACTCCTCCCTTTTAAAAAGTTCTTTGCCATCCTCTCCAAGGAGATCGATGTACCGATCGTCCCGACGCTCCTTCAGGGTACTTTCGAAGCACTTCCCGCCGGAAAGGTATTCCCGAAACGGACAGATATCACCATCAAGTACCTCGAACCGGTCTATCCAGGTGACGAGAGTTATGAAGAGCTGAGCGACAGGGTGAAAAAAGCCATGCAGTCAGAATTGCAAAGACATTAGTTTAACCGCAAATCTCCTTGAATATCCGCAGTTATCCTCTTCTTTTTAGACAATCAGGAGCTGTTCTATTGATGTTTTGGTCCCGTATCAGCTACTTTCACCTCGACTGTATGCTCCCTGTGATCATCCAGAAGGGGAATAAACGCTTGGTGTTGTTCAACACCATCGATAATGACAACTGTTCCGCCATTGCCGGTATCTGTCTGCGCAACGCTGATGCGGTAGAGCGTCTCGCGGTACCGGTAGTGTATCTTGAACGCCGGCCAATCCGTATTGAAGCACGGTACGATATGCAGTTTGTCCGTGTCAAGCCGCAGTCCCAGGAGTGATTCCGTGATAAACCGGTACATCCAGCCGGCAGAGCCCGTGTACCAGCTCCATCCGCCGCGGCCGGTGTGCG
>JBAUSV010000255.1:0-1535 GCA_049581885.1 Gammaproteobacteria bacterium | reverse complement strand
TAAAAGGAGGTCACCGTGAACGGATCTTCCCTCTAAAAGGTCTTTCATCTTGGTAGGGTTCTTGCAGTTCTGTCAAAAAAGCAGTTAGTGCAAAAAGGGTGAGTATGGGTGATGATCTGTATCTGAACACTAGCGCCATATTACCAGTATAGATTTGCAGTTATCGATGTTTTTAAAAGAGAACAAGAGCATCGGTGTTAATTAAAGATTACCAGAGCTCTAAAGATAAACAGCATTTTAAATAGCCGTTAGGCTCCCAGACTCGTCGCCAGCATGACACTGTTGATGTCTAGATGTTCGCTCCATGTCGCGCTCTTCTGGTTTTCGGGATCCAGCCAAAAGTTTTCGATGATCTTACATAGCGGAAGATACGCTTCAAGCTCTTCAAGCTGTGCTCGCAGAAGCAGACGGTTCGGAAAAAACGCCGTATGCCCGCTGAGCAGCTGATGCATCTTTTCGACTGCATGCAGGCCGATACTCAACCCAAGCTCCCGAAAGGCAAGCCGGTACGCTGCGGGGTAGTTCAGTGTGTCGGTGCGCATAAATGCCGCCATGCCGTTTTTGGCATGGACCAGCAATTTTGAAAGCATATCGCACAGCTGCTCCATGTTGCCGGAGATGACAAGCCGCGTCAGCATGTGCGCATCGCCGAGAAGTCCGCCGATGCCCAGCGGATCATCCGTGGTCCAGTTGACTGTCTTGGCTATTTGTGCCAACTGCGCTGTTTCACTCTCCAGACGAAGTTCCTTCGGTCTCTGTACCTCCCCGGCGGCCGTTTTGAGAAGCTGAAGATAGGTAATATACCCGTCCAGGGCATCATGCTGTCCCATTGAAGGAACCAGAGGGTAGGAGAGGTCGATGCTCATCTTCCAGTACATCCGTTTTTGCTTGGCAGGTGTTGTGTAGGTAAATCGGCTGTATGCTGTTTTGGCAAGCTCCAGAGCCCAGCGGTTATACCTGTAATCACCTGTCGCTTGCGTGACAAGATCGAGTGCAAGCATCCATTTTGTCAGGTAGTGGAAGTATTGGCCGTCCTGTTCCCACTCCAACCGCTCGTTGTAGGGCTCATCAAATTTTCGTTCATTGCTCTTTTTGCCGATTCTCAAGCCCCCGACGGTCGGATGGGCTTCACCATCTTTGTCGGCAAGCCCGCTGACCCATCCGCTGCGGGAGTCATCGCTGCGATGTTTCCCCAAGACGTGATGCACCTGATCGACAAGCATCAGGGCTTTATCCAGGTAGCTTTGTTTTCCTGTTCGGTGAAAAAGTTCCAGGAAGTTGCAGACGGCAAAGGCATCCGTCCAGAGGTAACGCACAGGCGTGCAACCGCTTCCTGCAATACAGGTTCGCTCGGCAAAACTTCGCATCATCGTTTGAACCACTTCTTGTTTATTCATGAACGCCACCTTTTTTTTATAATACTTCTTTGTTGCTTTTTGTTTTCTCTATTGAGTACAATAGTCAGAAAGGGGAGGCGATGTTTAAAGACCGAAAAGATGCTGGCCAAAAGCTGGCCGCAGCACTGCAGGCATATC
>JBAUSV010000254.1:0-5041 GCA_049581885.1 Gammaproteobacteria bacterium | reverse complement strand
GCATTCGGTTGCCTGGCGACAAAGAGCTTCACCACCCCGGGATGCGCCTGGAAATCTTCCACTAGCTTGATTTCGTTTTCTTTCAGCCCGGCTTCGGTGCCCACTGCATTGATCACGGCACCGACGGTTGCGCGACCCGCCCTTTGCAGGACACTTTTTGCGCGCAATCGCAGTTCCGAGTCGCTTTCCTTCTCACCGCTGAACAAGGTGGGGGCGTCGTTGGTGACCCCGCTCACGCCATGGATGGCCTTGTTGATGACGCTGATCGCCGCCGTCGCGACCACGCTGTCGGCGCCTTTTTGCTCCGCCCTGATCTGCGCCTCCACAGAAAGCTGTCCTTTGCGCAGGGTGCGGTGGGCGGTGGTGACAAAGCTTACCGGCGGATTCAAGGCAGTGGAAACCCGCGTACCGGAGGGGATGAAAATGTCTGCCGGCGCCACGGATTCGCGGTAGAAGCGCACGGTGCCGCTTGCATAATCGCCGCCTTTGCGCTGCAATCCGAGCAGGGCGACCACCTGTTCCAGGGCCAATCCTTCCGCGGTATCGACAAAGCCGGAGCGGTAGACCAGTTCCAGCTGCTTTTCAAGTATTGCCAGCTCACGGCTGAAAGCTTCGGCCAGAGTGCGATTCAGGCTGCCGACATTGCGGTCCGTCAACAGTGCGTTCGCACTCTGGCTGTGGTAATAGCTCACGAAAAAATCGGTGCCTTCGTCGGGCCAGATCGCATTGGCGGCCGGCAAAGTGGCATCTTCCGTGTCACTGAGAAATACGATTTTGCCCTCGGTGCTCAACTTCCAATCGCGGCCGGGGACAAAGACCGCGAACTTTTGAGACGCCTGCCCGGTGACCTTGAGGGTGTTGACACGCACTTCGGTGTAGGAACGCGACAGGCTGTACCCAGTCACGGCAGGGAAAAACGTATGCACTTCGCGCGCTTCACCACCAGTGAGCCCGGTGAGCAGCTGATCGACTAACGCCACATAGGGTTCGGCTACATAATTCATGATGAAGCCTCGAAGTAAAATGGAACCACCAGGTTGATCGTTTGGTCCACAAAACCCAGCTTGAGCCCGAGGACAATGTCCACCCGTCCGGGATCCAAGCGGCGATCGTAGCGGATATCGGCGCGCAGGATCTTTTCTATGCGCGGTTCCCGGGCCAGGGCCTGCAGAATATAGAGCTTGACCAGTCTCCGGTTGTGTTCGGTGTTGGGTTCGCCGATCAATTCATGATGCCGCGAACCGTAATCGGGGTGCCCCAGAGGGGCGAGTTCGCCATAGCACGTCTTGATGTGGTGAATGATGGCCTGGATCACGTTCTGCACGCCACTTGCCCGCGCCAGGTCCCGTTCCACAACACCCCGCACAACTCCCTGTTTTACGTCAAAATCCAGGTCTTCGTAACGGCCGTCGGTGGTGCGATAAATGGCCAACAGATCAGAACCGAATTTTTTCAGTGTTTCATCCGAAAATATGGTGTCCATGCGTGACTCTCGTTCAGGGTGAACATCCGTTTATCATCGAGTTTGCCGGCGTCATTGCGACGAACCGGCATATACAGAGGACTTTCATGGAAAAGCCGGAATCGGAAAGCATCATGTAACCCAATGCCTGCCCGCATCAGCCCGAAGTGTCATTGATGTAAGGCGCGGCCGGGGGGCCGACGACCTGGATGATACCCGACCCCGACGGACACAAATCGCCCATTCTGATCACCGCCATGTTGTTTATCCGGATGCCGGGCGATACCGGCGCACCGATGGGCAAAGGATAGGGCACGCCGCTCATGGAATTGACCATCTGACAGATGGACCCCTGTACCGCCAACGGCATGCCTCCCGCTGTGGCGACCACCTGGGGCACCGCGATGATCACGCCGGAATCCGGCGGGCCTGCAGCGCCCGGCGTCAATATGACTGCGCATCCGATGGTAACGGGCATTCCCGGCATGGTATCTACCCCGCGCTGAAGTTGGTCATCCCGGCAATGGTCACCATGGCGCCCTTGAGGGTGGCATCGGCGCTGCCCTCCACTTTGGCCGAAGTACTAGCCTTTACCGTTGCCGTCATTCCCTCTGCCTTCAAATCGGTCGTGGCCTTGGCGGTCAAAGCGCCGCCCGCTTCCAAAGCGAGGTCACCGCCAGCTCTGAGTTTGATATTGCCATCGGCTTCCAACTTGATATCCCCGCTCACCTTGATAGACACGTTGCCGCTATGTTCCACAGTGATGCTGGCATCACCCATTTCGATCACGGCAGTGTCGTCATCGATAATGACCTGATTGTTGTTGGGAAGCAGCAGGGCGAAGCGCCGCACGTTGCTTTCTTCGGCATCCCGGGATTCATAGACCCATTCGTGGGATTTTGCGACCGGCGGCCGATCGACATCGTTGTACAGCCGTCCCGTGATCACGGGACGGTGCCGATCGCCGCCAATGAACTGCACCAGCACCAGGTCACCGATGTTCGGGACGGCAACGGCCCCGATGCGTTGGGTTGCAACGGAAACTTTTGGCAAAACCAGGCCGGAATCGCGCAAAGTGACACTCGCCTGGTAGTTGTTCTTGTCGCTGTCCGATTCGTGGCAGAAGACTTCCGTCACTTCCCCCAGTTCAGCGATGTGCAAGCGGGTGAACTCTTCACGGATCATGGCCTGGATGATGCCGTAAAGATCCTGCCCACTATATGCCGGCATGGTCATACGATGTTCTTCCTTTCGCGAGGCGGCACCAACCTCATGCCTGTCCCCACAGATGGAGCGTGCTGCGAAACCCGCGGATCGCGTCCAGCGCGTGCTCCACACCACCAATCTCATAATAGCCGTCACTCACGCCATCGGGCATGTCCAGCAATTCTACGATCTGGCCCGGGCATGCAGCCGGCTGTCCCATGATCACTGTCCGGCCCTGCACCGCACGCCGCTTTAGATCGCGCTGATAAGCCTTCGCCGCCGTTTCCGCCGTCTCCCTGGTGGTGCAAAGGGCGATGGAAAACCTGCGCACGCCCCCTTCTCCCTGCTTTGCCGCAAGATCGCGCGCCGCCTTCACCAGCCAGCTGCCCGCCTCGTCACCTTCCTGGCTGGCAGCCGATTCCGGCACCACTTCAATTGCATCCACCGCCGGTTTTCCATGCCGGATTCGAGCCTCCAGCAGGTTGACGCCATATTGCAGAGTGTAATCCGGCGTGAATGCCTGCCTCTTGGTGAAATTGACCTGCCCCGACTGATCGGTGAACACATCCACGCCGCACAACCGCGCCAGCTCGTGCATGTGCTCAAAGACGGTGGCGCTGCCGTCGGCATGGTATTTCACCAGGCGAATCCCCGGATCGACGGTTGCCAGCGTCAGCCCGGCTTTGCTTGCCAGAGCCTGTACCACGTCGCCCGCAGACTGGTCGATGAAGGTCTCGTCAATGCGCGTGTGAATCAGGTCCTTCTGAGCACCAAAAGCCATGGCGTGTATTTCGTTCAGGGTGTATTCCAGGGATTGAATGGTTCCTTCAAACACTGTTTCTCCGCTGCCGTCCCAGCCCAAATCCAGGCTCACCCGAGCGCCGGCCTGTACCTCCAGCCCGGCATTGAGCGCCATCGCAAAGCGCAGCTCATCGGCACTGCCCGACAAGCGGCGCTGCACGCGAACGGCGCGCAGCGGGCTGATGTTGACCTGCGAACCATCCACGGTGAGTTGCGCGAAGGGTTTCAAGAGGCGCGGCATGGTCACACCACCCTTGTGTTTGTCGAAGTGTAGTAATTCATGGCTTTCACCTGGCCAAAGTCACGAAACACGAAGGGTATGGTAAACAGCTCCTCCGATATTCCCACCACATGCATGTGCAGGTGGTTGTAGGCGCTCATGCCGGTATCATCGGCTTCCATGATCGCCTGCCCCTGCCGAACGAACTCTCCCAGTATGTCCGCAGCCCTGTAGGCAGTCCCCGCGCCACCTTCCGGTGTGCGTCCGGCGAGAATTGCCGCAAACACACGTTGAATGAAATCGCCCTGGCCATGCCCGTACACGCCGAAGGTCGCTATCAAAGGAACAAAATCCGGGGGCGGGCGGGCTGACGGAATGAAGGTCGTCCCCTCGACCTGGGCATCTCCGGGAGCCGGTTGACCCGTGAGGTCCGGAGCGAAAACCACGTTGTTCGGGATGGGGGAGCCATCATTGAAGGTGCTTCCCGCAGGAAACGTTCTGCCGCGAATGCCGCGGTCCTGAGCCGGATCAAGGAAAGCGAACGAGGTCCCGGCAGGAAAGGCCGCACTCTGCCGATAAAAGGGTGTAAAGCCGTCAGGATATACCGGAAAAACCACATTTAGAGGGATATCCACCGTCGTACCACGATATTGCACCAACCCCCCCGCAGGTGCTGCCGCAGGAGCCGCTGCGCCAAACGGCCGCGGCCCGGTGTAAGGCGAATCCACGTTCGGCGCCTGCGTCACTCCGGCGGGCGGAACCGCTCCAGGGGGAATGACGATAACATGCATGATTTCAATAAAATTCCAATCCCAAGCCGGCGCAGCCCCATGGCTCGGCGTGGTGTCACTGGCGGCCCGCACCACCCCTGCACGCGAACACAGCACCAGGTCGCCCATGTTGTGGGAAAAATCGTAGGCATAGGTTTGCTGATCATCAGGGTAATGGCTCCAGACGCCCATGTTGTTCTGCACGCACTGCTTGTCGGTGCCATCTTCCCACGGCAACAGGTAGGGTGAACTCGCCGCATCGGGATAGCCAAGATAGCTGCGGTTTATGCCGTTTGGGTCCACACAAAACGTCCCGTCTTCCGTATCGCCGTCGGCGAACAGATAAAGATAGAGCAAACTGTCCACCACCCGCATACCCAGGCCGAAAAAGGCGAAGAATACCGTGTAAATTCCCATGGGAAGAGTCAATAAGAGAATTGCCCACCAGGATTGCACGGCGGTCCTGCGCCACAGATCGGCGATGAATTCATCGGGCCCCCACAAGTCGCTGAAAAAAAGGCCGCGCAGGCTGCGTTCACGCAGCGGCAAAAAGGCGAATCGCAACCTGTTGTTGAACCATTC
>JBAUSV010000253.1:0-3944 GCA_049581885.1 Gammaproteobacteria bacterium | reverse complement strand
GGTGGAAATCCATGTAATAGGCCCCGACGGCGTCCAGCGTCGGCGGTGTTTCGACGCAGATCACCTCGTCGGCCAGCGGACGCAGCCGGTCGAGCACCTTCGCTGCCGCGACCGGCACGGCGAGGATGAGCCGCTCCGGATTCCGAGCTCGTGCCGCCCGTAACGCAACGTGCATTGTTGCCCCGGTCGCAATACCATCATCGACGATGATTACCGCCGTGCCCTCGATCGGCACCCGTGCTCGCCCCGAGCAATAGGCCTCCCGGCGCCGTTCCAGCTCGGCCACCTGCCGTGCGGTCTCGGCCTCGATATAATCTTCGGGGACGCCGAGCATGTCGACCAGCCTGCTATCGACATAAACATCCGGAGGAGTTCCCTCGGCCACCGCGCCAAGCGCAAGTTCTGGTTGATGCGGCGCACCAATCTTGCGCACCAGCAGCACGTCGAGCGGCGTACCGAGTGCGGCGGCTACTTCGAAGCCAACCGGCACACCGCCACGTGGCAGCGCCAGTACCGCTGGCCGGCGGCTCTTCAGGTGCTGCAACAGCCCGGCAAGGTGTCTTCCAGCATCGGAGCGGTCGCGGAACATCGGGGCACCTTTTCATTCTTGTCGAGTTTCCACAGTCTTGCACAAAGTTGGTCCCATGGGGTCCTCTCAGCAGGCGTGCTTGCGATGATGATATGCCCTCCGTACCATCTCAGTGTACAAGAGTGCGACGCAGGAGCGAAAGGAACGCGCGCTGATGAAGGGCGCGCAGCTCGATCAACCGATAGGTACCGAGCTTGATGACATCCATCGCCACGAACCAGGCAAGGTCATAGAGCCAGATGAGCCCGATGGTGCCCCAGCTGATCGGCGTCATCAGCCAGCCGAAGCCGACGAACATCACGCCTACAACCTGGGTCGCCACGATCGCGCTCAGCAGTTGCCAGGACGGGTGCGGCTTGACCCAGAACGGATGGCGCGTCCGGGTCGAGAACAGCAGAAGATGGCCGCCGACGATGAAGCGCAGGAACATCATGGTCTGGCTCACCGCAGCACTTTCGTGCAGAACGTCGCGTGCGATCAGATAGAGGCCGAAACTCTGCGCGAGCGCCATCGCGCCAAAGACACACGAGATCACCAGCAGCCGCTTCATGTTCCATCGCACAGGCTGGAGTGGCAGTTCCGCATTGTCCCAGGCGATGGTCATGATCGGAATGTCGTCGAGCAGCGCGATCAGGATGATCATGATCGTGGTCAGCGGATAGATGTTCCAGATCAGCATGGTCATTACCACGAAGACCATTATGCTGAGCGTCATCGCGATGCGGTAGATTGTGTAGCTCATCATCCGTTCGAAGATGCGCCGTGCCTCCTCGACCGCGCTGATGATGACCGACAGGCCCGGTGCAGTGAGGATCAGGCTGGCAGCGCTGCGTGCAGCGTCCGTTGCGCCCGAGACGGCGATCCCGACCTCGGCCTGTTTGAGCGCAGGCGCATCGTTCACGCCATCGCCCGTCATGGCCACGATGTGCCCGGCATCCTGCAATGCACGGACAATCGCGTATTTATGTTCAGGAAATACCTCGGCAAAGCCGTCGGTCGCTTCCACGGTCTCGGCGAGTTTCCTGCTGTCGGTGGTGTTGGCGCCAGTCGTGAGAATTTCCGCCGCTGGTCGGATGTTCTTGCCAAGGCCAAGCTGGCCGGCGATTTCGCGGGCGATCGCGGTATTGTCGCCGGTTACCATCTTGACGTCGATGCCGTGTTCGTGTGCGGCCGCGATCGTGGCCCGGGAATCCGTACGTGGCGGGTCGAAGAGTGGCAGGATCCCGAGAAACCGCCAGGTCTCGCCGTCGTCCGATTGGGCGACGCCGAGTGTGCGAAAACCTTTCGCCGCCGCCGCGTTGACTTCGGTCCTAGCCTGCTCCGCATCGGTACCGGCAAGGCCGCAAAGCTCTATGATGACCTGGGGAGCTCCCTTGGTGACGCGGAACTGCCGTTCCCCTTCTCCGACTGTCGCCTCCGTGCGCTTGTGCACGGGGTCGAAGGGGACAAAGCCGATCTGCTTGTATCGCGTAAGCAGATTGGCTTCCTTCAGGCCAGCGATCACGGCTGTGTCGATAGCGTCATGATCCTCCTGCTTGCATGCCAGAGCAGCTGCCAGAACCAGATCCTGCGGTGCCGTGCCGCCTATCGGGACCGGTTCGCCGAGCGTCAGCTTGTTCTGCGTCAGTGTGCCGGTCTTGTCGGAGCACAGGACGGTGACGCCCGCCATTTCCTCGATCGATTCCAGCCGTGAGACGATTGCTTTCATGCGTGAAAGCGCAAGTGCGCCAAGAGCCATCGTGACCGAAAGCACGGCCGGCAGTGCGACCGGGATCGAGGCCACCACCACAATCAGTACAAAGGACAGCAGCGTCAGCAGCGGCAGGCCGCGCATGAGTTCGACGCCAATCAGGATCGCAGACAGTACGATGGCAGAAACGATGAGGATATTGCCGATATGCAGGATGGCCTTCTGGAAATGTGAGACGGCACCTGCACCCTGCACCAGCTTGGCGGTGCGGCCAAAGAAGGTTTCACTGCCGGTGCCATAGACGACGCCAACCATCTCACCTTCCTTGACCACCGCGCTCGAATAAGCCACCTCATCTGGCTTGCGCGTGACCGGCAGCGATTCACCCGTCAGCGCCGACTGGTCGATCGAGAGATAATCGCCCTCCAGAAGTTTGATATCCGCTGGGATTACATCTCCGAGGCGGAGCCGTACGATGTCGCCAGGCACAAGCTGCGCCGCATCGATCTCCTGCCACTGCCCGTCGCGCCTGACTCGTGCCTTCAGGGCAAGTTGGCCTTTCAGTGCGTCCAGTGCGTCGGAAGCGGATTTTTCCTGCCAGAAGCCAATTCCGCCATTGATCAGCAGCATCGCGATGATCACGCCGAAGCTTCGCCAGTCCTGATTGATTGCGGACAGGATGCCGGCCGCCTCGATCATCCAGGGGATCGGTGCCCAGAAATAGGAAATCAGGCGCCGCCACAGGGAAACCCGGACCTCCATCAACGCGTTGGGGCCAGTTCTTTCGAGACGTTTTCGGGCTTCTGCCATATCGAGGCCATCGGAAGTCGTATTCAGTTCGGCAAGAGTGTCCGTGCCGCTCAGCTGTTCGACTGCCTTAGTGTCGATCGAACGATTATCCGGGTCGCGGTTTGGCCGCACGGTATCGGACACCTTGTTCGTCATTTCCTCGGCCATGGTATTCTCCATACGGCGGTCAATTGGCGTCGGGGCCGCAGCCTCGGAAAGGAGCTAACAAATGATATGGCTGCGACAATTGATATTGATCAATGCGCTGTCAGAAAATGTTCCGACAATGCTCTCAATCTAGTCGTCTGTGAATTACGCGATCTGGCGGCGCCGGAGGCCATGGTGTGGTGAGCGGCTTGCGGCAGAGAGCCATGCGACGATGGCACGAAGAAGCCTGATCAGCCATCTGCGGAGAAGTCGGAGGTTGTGACCGGCGCCGGCGAGGACGGCGTTGATGGCATCTCCGTCGACGCCGAGCAGGAAGTTTCTTCCGAGGTGACCATCGGTCTTCATGTGACCGATCACGGGCTCGATGGCGGCGCGGCGGCGCAACTCGCGGCGGATGGTGGGCGTGATGCCGCGCTTCTGGCGGGAGACGAAGATCCTTCTACCCTCGGCTTCGGCGCCGTGGCCGCGATAGCCACGATCGACATAGGCACGGGCGACGGCAACGCCGGTGATCCGCTCGACCTGCTCGATCTGGCCGGCCAGGGTGTGGCCGTCATAGGGATTGCCCGGCCGGCTCTGCATGCCGAGGACGAACTGACCGCCGGGGGCGGCGGCATTGGTCGTGGCGATGGAGACCTTCACGCCGAACTCGAAGCGGGTCCTGGCTTTCCCCTTGCCGATGCACTCCACCTCGGGCGCGTGCAGGGA
>JBAUSV010000252.1:0-10529 GCA_049581885.1 Gammaproteobacteria bacterium | reverse complement strand
GTGGGAAGCGTGGCTGGAGCAACAGTCGGGATGGGCGCCCGGGGGCACATTGCCCATGACATCGCTTGAAGACGAGGTTCGCGCTGCACGGCCTCTGATCGAGGAGACCTGTGGTCTGGTCCAGCAGCAGATGCAGGATGTGCGCAACGGACGCAGCCTGGACACGCCGGCTACACAAGAGTGCGTCGAGAATCTTACCGAAAGTATCCTGCGTAATCCGGATGCTCTCGTCTGCCTGTCCGCGCTCAAAAAGCGTGATGAATATACTTACCTGCATTCCCTGTCGGTATGCATTCTCAGCATCTCACTAGGACGCTACCTCGGGCTGCCGCGCGAGACGCTGCTGGAACTGGGCTTCGGGGCATTCCTGCACGACATCGGCAAGATGCGCATCCCCGACAGCGTGCTGAACAAACCGGGCCCGCTGACCGACGAGGAAATGGAGATCATGCGCAAGCATACGGAGTTCGGTATCGAGATCGTTGACGGTTCCGAGCGCTTGCCCACGAGCAGCCGCAACGTAATCTACTCTCATCACGAACGCCTTGACGGCAGCGGCTATACCGAGGGCGTCGCGGGAGGACAGATTCATCCTCTGACTCACATCGTGTCGGTGTGCGACACCTACGACGCCATGATTAGCGATCGTCCTTACAAGAAAGCGTGTTCGCCGCTCAGCGCCACGGCGGAGCTGTATCGGACGCGCGGGCGGCTTTTCGACCCCGACTTGGTGCGCCAGTTCATCAGCTGCATCGGGATCTACCCGGTCGGCAGCCTGGCTGAGCTGAATACGGACGAGGTTGGCGTGGTGATCGCTCCCGGCGAGGAGCGTCTGCGGCCGAAGTTGCTCGTGGTGCTCGACGAGGAGCATCAGCAGCTGAAAAGACCCTACGAGATCAATCTTTCGCATGCACTGCAGTCTCCCGCCGGCCAGCGGCTCGACATCGTGCGTTCGCTGGAGACCGGGGCCTACGGTCTGCAGCCGTCCGAACTGCTGGGCCATGTGGAGCATGCATAAGCCATCGGGGTGCCGTTACGGTAGAGTAAATTGGGTAGCTTTCAACCCGAATCTGTGTGCGTGTCAATGTAAGACTTGAGTCCGTACACATGTACGTGCGTGGGCATGCCGAACATGTGGCAGGTGGAATTCCTCTTTTACACATCCCGAGGTGATACGTGGGGAACCACGCACGCGAAGACCCAGCTCCCAACCTGTTCCTCGTTGGCGCACCCAAGTGCGGGACAACATCACTCTATGAGTACCTGCGGCGGCATCCGCAGATTTTCTTCCCTTTTAACGATGACGACTACGCACGGGTCAAGGAGCCAAATCATTTCTGCCCCGAACTTGAGATCCTGGAAAAGGATGCGATAAAGGGCCGGAAGGACTATCTCGATCTATATCGTGGAAGTGAGCGCGCGCGTTGGCGCGGCGATGCATCGACCAATTACCTGTTTTCCGAATCGGCGCCCGAAAGGATAAAGCGATTCTGTCCGGATGCACACATACTGGTCATGCTGCGACCTCCAGTCGACATGATGCACTCTTATCACAGTGAATTGGTGCGCCATCATCACGAAGACATTGAGGACTTTCATGAAGCATTGAGTGCAAGTGAAGACCGCCGAAACGGGCTGCGTATCCCTGAACGCACTGGAGTTCCCAAGTGCCTGGATTATTTTGCAATCAGCCGCTTCGCTGACCAGGTAGAACGCTACTACCATGTATTTGGCAAGGACACCGTAAAAGTGATGCTGCTGGAAGACATGGTTGCCGATCCTGCGGCGACATTTCGTGACATCCTGTCCTTTCTCGACGTGGATATGTCGTTTCAGCCCGAATTCAGGGTGCACAACGAAACACCAAGAAACGGGGCTCTGGAGCACGTCGCCAGATTCGTTTATGGTGCACCTTTGGTCAAGCATGCCTTTGGCGACATCTTTACATGGCGTATTAGACGTGGCATTCTTTCATTCCTCCGCCGTATCGAGCAGGTCCATCAACAACCTGATACATGTGACTGCCAACTGCAGCAACTGTACGTTCCCGAAGTGGAGCGCCTTTCGATGCTTATTGATCGCAATCTCGACCATTGGCAACCGTAAAAAGAATCATGCGGAATCTGCCAGTTGACTCAAGGGAGATTTGAATCAGTGAACTCGGGAACAGTTGAACGCCGCAGTGGTCTCACTTACCAAGCGTTTCGGCACGAATATCTGGATCCTCGCAAGCCGGTGATTTTAACTGACGCACTGGAACAATGCGCTGCACGTACGCGTTGGACGCCCGAATATTTCAAGGAACGCTTTGGCCGCCGTACTGTACACACCGACACCGGAACGATGTCGCTTGAGGCAATGATCGACTGCATACTCGATCCGTCCAAAACAACACCTTTCTTACGGGAACGCCCGCTGCCTTGGCTGTTCCCCGAAATTCTACCGGACCTTGCGCCTTATCCTCTGGCGGCCACGCCGAACTGGTTGGAATATCCATTCGCGCGTTGGCCGGATCCTATTCGCCGTGGTTTCGCGGCCATGCTGATTCGCTTGGCACAGACCGATATCAACCTGACCGGGGCAAATGTGCGATTTCCATATCTGCATCTAGACCGGTTTCATTGCCATGCGACAATCATGCAATGGTATGGGCGCAAGGAATTTTTTGTATTTGCGCCATCTGACACGGAAAACATTTATCCGAAAGATGGCGAAGACGTATCGCAGATCGAAGACGTGGAGCATGTCGACCTGAAGCGTTTCCCGAAGTTTTCCAATGCAAACATGATTCGCTTTACCTTGAATCCCGGTGAGACTCTGTTTGTCCCTTCCGGCTGGTGGCATACTACCCGTACACTGGATGTGTCGATCGCCACCGTTATTAGCTTCGCAAATGCGTCAAACTGGAATTACTTGGTCCGACACATGTTTCCACAGGGGTGGAAGGGTAAAGTCATATTTACTCCATATGCTGCTTATTTGGTGGCACTAGGTCTATTCCGTCTGCCCTTCTGGCATGCACCCAATGCCGCCGATCCTCTCACCGCTGCAGCAGCCCTGAAACTGTTCGAGCAGCGTGTAGGAGCATGGATGCAGCACTTACCGGAGTCGAAATACTCGAATTAGTCGAAGCATCCAAATTCGAAGCAGAGGACGGGGCGATGGCCAGACCGCTGAGACTGGAGTTTGGGGAGCGTTTGCGGCGGCGGAGATCGGCGGCGGGATCTATCCGAACTCGACCTCCGGGGAAGTGATAGCCTTGCGCACCACGGCGGCAGCAGTGGCGGGCGGTACGGCCTCGGAGCTTTCCGGCGGGAGCTTCGCCAACGGGGCGTGGAACGCGTCGTTCCAGCAACTGTTTAATGATGCGGTGCATGTATTAAATAAACCGAAGTGTTGATTTGCAGTTAAATTTGACCCGGATTTTGTAGATTGAATCGACCCAGCTGACGAATCCAGAGTCACCAGCTTTGGTGGTCAAAAGTGATTTATGGCGGGTCAATTTTAGGTGCAAATTTCACCCTTAATTGGATCAGATTTCGACGCAAATCAACAAGCGTAGGAATGGCGGAGTATTTCTAAGCTGCTAAGGCGCACCAAGGCAGGCGGGTTGGCGAACCGCGCGGTTTGGCGGGCTTCTTCGGCTGCAAAGGGGATAGTGGAGAAAGCCCTGGACTGATTGGCGGAGAGGGAGGGATTGATTCGCGCCATCCATGGCGATCACCCTTCGGGCGCGCTTCGCGCGTCAAAACCGGCAATCCTGCCGATTTTTCGAACCCGATGTCTCCTATCTGTCCGGGGGTTCGAACCACCTTCGATATATTCCCAAGGGCAGCCTCAGGCTGACCTTGGGAATATGGCGGAGAGGGAGGGATTCGAACCCTCGAAGGGCTTTTAGGCCCTTACTCCCTTAGCAGGGGAGCGCCTTCGACCACTCGGCCACCTCTCCGGTTTTCAATCTCGTGCAGTTGGCCCGGGTGACGGGCTTGCTGCCGCGCGCGCAGAATAACATAGACCCCACCGAAAGCCGAAAGAATCGTGGCCCCTCTACTCGGATTCAGGCTTTTCGGAATCCGTAGATGAGGTTGGTGTGGAAGCCAGTTTACCGTGGTCGATGCGTTGGAAGATCTCTTCCCGGTGAACGGCGACATCGCGGGGCGCATTTATGCCGAGGCGTACCTGTCCGCCCTTGACCCCGAGCACGGTGATCGTAATGCCGTCGCCTATCATTACGGCTTCATTCACGCGGCGCGTGAGGATCAGCATGGCTCAACTCCCTAGCCTGCACGTCCTGTGAATTCATTGTAGTCGGTGCTTGGCACAACGCAAGGCTTTTTGTGTGCCCGGATTCATATTTCGCGATATATTTCCCCTTTTTCCCTGAATTCCCGGGCTTTTTCGGCCAATCCCTCTTCCAGGACAGTCTCTTCCCCGAGCCCATGTTCGGCTGCGTAGTCGCGTACGTCCTGGGTGATTTTCATGGAGCAGAAGTTGGGGCCACACATGGAGCAGAAGTGTGCGGTCTTGTGGGCCTCCTTGGGCATGGTCTCGTCGTGGAATTCGCGGGCACGTTCGGGATCGAGTGCGAGGTTGAATTGGTCTTCCCAGCGGAATTCGAAGCGCGCTTTGGACAGCGCATTGTCACGCAATTGCGCACCCGGGAAGCCCTTGGCGAGATCGGCCGCGTGGGCGGCGATCTTGTAGGTGATGACGCCGTCTCGGACATCGTCACGGTTGGGCAAGCCGAGGTGTTCCTTGGGCGTGACGTAGCACAGCATCGCCGTGCCATACCAGCCGATGTTGGCGGCGCCGAGCGCACTGGTGATGTGGTCATAGGCCGGCGCGATGTCGGTTGCGAGCGGACCGAGCGTGTAGAAGGGTGCCTCGTAGCAGTCGGCGAGTTCGCGATCCATGTTTTCCTTCACCATTTGCAGCGGCACATGGCCGGGGCCTTCGATCATGACCTGACAGTCTTGCTCCCACGCCTTTTTCGTCAATTCGCCCAGCGTTTTCAACTCCGCGAACTGGGCTTCGTCGTTGGCGTCTGCGATGCAACCGGGCCGCAGGCCGTCGCCGAGCGAGAATGAGACGTCGTAGGTCTTCATGATCTCGCAGATGTCCTCGAAATGAGTGTAGAGGAAACTCTCCTTGTGATGGGAGAGGCACCATTTGGCCATGATTGAGCCGCCGCGCGAGACGATGCCCGTCACGCGACTGGCGGTCAGCGGTACGTAGCGGAGCAGCACGCCGGCGTGGATGGTGAAGTAGTCCACCCCCTGTTCGGCCTGCTCGATCAGCGTGTCGCGGTACAACTCCCAGGTCAGCTCCTCGGCCTTGCCATCCACTTTCTCCAGCGCCTGGTAGATCGGCACCGTGCCAATCGGCACGGGTGAGTTGCGCACGATCCATTCGCGGGTTTCGTGGATGTTCTTGCCGGTCGAGAGGTCCATCAGGGTGTCCCCGCCGAGGCGCACGGACCACGCCAGTTTTTCTACTTCCTCTGCGATGGAGGAGGAAACAGCCGAGTTACCGATGTTGGTATTGATCTTCACACGGAAATTGCGCCCGATGATCATCGGTTCCAGTTCCGGGTGATTGATGTTGGCGGGAATGATGGCGCGTCCACGGGCGACTTCCTCGCACACGAATTCGGGGGTGATCTCCTCCGGAATGGCGGCACCCAATGGCTGTCCTGCATGCTGGCGCAGCAGCACCTCGTAGCGCGGGTCGGTGCGTAGTTCCTGCAGACGGCAGTTCTCACGGATCGCGATATATTCCATTTCCGGGGTCACCAGACCACGGCGGGCATAGTGCATCTGAGTGACGTTAGCGCCGGTTCCGGCGCGGCGCGGCGTGCGGATGTGAGCGAAGCGAAGGTGCCGCAGCGCGGGGTCTTTGAGCCGGCTACGCCCATATTCGGAGCTGAGCCCGGGCAGTGGTTCAGTGTCGCCCCGCTCATCAATCCAGGTTGCGCGCAACGGCGCCAGTCCGCGCGTGAGGTCGATTTCGGCTTCGGGGTCGGTATAAGGGCCGGAGGTATCGTAGAGCGGGATCGGCGGGTTGTCCTCGATGTCGCCCCGGTGATCATGCGTGGGCGTAAGTAGCACTTCACGCATAGCGACCTTGAGATCCGGACGTGAACCCTGGACGTATATGCGTTGCGAGCCCGGCCACGGGCGGGTGACCTCTGTCGAGAGTTTGTGGGTACGGGTCTGGACATCTTCTACAACTGCGCTCATGGTGCCTCCGGGGCGGGGGCAGCACGTACACAACAGGTGTGAGTGCCTTCCCTCCGCCAGTGTTAACTGGATCAGGTGCAAAGGGTCTATCTCAGCCCCGCCACGGCGGAGCGCCCCCGGCTAATTGAATACCGTAACGCGCATGCCGCAACGAATCAAGAGGGCCTTGCAGAAAATAGCGCTAACTTAAGGTAAGTTCCGGTCTATTCGGAGGTTCTCTCAGTTCGAGCGGTCCGAGAGCAGGTTGTTGACGGAGGGACCGCTGTCGCCACATCCGTGTCGTAGTTGGGGCGTGAGAACGGCATCAAGGCGTGGCAACGTGAAACTCTTGCGGTCGCCGGCGGTATAGGTGATGGTCATTTGCCTCAACTCAACGCAGGCGACGCTACCGTCGGGAAACCCGGCGGGGCGCGAATTGAACGAATTGACCTCGTAGAGTTTGTCCGGATTAAAGACACCGGGACCAATCAATATCATTTGCAGTTGGCTTCCGCTGCGGTTACGGATCGCGAGACCGCGCTGGGAGTAGGCCCGGAGCGCAAAACTGATCTGCTTGATCGGACGCTTGCCGGTGACGAGAAATTGCACGTAGACCGGGACAGCAGTATAGGCGCTTCCTGGAATGGAAATTTGCCCCGGTACGCCGATGGCATAGATCAGCACCGGCGCCTTTTGGGCGCGGGCGCGGGCTACTTCCGGTCCCAAGGCCGTGTTTACCGAAAGATAACAGCCACCAAGAACCAGCGCCACTGCAGGTAACAAAGCAACTTTTTTCATGCTGCCAACCTCCTGCCGTCTGAGGCAACGGTGCAACATGATTCTTAATATACTCCTGCTTCACGCTGCTGGGCGTGAAGGCAAAAAGAAGCCCCGCACGGGGCGGGGCTTCGAGTTGTGGCGGTGGGGATGGGATCCTAGAAGCCCATGCCGCCCATGCCGCCCATGCCGCCCATGTCGCCGCCACCGGCTTCGGGGGCATTGTCTTCCTTGGGCAGTTCGGCAACCATGGCTTCGGCGGTTAGCAGCAGGCTCGCCACGGAGGCGGCGTTCTGCAGCGCCGAGCGGGTCACCTTGGTCGGATCCAGGATACCCATTTCGATCATGTCGCCGAATTCGCCGGTCTGGGCGTTGTAACCGTAGTTATCCTTGCCCTCGCGAACCTTGGCGATTACCACCGAGGCTTCGTCACCGGAGTTGGTGACAATCTGTCGCAGCGGCTCTTCCATAGCGCGGCGCACGATAGTCAGGCCCTGATTCTGGTCCTCGTTTGCGCCCTTGATTTTGGCGATCTTTTCGAGTACGCGAACCAGTGCCACGCCGCCTCCCGGCACGATGCCTTCCTCAACGGCTGCACGCGTGGCGTGCAGGGCGTCCTCGACCCGCGCCTTTTTTTCCTTCATCTCGATCTCGGTTGCGGCCCCGACCTTGATCACAGCCACACCGCCGGCGAGCTTCGCCACGCGTTCCTGGAGCTTCTCCTTGTCGTAGTCCGAGGAGGTTTCCTCAATCTGCTTGCGAATCTGCTCCACGCGGGCCTCAATCTCGGAGGCTTTGCCGGCACCGTCGATGATCGTGGTGTCGTCCTTCTTGATCTGTACTTTCTTGGCTTGGCCCAGATTCTCGATGCTGGCTTTTTCAAGCTGCAGGCCGATTTCTTCCGAAATCACCTGGCCGTTGGTCAGCACTGCAATGTCCTGGAGCATGGCCTTTCTACGGTCGCCGAAGCCCGGAGCCTTGACGGCTGCGACCTTGACGATGCCGCGCAGGTTGTTGACCACCAACGTTGCCAGCGCTTCGCCTTCGACGTCCTCGGCCACGATCAGCAGCGGCCGGCCGGCCTTGGCGACGGATTCCAGAATCGGCAGAAGTTCGCGGATGTTTGAGATTTTCTTGTCGCAGATCAGGATGTAGGGGTTTTCCAGCTCCGCTGACATCGTCTGCTGATTGTTGATGAAATAGGGTGAAAGGTAGCCCCGGTCGAACTGCATGCCTTCGACGACATCGAGTTCGTTGTCGAGACCCGAACCGTCCTCGACCGTAATCACGCCTTCCTTGCCGACTTTCTTCATCGCATTGGCGATGATGTCGCCGATGGAGGTGTCGGAGTTGGCCGAGATGGCGCCCACCTGGGCGATCCAGGTGTCGGTGTCACAGGGCTTGGAAAGCTTCGCCAGTTCGGCGGTCGCAGCGTGGACGCCGAGATCGATGCCGCGCTTGAGATCCATCGGGTTCATGCCTGCGGTCACTGATTTCAGGCCCTCGCGCATGATCGCTTGGGCGAGCACGGTGGCGGTGGTGGTGCCGTCGCCGGCTATGTCGGAAGTCTGGGAGGCGACTTCCTTGACCATCTGCGCACCCATGTTCTCGAACTTGTCCTTGAGTTCGATTTCCTTCGCCACTGAAACGCCGTCCTTGGTGACGGTCGGGGCACCGTAGCTCTTCTCGAGCACGACGTTACGTCCCTTGGGGCCGAGTGTAACTTTGACTGCGTTGGCGAGGACGTTCACGCCGCGGAACATTCGCTGGCGTGCATCCTCGGCAAAACGTACTTCTTTAGCTGCCATGGAAAAATTCTCCTTTAAGCGTGTATCAGCCTTCGATGACGGCCATGATGTCGTCCTCGCGCATTACGAGGAGTTCTTCGCCGTCGACTTTGACTTCGTTGCCCGAATACTTGCCGAAGAGCACCTTGTCGCCTTTCTTGACGTCAAGTTTGCGCACTTCGCCGTTGTCGAGAATTTTGCCGTTGCCGATGGCGATCACTTCGCCCTTGGACGGTTTCTCGGCGGCGGTATCGGGGATGACTATGCCCCCGGCGGAGGTGCGTTCCTCCTCCAGGCGCTTTACTACTACGCGATCATGCAAGGGACGGATTTTCATCCGAAAACCTCCTTTTAACAATAAGTTAAGTAAAATCTTCGACTCCTGCGAAGAGTGTAATTTTAGCACTCGCCACCGGCGTCTGCCAGTAATTATGGGGGCAGGGCGGTGGAATTCAAGGGTGCAAGGCTAAGAATTTCACGGTCCATGCGACCATACATTGATAACATCCTTTGGAGGTGGCGATGACGGCGCGCATCGTATTGACAACCTGTGCCGACGAGGCAAGTGCAGCCATGTTGGCGAGCGCCTTGGTGGAACGCGGCTTGGCGGCGTGTGTGACGCGTCTGCCGGGCGCGCGCTCTGTGTATGTGTGGCAGGGGCGAGTGTGCGAAAATACCGAAATACAGCTGCTGATCAAGACCACGACTGCGCGCGAAGCGGCTCTGGTCGCCGCGATTGACGAGCTGCATCCGTATGAGGAGCCCGAAGCGTTGACGCTTTCCGTCGCGGGCGGCAGCACAGGATATTTGCAATGGATCGAAAACGCAGTAGCGGATACCGCACCCGACTGATTGCGGCGGCCGCGTTTGTCCTGATTGCCGCATGTGCCGGGCTGGCCCACGCCGACAGCTACGGCCGCTTTCTGCCGCCCGATCAGGCGTTCCATCTCACCAGCCACGGTGTGGCGGGCGGCGTCGAGTTGCACTGGCAGATCGCCGACGGGTACTACCTCTACCAGCGCCAATTCAAGTTCAAGGCTCTAACCGGGGCGTTGGGCCGGGTCGATTTCCCGCCGGGCACGATCAAGCAGGATCCCAATTTCGGGCGCGTCACCGTCTACCACCATCGACTGATCCTGATTGTGCCCGTAAGCCGTTTGCCGAATTCAGGGCCGGTGCGCCTGACGGTGACTTACCAGGGCTGCGCCGAGGCGGGTCTGTGCTATGCGCCGATTACTCGCCGGGTGACTGCGACGGTGACTTCTGTGGCGGGATTGAATACCTCCAGCAGCAGGCTGGCAGCAGCGAGCGAGCAGGGGCGTCTGGCGCGGCTGGTGCAGCAGTCCAATCCCGTCTGGTTCGTGCTGGTCTTCTTCGGGCTCGGTGTGCTGCTCGCTTTCACGCCCTGCGTGCTGCCGATGGTCCCGGTCCTGGCCGGCATTATCGGCGGCGAACGCGAGCGGCTCTCGTGGCGCCGCGGCCTGGGCCTGTCTCTGGCCTACGTGATTTCGATGGCGCTGGTGTATACCGCGCTGGGCGTTGCCGCGGGCTTTGCCGGCACCGGGTTGCAGGGGCTTTTTGAGGCACCGTGGCTCATCGCGCTGTTCGCGGCCGTGTTCGTGCTGCTGGCGGGCAGCCTGTTCGGGTTCTATGAACTGCGGCTTCCCTCGTCGTTCACCGATCGCGTCGCCGTGCTTTCGGGGCGGCAGCGGGGTGGCACCTGGATCGGCGCGGTCCTCATGGGGAC
>JBAUSV010000251.1:0-1661 GCA_049581885.1 Gammaproteobacteria bacterium | reverse complement strand
ATGCCGCACCCAGGGCGCTTGCAAGAAGACAGGTGCGCGGGCGGGCGTCCGGCAGCAGCCGGCTCATCTCGCCCTTGGTGACGACGGCCTGGACCACCCCTGACAGGGTGAAGCCGAGAACCAGCGCCCACAGGATTTCCCATCCCATCGCAACTGAAACGGAAAGTGCTTGCAGCACTTCGTGGATTGGATGCGGATTCCGATTGATGCCGGCCAGGTATTCCGACGTGAAGCCGGCCACCGTTCCGATTTGAAGCCGGCCGGCATTCCGATTTCATTCCGGCCACCTGACTGAGGTTTTGAGCGTTATTTGGCTGGGTCAGCAACTCGGGCATCTGCCTTCTCGTGATCAACCACGTGGAGGATTGGATGCCGGCCAGGAGAGAGCTGACGATGCGGCAGATACGACAGATGTTACGGCTTGCCGGGGACGGCATCGGCGCGCGGGAGATCGGGCGGATGCTCGGTGTGGCGCGCAGTACGATCCAGGATAACCTGAAGCGAGCACAGGAAGCGGGGTTGGTGTGGCCGGTGCCGGCCGGGTTGACTGATGCGGCGATCGAAGAGCGGCTGTTTGCCCGCAGTGGCTACAAGCAGGGGGTTCGGCGCCGTGCCGAGCCCGCCTGGGGTGGAACTGGTCTGCGAATTGAAGCGGCCTGGGGTCAATCTGCAGGTGCTCTGGGAGGAGTACCGTGAGCAGCATCCGGCTGGGTTTGGATACAGCCGGTTTTGTGAGTTGTTTAGGGAATTCGAGGGCCGGCTATCACCGGTGATGCGTCAGGATCATCGCGCTGGCGACAAGGTCTTCGTCGATTATTCCGGCAAGCGGATTGGCATTGTCGATGGGTCGACCGGGGAAGTTCGACAGGCGGAGATTTTCGTCGGCGTTCTTGGCGCGTCGAGTTTCACCTATGCCGAGGCGACCTGGACGCAGACATTGTCTGACTGGATTGGTGCGCATGTCCGTATGTTCAGGGCATTCGGCTGTGTTCCGCGGCTGATCGTGCCGGATAATCTGAAGTCCGGCGTCAACAAGCCATCGTTCTACGATCCCGAGATCAACCGCAGCTACGGGCGCATGGCGTCACATTACGGGGTTGGCGTGCTGCCGGCACGCCCGTACCGTCCGCGGGATAAAGCCAAAGTGGAGTCAGGCGTCCGCTTTGCTCAAACCTACATTTTGGGGCGGTTGCGTCGGCAAACATTCTTCTCGCTGACCGAGGCCAACCAGGCGATCGCCGGCATGGTCGATCGGATCAACGACTATGTCATGCGCCGGATCGGCGTCAGCCGCCGGCATCTCTTCGAGACGATCGAGCGGCCCGCGCTCGCGGCGTTGCCGGCATCCGACTATGAATTCGCCGAATGGAGTCTGGCGCGGGTCGCGCTGGATTATCACGTCGAGGTCTGCGGGTTTTTCTATTCGGTGCCGCATGAACTGATCCGCCAGCAGGTCGATACCCGCGCGACCGAGCGCGGCATCGAGATATTCCACCACGGCAAGCGCGTTGCGGTTCACCAGCGGCGCTACGGTGGCCGCAAGCATGGCACCGATATCGAACACATGCCGAGTGCCCACCGGCGCTATGCCGAATGGACGCCGGAGCGGTTCCGCCGCTGGGGCGCCTCCATCGGCCCGCATACCGAAGGGCTGATCACCG
>JBAUSV010000250.1:0-2210 GCA_049581885.1 Gammaproteobacteria bacterium | reverse complement strand
TTTTTGATGGCCTTTTTTGCCCTTCGGATCTGCTTGACCGTGGTTAGTGCACACCGTTCCACGTAGACCACGCCATTGCTCACCGCTAACATCTTGGAGATGTCCAGGGGGTTGCCATGAAGCTTTTGATCACGGCCTCCAGGGGCCGTAGTGGCATTCTGTCCAAGGGTGGTTGTGGGAGCCATCTGACCGCCGGTCATCCCGTATATGGCATTGTTAATGAATATGGTGGAAATCCTTTCGCCCCGATTTCCCGCATGGATGGTTTCCGCCGCTCCAATGGCTGCCAGGTCACCGTCGCCCTGGTAGGTAAGGACGAACTTATCCGGGTGCACCCTCTTGATGCCGGATGCCACTGCCAGGGCCCTTCCGTGAGGAGCTTCAACCATGTCGAAATTAAAGTAGTTGTAGGCCAGTACGGCACAACCCACGGGGGGAACGCCTATGGTCTTTTCTCTGAGGCCCATTTCGTCGATGCACTCGGCAACCAGACGGTGCGCGACTGAGTGCCCGCATCCGGGACAATAATGGGTTGGGTTATGTTTTAGAGATTCCGGCCAGCCGAAAATCTTTTCGTATTGGGTTTCCGTGCTCATACTTCAATCCTCCTTCCCACTTTTCCGTCGCCCTTTGCAACCGAACGCAAGAATTCGGCCACCTCGGCGGGGGTGGGAATTAATCCTCCCGGCACACCGTGAAAATAGATTTCAGATCTTTCGCCAACCGAGAGGATGACATCTTCCACCATTTGCCCCATGCATAGTTCAAAGACGGCAATCTTCGGGACTTTCTTTGAAAGTTCCCGCAAAGCGGGCATGGGATAAGGCCACAGGGTAATGGGTCTGAACAATCCCACGTTGATCCCTTCCGCCTTGACTTCCTCAATGGCGCTTTCGGCAATCCGGGCCGCGGTGCCGTAGGCAACGATAACGATCTCCGCGTCTTCCTCGTGTTTGACTTCCCACCGAAGTTCCTCGGCGGTGATCTTGTCATATTTTTCCTGGAGATGCAGATTGTGTTCATGGAGTTTCCCGTATGCAAGGAGCATGGAGAAAAGGGCTCTCGGTTCACGTCCTTTGCATCCGTCAACTATCCAGTCTTTTTTGGGCAATGTATTTAGATAGATAAAGTCGGGAAAGACCACCGGTTCCATGACCTGTCCCATCAGGCCGTCACCGAGGAGCATTACAGGCGTGCGATATTTATCGGCCAGATCAAAGGCCACAAAGGTCAAATCCGCCAATTCCTGGCCTCCCGCGGGCGCCAGAACCGGTGTGCGATAATCCCCGTGGGCGCCTCCTCTTGTTGCCTGGAAGTAGTCCGCCGCTGACGGGGAAATATTTCCGAGACCGGGGCCTCCCCTCATCATGTTAATGATCACGGCCGGCAGTTCCATTCCGGCCATGTAGGATATACCCTCCTGTTTGAGGGATATACCCGGCGATGAGGAAGAAGTCATGGTACGGCCGCCGGCGGCGGAGGCGCCCAATACCATGTTTATGGAAGCCACTTCACTTTCTCCCTGGATGAAGGCGCCGCCCACAGCCGGCAATCGGGCGGAGAGGTATTCAGGGAGTTCATTTTGCGGGGTTATGGGATAACCGAAATAGTAACGGCATCCAGCGCGCACCGCCGCTTCTCCCACAGTGTGGGAACCGTTCATCAGCATTTTTTCACTTGGCACGATACACCTCAATGGCTACTTCCGGGCATGCGGTTGCGCACTGGGCGCAGGCGATGCATCCTTTTTCACCTTCAGAAATATTTTCTTTAAATCGAGCGGGAGAGTAACCCTTCTTATTGAGCGACTGATCCACTTCGATGACTCCGTTAGGGCAAACCTCGATGCAGATGTGGCAGCCTTTGCACCATTCCCTATCAATAACAATTTTTCCCTTTTTTCCCGTCTTAGCCATGTTTTTAACCTGATTCCGTTGGAGATAAAACCGATTGGATGAACACCATGAAAAATATTCACCGTTTGTAAATAATTATTAAAAAAAGAAAATATATTTTTGAATGACTTCGATGTCAAGTATTTTTTGGCATCAGAACCGGCCATCCCTATGTGGGGCTTCCATTCGAAATAAGGTCTTACGAGCAAAAATTAGAGATATCCCATAATGAGAATTGCCGCGGAGCCATGTTTTTTCTTGACAGATCCGAGGTCCTTTATGATAAGTACATTTGATAATTCCGTGGGCTTCGTC
>JBAUSV010000249.1:0-3199 GCA_049581885.1 Gammaproteobacteria bacterium | reverse complement strand
AATTCTATATCTATTTTCTCCGCCACACCGCTTGCCTGCCGCACTACACGATCATAGCAGTACAAGAGACGCTCAACGCTGACGAACTTACCACTCATCAAAAACAACAAACTCAAAATTATATCATGGAAAGGAAAACCAAACGGCATAGAACGCACTAAACCAAATGCGCGCTCCGCCATATCTCTCCGCAACGCTGAATAATAAAGCACATTCGGCCCACCGTAACCCAAATAACCGGCCACACGTACCGCAGGATCTTCGGAACCAAGATTGCTATAAGCTACAATCGGTGATCCAGACAGTTCTTCGATTGCGTAATGCCCGGTAATGCCAACAGCCGACTGGTCTTTGCCCTGCCGTTCAATCACATCCACAACGCCCTTAATGGCATGATCAAAAACGAAATCGTCGTCGGCGAGGTAAAAAATGAAATCACCCCTCGCGCCTCGCAAGAGTGCAGACGCATTCTCCGCGGCCCCACACGGCTCTACGCTGAGTATTTTGCAATTCTCACTTCCAAACCGAGAAATCAGATCAGCTTTTTGCGCATTACCTGAATTATCGCGAACAATGACCTCTACATTTGGGCCGGACCAAGAACACGCCTGCGCAATCCGAGAAATTGCCGTCAGCCCTTCTCGGTTTGAGGGAAGCAGAATGGATAGTTGCAACGACCTTGCCTCCTTTTGTCGCTATGCTGAACTAGACAAACTTGCACCGGGCGAATCGCCAAATTTCCAGTGCGTTTATCCGAAAAACAGTGATTCAAATCCATCTTAAAAGAGGATCTTCCCATGGCTGATCCTCAGTTTGGCAAACCGCCTTTTCAAGCCGTGGGCGTGCGCAACGCGTGATTGGCGTCGTGGCCGGGGCAATATCGCTTCTGTCTTGCCTAGCGTCGAAAGACAATCGGCTTAAACAGGTCGCGGATGCTGTCGGAACAATTTCCGTTTCGGCTGGCGCGCGAATATCGTTTGCTGACGGCAATCGCCTCGTCCAATCGCTCTTCATTCAACGGAGAACCAAACGCTTGCGCAATCCGGTTGACCGCGAGCTTCGGTTCCGCAAACAGATCGTCCATTGATAAAAAAAACGGACGAATGCCGAGCATCGTAAATAATATCCGCAATCGACCGTCGTCCATCAAAACGGCTTCCATTAAATCTCGTATCTGAACTGGCGAGAGATTGGATAGCTGCTTCGGTGCGGTCGTCCGAGCTTCGGTGTAGTCCCACCTGCCCGTCTCATTGGCGTAATAAAACGATTCGAATTGAGCAACTGCGTCGGGACGAAACAAATGAATCACGAGTGCGCCATCAAAAAGCGCCTCTCCGGCTCGATTGCGTAGAAATCTCTCAAAGTCTGAATACTGGACCTTGACCGCCAGCACACCATTTGCGGACCGCTTGACCCGAAGAGCGTTAATATAAGCCTCAATATCGATAGAGTTTGGCTCCGAGCCTAATGCCTGCCATCGCTGCGCCAATACCGGGATAAACACTGGATTAAAGTACTCGAATGGAATTCCGAGGCCCGCCGCGAGCAAAAACCGGCAAAGCTCATTACTGCCGCTGCGCGGCGCAGAGCAAATGATGAGAGTCTTTGAAGGTGCCTCCTCTGACGCGACGTCGTAATTTTCGGAAAGAAAATCTGTCTCTGTTGGGCGAATCAGCGAATGCTTTTTCATAAGAGAATATTTTATGCGCAAGAAGCCGAAATTCAACTGGACAAAGAGGTAATCAGCCGACAACTCCGCCATAAGCAGGCGGCGGCAGGGATCGCCCATCTCTTTAGGATGACGAGGCCGGGGCGCGCTTCTAGTGTCGTAGACGCCGTATCGCTCTTTCTTGAAAGGTTCTGGCAGCCTCGACACTCGCCTCGACGCGCCGCTTATCTCCCTCCCTCGCCCCCCCGCCCCCATATCTGCGTCACATGAGGCGTGACGTTCAGCTCCGTAGAACAGCGACGACCGGTGTCACAGGCCTTGTCATCGGCAGCCGTAATGAGCCTGCCGACCCCTTGAGAATGGGCTTTGAGAATCGTCTCGACAGTGCGGCGGCATCGCAATGGGCAACCATTTCAGCATAGGTTCGAGTGACCCGTGGCTAAGCCGCGACCTGATGACGGCGACCTTAGTCGTGGACATAGCGCCCGCAGGACAGCCAAAACTGTCAAGTTGAATTCTCGTTCTTTGCATCTAGACTCGGCATCCAAGAAACTGCAGATACTGATTCGCCCGGAGCAAACAGATTTTTCTTCTGTGGCTATTCATAGCCAATGTTCTACGTTGTTGTTGGAGAAGGCACAGTGCTAATCGCTATTACGAGCACCGTACGGACGTCGTATGTGAATTTAAGAATGTTCGTGAACTATTATTTAAATTCTGGCGTCGACAAGATTATTCTTTTTTTTGATGATCCGAACGATGAAAGCATTGAGCGCCTGAAATGCCTTGACAAGGTAACATGTGTTCGGTGTCGAGCCGAATCAGGGGCGCCGGATCGCCGCAACATCGAGCAAAGGCAATTGACCAACGCCTCAGCCGGATTGGAGATGGCCAGAAACGAGGGCATGGACTGGATCATCCACGTTGATGCTGATGAGTTGATATCGGTGCCAGAACGAAATGTGAAGAGCTATCTCAAACGCCTCGACACCAACGTTGATGCGGTGAGGTTCCCAACACTTGAAGCAGTTCCCAATCCAACGGGCGTGAAACACTTTTTCGAAGATGTTCATTGGTTTAGGGTTGGCAACCCGCGTGTTGAGGCAACGGCACGTGCCTTAGGTTGCCACAACGCCCTTGAGTACGGCTATTTCAAGGGGCACAGGGACGGCAAAACCGCAACAAGGACTCGTTCTCCGGTCAAGAGCATCGGCATTCATGTTCCGATCGCCCAAGACGGACAGGGATTGCGAGTGATGACTTCATCCGAAGCATTCACCCTGCATTTCGATTGCTGCACTTTCGATGAGTGGAAGCTGAAGTGGCTGCGACGATGTGACGGAACTGCAATAGCGCTAGAAATGAGGCCTGATCGTCGACGGCAGCTTAGTGACTTTTTGGCCGCGTTTCACACTGGTTCAGAAGCACTGTTGCAAAAGGAATACATCCGACAACGCGCGATTCCACCCGCAGAGGAATCAATTTTAGTCTCAACTGGCTTATTAAAGAAGATTTATTTGAGCAGCGAGA
>JBAUSV010000248.1:0-1996 GCA_049581885.1 Gammaproteobacteria bacterium | reverse complement strand
CTGGGGTGCAAAGAAAAAAAGTGACAACACTACAATCAAATCCAATTTAATAAAGTCGTGAACTTGCAAAAGACAGTTAGTGTCGCTGATTCAACCTTTTTTCTCTGTCGCGCCAGAGCAGAAATCTCGAGGGAAAGAAGAGAGGCGCTTTTATGCTTCTGTGCGCATCAGCCAACTCGCTAAAGATGCTATTTTTCAAAAGCACAGTGCGTCGGCTGAAACAGTTTATCTCTTATGTATCGCGAATGTAAAGCGAGCTATTTAAAAAATCAATCTTTTATGAACTTCTGATTTTCGGGATTGGAGAGAAAGCTAGCCATCGAGTTTTCGATGCCGTTTTCCTTCTTCGCCGGCTGATTGCTCACCGTCTCTTTAGGTGAAGCGAGATTGACAAAGATAGGGGTCTCATCGACGATGACCTGCATAATGCTTAGAAGCGGAACCTGCACGAAACTGCCGATGTTCTCCTCACCGAAGCCGGCTTCAAAGATAAGGGCGTTGTTGTCCAGCCGTGCACTCTCGAAGGTATACCCGGCTAAAAAAAAGAGGGTCATCGGGCGAAAGTCATTGCGAATGCTTTCCGGAAGCGGCGGCTCGAAAGTAAGATGTTCGACCCTGCAGAGAATGCCAAAATTCTGCTCTTGTTCAAACAGGAAGAGAATCAACTCTTGAATATGCTTGCGCATCAAGTTCGTATAGCCTTCATTTTTGATCATCTCGTACAACATCACTGCCCTTTTGTTTTTAATGGCGAAATTATACCACTTTTGATCTCCTCAAAACCAATCATGGCATTGAGGAGGGCAAAACGGGTAAATTTAGGCAGATCGTCCAGGTAGATCTCGCTTTCAATGATTTTCTGCTCATCGAGCAGTCGGGCGCGTGTTGTTCCTTTTAAAAGGGGACGCTTTGGCGTCACCCATCTCTGCCCGTCAAAAAAAGCGATATTGGCGATCGACGTGTCGGTTACCAGACCGTTTTTAATGATTAGAATGTCATCGGCAGAACCTCTCTGGGCAAAGAGGGCATCAAGAGCGCTTCTGTCGGCATATTTCAGAGCGTAATCGATCCCGTCTGCCTGAATGAGTTGAAGCGTTCGGATGGCTCTTTTGCGGTAGGGAATAAATTCGGTCTCAAAAGTTGTTGCATCATAAATGATCCGGCATCGGTAAAGAGCATCGTCCGGGGTTTTGATACGCGAAGCAAGATCGTAGCAGGCATTGTAGCCCAGCTCTTTCAGACTTTGATTGACTCTTTGCTGATGGTAGGCAAGATGGGCCGGCCGGCCATCCTCGCAGCGGATGGTCTCAAGAAGCTGCCTACTCACTGAAGAGCGCGGTGCTCAGGTAACGCTCACCCGTATCGCAAAGAATAGTGACGATGGTCTTGCCTTTGTTCTCAGGGCGCGCGGCTACCTGCATCGCAGCATAAACGTTGGCGCCCGCCGAAATACCGACCAAAAGACCCTCTTCTCGGGCCAGTGATTTAGCCGTATTGATGGCATCCTCATTGCTCACTTTGATCACTTCACCGTAGATCCCGGTGTCCAGGACCTCCGGGATAAACCCGGCACCGATTCCCTGGATCTTGTGCGGACCGGGTTTACCGCCGGAGAGGATCGCCGAATCTTCCGGTTCAACGGCAATGATCTGAATACCCGGGATCTCTTTTTTAAGCACCGTACCGGTACCGGTCAGCGTCCCGCCGGTGCCGACTGCTGCAACGAAGATATCGACCTTTTTATCAGTATCGCGCAGGATCTCCTTTGCCGTGGTCAGGCGGTGGACCTCCGGATTCGCCGGGTTTTGAAACTGCTGTAAAATAATGGCATCTTCCAGACTCCCCTGGAGCTCATGGGCCTTATCGATGGCCCCTTTCATGCCTGCTGCCGCAGGGGTCAATACAAGTTCGGCGCCAAGTGCTTTGAGAAGGTTGCGGCGTTCCATACTCATCGATTCGGGCATGGTCAGTGTGAGTTTAAGCCCCAACGCAGCAC
>JBAUSV010000247.1:0-3373 GCA_049581885.1 Gammaproteobacteria bacterium | reverse complement strand
CTTCCGCACCGTCGCGGCGCGCTGGCCGTGCGTCCGTCGCTGGCTGGTGTATGCCGGGGGCGGCAACAACGGCGGCGACGGCTACGTGGTGGCGCACGAAGCCCTGCGGGCGGGTTTCGAGGTCACGGTGGCGGCCCTCAAGCCGCCGCGCGAAGGATCGGCAGCGTGCGTGAAGGCCGCGGCCTACACACAGGCGGGCGGGCGCACCGTGGGCTGGAACGAAGCCGACGCTTCCCGGGCCGATGTGATCGTCGATGCCCTGTTCGGTATCGGTCTCGATCGCGCACTGGAAGGCGATGCAGCGGCAGCGGTACAAGCGATCAACGCCTCCGGCAAACCGGTAGTCGCCATCGACTTGCCCTCCGGCCTGCACGCCGATACCGGTGCCGCCCTCGGCATAGCGGTACAGGCCGCGCTCACCATTACCTTCATTGGACTCAAGCCGGGCCTGTTTACCGGCGCCGGCCCGCACCTGAGCGGACGCCTCGCCTTTACCCGTCTCGGCGTGCCGGAGTCGATCGAAGACGGCCTGCAGCCTGTTGCCCGGCGCATCACCGAATCACTACGCCAAACAGGCCTGCCGCGTCGTGAACGCGACGCCAACAAAGGCCATTTCGGCCACGTGCTGGTGATCGGCGGCGAGACCGGCACGGGCGGCGCCGTTATCCTGGCCGCCACGGCGGCGCTGCGCAGTGGCGCGGGATTGGTGAGCGTGGCGACACGGCCTGCTCATGTTCCGGCGTTATTGGCCGCCCGGCCCGAAATCATGGCGCATGGGCTGGACGATGCGAAAGCGCTCTCCGCCATTGCGCCGCGTGCCAATGTATTGGCGTTGGGTCCCGGACTGGGCCAAACCGAGTGGAGCCGTGGCGCGTGGCAGGCGGCGCTCGAACGCGATGCAATCAAGGTCGTGGATGCCGACGCGCTCAACCTGCTCTCCAGGCAGCCTATGCGGCGCGACGACTGGGTGCTCACGCCGCATCCGGGCGAGGCGGCGCGTCTGCTCGGAACCGATATCCCCGGCATAGAAAACAATCGGCCTGCAGCGGTGCGCGCACTGGTCGAACGCTACGGCGGAGTCGCCGTTCTGAAAGGCGCCGGTACGCTGGTGGCCGCGGCGGGCGACCGGATGTTGTGGCTGTGCGACCGGGGCAACCCCGGCATGGCCTCCGGCGGTATGGGCGATGCGCTCACCGGGATCATCGCCGGTCTGCTGGCCCAGGGCCTGGCGCTGTTCGATGCGGCGCGCCTCGGTGTCTGGCTGCACGCCACGGCGGGAGACAAAGCCAGCCTCGGCGGCGAGCGGGGCCTGCTTGCGAGTGACCTGATCGCCGAACTGCGGAGTCTGGTCAATACGTGAACGACGAGACGGAATATCTGCTGGCCGATGCCGATGCCACCGAAACGTTGGGCCGTCATCTGGCGGCGCTGATTCCCGACGCAGGCATAGCGCTTGCGTTGAGCGGCCCGCTGGGTGCGGGCAAGAGTTCGCTGGCGCGGGCATTGCTGCGGGGGCTGGGTGTCGACGGCGCGATCCCCAGCCCGACCTACACCCTGGTCGAGCCTTACATGGTGTACGGGCGCGAGGTGTATCACGTCGATCTGTATCGCATTGACGAAGACGAGGAACTGGAAATGTTGGGCCTGGCCGAGTTGGCCGAAGGCGCCGTGCTGCTCCTCGAATGGCCCGAACGCGATCTCGCACACCGCCTGCGGTTTGATCTGACCCTGGCACTGGCGCATCGGGATCGAAGCCGCGGCGTGCGGTTTTTGCCACACACGCCGGTCGGCGAAAAATTCGCTCAGGCGGCAACGGAATGGCTGCAATGACCCGAACCCATCGCGAAATACCGCACCGCCGCGACGGCACCGCGGTTCGTGGAGTATTTTGAAATGGGTTCTATCCATGTGCTATCGCCGGACCTGGTCAGCCAGATCGCCGCGGGCGAAATCATCGAACGTCCGGCCTCGATTGCCAAGGAACTGATCGAAAACAGCCTCGATGCCGGTGCCGGGCGCATCGAAATCGCAATCGAAGGCGGCGGCGTACGCAAACTGAAAGTAACGGACAACGGCAGCGGCATTGCCCGTGAGGAGTTGGCTTTAGCCCTTACGCCGCACGCCACCAGCAAGCTCGAGGCGGCGCCGGGCCTGGAACACATTTCCAGCTTCGGTTTCCGCGGCGAGGCATTGGCGAGCATCGCCCAGGTGGCGCGCGTACGCCTCACCTCGCGCACGCCTGAAGCATCGAGCGCATGGCAACTCGAGGCGACCGATGGGCACGGCGAACTCGAACCGAAACCTGCGGCGCATCCGTCCGGCACCACCATCAGCGTCGAAGAACTGTTTTATGCGGTGCCCGCCCGGCGCAAATTTCTGCGCCGCGAAGCCACCGAGGCCGCGCATATCGGCGAGACCGTGCGCAGGCTCACCCTGGCGCATCCGGCCGTGGGTTTTCGGTTCCTGCGCGGTACACGCGTTGCGCTTGATGCGCCGCCCGGCACGCCTGCGGAGCGGGTGAGGGCGGTGCTCGGTGCCGAGTTTGCCGACAATGTGCTGACCGTCGAGCACACGGCGGGCCCGCTCACCATTACCGGTTGGGTGGAACGCCCGGTACATGCCGCCGGGCGTGCCGACCCGCAGTACCTCTATGTCAACCAGCGCTGGGTGCGCGACCGTGCCGTGGCACACGCCATCCTCGACGCCTACCGAGACGTGCTCTTTCATGGCCGCCAACCGGCCTGGGTGCTCGCCATCGAGATGCCGCCCGAGCTGGTCGATGTCAACGTGCATCCGGCCAAGAACGAAGTCCGCTTCCGCGATCAGCGGGCCGTGTACGGCGCGATGCGCGCGGCCGTCGCGGCGGCACTGGAAACCACCCGTCCGGCATCAGCGTCGCCGGTGGCGACGAGCGGGTCGGCACCACGACGGGAGACACGTCCGACCGCGACCGAGTCCAGAAACGCCAGCTTCGACTGGACCACGCTCGCGGTCGGGGAAACCGCGCCCGCTTACGTTTCGCCCGCGGCGCGTTCCGAACCCGAGGCAAAGACCGAAACGGATACGCTGCCGCCGACGGGCGGGCTCGGGCGTGCGCTTGGCCAGCTCGGCACGCTCTACATCGTTACCGAAACCGAAGACGGGCTGGCGCTGGTCGATACCCATGCCGCGCACGAGCGGGTGCTCTTCGAGCAGCTCAAGGCGGCCTGGGACGGCGGCGGGCGCAGCGCGGCGCAGACCCAGCTCGTGCCCACCGAGGTTCGGCTTGATCCGGTCGCCATCGAACGTCTGTTCGAGGCGCAGGAACTGCTGCAGCGCCTGGGTTTCGAACTGGACCGCATCAGTCCCGAGGCGGTCGCGGTGCGTGCTGTGC
>JBAUSV010000246.1:0-3333 GCA_049581885.1 Gammaproteobacteria bacterium | reverse complement strand
GAAAAAACATGACCTCAAAGAGTGAAACTCACAAAAATGTAATAACCTCCCAAGAGTTACTATCCGTTTGAAGAATATTTTCAACACGTTGTTTCACTGGCTTGAGAATATGTACCAACTCTTAGTGCTCAAATTACCTATCCCTTCGGCTCTGGATGTCGCCCGCCACTATTTCGCTGAGGCACCAGTCGAACGAGTGCAAGACCAACAATCAGAAGGCAGACCAGAGTAACACCCCGCCAGAACGCTTGATCGATAATCGACCCCAGCGGGTCGGTCATGCTCGCGATTCGGTTATCCAAAGATTTTGACTCGACGACCTCGCTGAATCGATCGAGCAGTCGTGTCACCCGCTCCGCTGCGCGCCCGGTCTCGCCCGCAGCATCGCGAACATCAGCTATATGAAATGGCTCTCCTTTGCTTTCCGGATCTGTGTCAGATCGACTCAACACTTTGTCAACTGCGCTAACCGTCTCCGTCAGTTCCTTGGCAAGTGTCCCGGAAGCTGAGATTGTTTGTCGAAGTTCTGTCATGATTTCAAGGAGTTCACTTTTTCTGGACCCAATGTCATCCAAGAGAAGTTGCCGTTCTCTGGCAAGCCGATCAAAAAGCTGATTGATCAGTTCGCCACGTTCGGCATTGATGCTCACAGCTGCACGGTCGATTGATTGTTTGATAGTCGTTTCCAGTGCAGCTTGTGCCTGAGCAACTGCGGCCGTTCGCTCGGCTGAAAACCGCGAGAAAAAAGCGGCCTGCTGTTTCTCAAGATCACTTTGAATGGTGCCGATGCGCTTCGTCAAGGCCTCGCTGAGCCCCTGTATGGACTTGACAGCCCCCATCAACTGTGCGCTTTCTGGCTGGTCGAGGAGCCGGTATGCCGTGAGCTCGGTCTGCTCCCCCAGCAGGTAGGGGTAGCGGCCGGCAAACCAAATCAACCGCTCTCCCAAAAGACGCACGTCGTCAACGGCTGCACTCGCCTCGCCGACCTCCCGCAACAGGCCTTGAGCTTTGCCGCGCATAGACATAGAGCTCATTCTGCGTTTGTCAGAGAATTCCTCGAATCGCACTAATGCAACGACCGTTCTGTCAGAATTCTCAGCGATCCATGCTTTAATCAAGCCACGCAAAGTAAGCATTTGATCTTTTGATAGGATTTTTCTTGCGGAGGTCCATATCTCTGCTTCTGCCCGCTTTAGTCGGTCCGCTGTGGGAATCCCGGCGTCCCCAATCCCCGCCGGAATCCAATGGACTTTGAACGACCAAGCCTGCAAGGATGAAAGTACCAGCAGGTCAAGCAGGTTTACCGCGGGATTCGGTCCGACGGCGATATCGAGGCTGGCGCCAACACCGTTACGAAGGAACGACTCGGCGAGCCAGCGTCCTTTTGAATCAAGCTTTCCGTTGCGAGTCAGTAGATACACTGACTCACCGAGCGATGCGATATATTCGTCAGCCATATCCATAACCAGTGCCTGCATCTTCAGTTCAGAGACGCCGGACTTGGGCGTCGTCTTAGAGGACGGAGCGGAGGAATGCAATGTGGCGCATGACATAGCTGCTGTCGACAGCAGCACAGCCGCCAGCAGCGATATGGCCCGGTCACCTTTCATAATCATAATAGAAACCAGTCGTTGTGGTTCTGGGCTGATCAGCCACCCAAGACGACCGCGTCCGGAATTTCGTAGCGCTCGTCACCGATGCTGATCAAATTCAGATCGTTTTCCTTGGTTGCACGGAACTCGGGATAGCCGTCCGCCTGGCTGGTGTCTGCCCCGATCGGTTTGCCCATGCGAAAGAAGATCGCGCGAGTGCGGCCGTCGGGCTTCTTGACGACAACCGTGGCATACCCGCCTCCGGCACGGGCAACGCCAAATTCGCATTGTCCCATCGGTTGACCCTTATACTCGGCACAGGGGATGGTCCCTGTGGCATCGAATTGGCCCTGGCCCGCGCGCAGCGCCGAATCGTCAGGGCCCTTTGCAACACTCCCATCGGGCGATACCGCGGGCTTCAGATACTCTGCGGATACATAGCCGCGCGGGCCTCCGCCCAACTGTTGAACATCGCACCAGACCCGGTCCTCTGAGCGTTGGCACCCCAGGTTGTCGAGAATCGTGCCCGGGGCATAGCTCGCGATGGTTCTCGCCTTAGTTGACGGTTCTTCACGTAGATTCAGCGCGCGCATGACCTCCCAGTCGCGAGGTCCGCCATCCTCCGGGGCAGCCGGAACATCTACTTTGGAAGCCGATCCTGTGTCCGGTTCCCATACATAGATGCCGCCATCAGCCATGAGGCTCAGATACAACTTGCCATCCTTGAGCAGGTAGGACCTAATGTATTTCGCCTGCGCCGTGATGGTCTCGTCCATGCTCGGGGGTGGGCAGAGAGCGCGTGTTGCTGCGAGGGGGCCTAATTTGAAGCGGCCGCTTACACCATCGCTGCTCGGCTCGGCAGACCAGGAACCTTTGACTCGATTACAGTTGAGCCGCATCGTCACAGTGCCGTCACCGTTCAGACGCATGGTGTAGAGTGATGGGTCATCCACGCGTTTCGTGCCCGTCGCGTCATCCATTGACTGGAACTCTACGAGCCGCCACTGGGTGTCTGTCAACCCACTAACCGATGCCGAACCAACCGGCTGCTCCTTGCCGGCCGCCGCCTCGCCACCGGGCGCTTTGAACGACAGTATTTCACATACACCGACGGTCTTGTCCTTGGCAGTATAGGTGACCATCGGCGGTTGATCGCCCTTAGGTGTGATGTCGATCCATACTCTTTCGGCACGGGCCGTGTACTGACCGTCCGGCCTCTTGATGATCTTGGCCGACTTGCCGTTAACGTAGACTTTGCCTGCCGTGTCGGAGTCGACATTCAGGCCAGGCGTGCATTTGGCGGCAAAGAGTGGCATTTTGGCACTGGCAGTGCCAGCCGCCATGAGTGTTATAAAAATAGCAATCAGAAGTCCTTTCATGGTGTTCTCCCGGTCTTCAGTGGATTGAAACGCTGACTAGCTAAGCGCATAAATCGAATTATCACGATTACCTTTGATAGGCAGCGAGGGTAAGCCACTTTTATAAATCTTCGGCCAAATCTAAGTTATCGAGGCCCCCCGTGCACGGAATTTTCCAGAAGGGGGGAAGTCCTAAAGAAGTCGCCTGTGGTGAGGTAATTAAGGCTTCAATTGAGCTGCTTGGCGTCGAACAACCTCCAGCGCTAATGGGAAACATGACGAGGCTAAAGCAGAAGCTGACGAGCAATAGTTTGCTGAAGGCCTTCATTATTCATTATCTCCTGTGATACTAACGCTGAGTTTCTTGTTTTTTTGCGAAGATT
>JBAUSV010000245.1:0-1802 GCA_049581885.1 Gammaproteobacteria bacterium | reverse complement strand
GGCCTACATAGGTAGGATTGGTAATGGTTCCCGAGACAGCACCATTACCATCGACGGCTCCAACCGGACGGGCCTGGATGGGCAGGCGCGGATCGTTAAGGCCTGTAAGTAAATCGACGTACGTTTTACTTAACTGATTCCGTGTGTCCCATTTACCATCGATGGCAAACTGATACCATGGGTTTTCGGATCCCTGGGCATCGTAATAAGTAAAGTTGGCATTATCACTATTGCTGGCAAATCCATTTTGGAGTGCATCCAGGGCCGCCTGAGCTTGAGTGGCAGCCGTATAACCGGGTGCATTCGTTAAATGCATTAACAAACGGGCTTTCAACGTATAGGTCAGCTTTTGCCATTTCGTCAGGTCTCCACCATAAAGCAAATCATCTGAACCGGGAGTCTTGGAACTGCTTTTCCCATAATTGGCAATGGCATCATCCAGCAAGGTGAATATGCTTTTGTATACGTTTTCCTGTGTATCGTATTCCGGTGTGGGGTTCGTAGGATCAAAGGCTTTGCTGTAGGGCACTTCATTCCATAAATCGGTCACAACGGATAGATTCCAGGCTAAAATGGTCTTAGCTATGGCCGAGTATGCAAAATTACCGTCGGCTATTGCCTGTGCATCCATTTTACGGGCATTGTTCATGACATCGGTATACGACCAATACTGCCAGAGATTATTGACATCATTTTCTTTGACATCATAATTGTCGTCAGATGGCGGAACACCGTTCCAGGCTGTTTGCTGCGTCCATAAGCTCGTAGTCCGCACGGCATTATTTGCCAGGATCTCATAACTGAAATTACCTTCCAAAGCAGATAATTGCAGTGATTCAGGTACACTTTCGGGGTCATTGGGATTTTTGTTAACATCCAGAAATTTCTGGCATGATACAGCCATCAATAAAACCGAGCATACCGTTAATAATTTGAAAATTCTACTATATCTCATAATGATAGTATGTGTTTAATTATTAATAGGATAGCTTGTTATAAGCTTACACGGATACTAACCGAGTAACTTCTTGTATTCGGCGTTACTTCATGATAAAAACCCTGAGCATTGCCACTGCCAAGCAGGTTGCCTTCCGGATCACCATACGTGAATTTGGTATGTATCCACAGGTTTCTTCCAATACCGGATACTGTAATACCCTGGAATGGAGTTTTCGATACAATGCTCCTTGGCAAAGAGTAAGAAAGGCTCAATTCTTTCAACTTGACAAAACCACCGTCTTCAACAAGGTTTTCGTCGGCATTGGTGTAAAAACCGCGATAGTAAGCTTCATCGCGTACGATGGATGTCGTGTTTTTTGCACCGGTATTTGCGTTGACTCCGGGCCATATATACGAGCTGCCACGATTTGCTGTTTCAATAGCTGTACCGTAGTAAATGGTATAATATTTATCGAAGTTCAATATTTGTCCACCCTGACGCATGTTGAACAATGCCGAAACTGAAATACCTTTGTAGCTGAAAGAAGTCCGTAAGTTCGCTATCCAATCGGGTTGAACATTACCAATAGGCCCCAGATCGCTTGCCAGGATAGGATATCCCTGATCGTCTATCATCATTTGCCCTTTGGCATTTCTTTCATACCGTGTGCCCCAAATGACACCATAGCCGTTTTTGCCAGGCATAATTCGTATTTGAGGATCTACAAATCCTGCAAGGAAGATATTTTCCACTCCATCGGCTAACTTGACAACGTCTGTCTGGTTTTTAGAGAAATTTGCAGTAAGATCCCATTGGAAGTCCTTGGTTTGTAACGGAGTTCCCGATAATGTGATTTCAATAC
>JBAUSV010000244.1:0-11255 GCA_049581885.1 Gammaproteobacteria bacterium | reverse complement strand
GCTCACGGCCGCGGCGCAGGTGGTTGCTGCCAGCGGCGAAGCCCGTGCGCTTGCTGCTGCCGGCGCATCGCAGCTTGCGATCAAACTCATCGACGCCTCCCAGCCCCCCTTTTCACAGGCGCCTGCTGCGTGGGCGGCGTGGGAACGCGCCCGCCTCGACATTCTCTCCGCTGCCGATGAAGATGCCGCGCTGTATGCACGGATTCACGCCTTGCCCGACAAGGTTTCGAGCGCGCTGCGGGCCTATGCCTATCAGGTCGGTGCGCGTGCCGCACTCGGTGCGGACGATCCGGCCCGGGCCCGCAGTTTCCTGCGCCGCCTGATCTGGAACCGGGCGGCACCGGCGTCGGCTGCACTCACTGGCTACCGCCGATTGGTGTTGCGCAGTTATGTCGTGGGGGGTGAACTCGACGATGCCGAGCGAGCATTGAACTACCTGCAACGCAGCGGGGATGCCGGGGACTGGAGAACCCGGGAAACCGCCGCTGATGTGGCGCTGGAACGAGGCAAGCCGCGCCAGGCCGTGCATCTGCTGTCCGGGCTCAAGCAGCCCGCGGTGCGCCCCCTCATGTTGCTGGCCGAGTTGCAGGCCGGCATTCGCCCCCCCGGCGAGATCGAGGAGATGGCCGATCGCCTGGCGCGGGCTGCGGAAAAGCACAAGGACTGGCAAACGGCGGGGCGCTTCGAATGGGTCAGGGCGGTCGCCGCCGAGCGCTTGAACGATTACGAGGTACAGTTATCGGCGCTGGCCTCCGCCCTGATATTGAATCCGCTCGATGCGGGATCGTTCCAGGTCACGCCGACCCTGTGGTGGCATACCCTGATTAAAGTCGGTCTGCAGCTCGGCAATCAGCGCCAGTTGTTGCTGGGTGCCGCCGGGCCCTGGCTGCAGGCTGCGGCGGCCGAAAACAAGGCGGGACATTCCATGCGCTCGCTCGCCTTGCTGGCCGCCGACGGTTCCGGTGGCCCCGACAAGGCTGCGCGGGACGATTGCCTGGCGGCTTTCGCGAAACAGGTGCTGGCACTTCCGCACGGTATCCCGCTGGCCTTGAACCTCTTTTCCGACGCCCATGTATTTCCCCGGCCCGACCGGTTGCCGGGCGCGGTGCGCTACCAGTTGCTCGAACCGGCGGTATCGACGGGACGCATCGACTTTGCCTCGGCCATGGTGGCCGGTCTCGACAAGCCGCCGGCGGGTGGCGATCCGGGCGACTGGCAACTCCAGCGCGCCCGCCTGCTGCTGCTCGGCGGCAACAATGACGGCGGCATCCAGGTACTGCTGAAGCTCGCCCACGGCGAACCGGCAGTGCCCGCGAAGAAACTGCTGCCGGTGGTGGTCGATCTGGAAACCCTGGGTGAGAACCGTGCTGCCCTGGGCGTGCTCGAGGATATGCTGACGGCTCGTCCCGGACCGCCGCCCGAGGTGGCACGCCAGATCCTCTACTGGATCGGCAAGGCCTATTCCGGGCTGGGCTCGCCGCTCAACGCCGCGCGCTCGTATCTCGAAGCGGCCACGTTCAACAGTCCGTACGCGATGGATCAGTGGGCCCAGACCGCACGCTACTCCGCCGCGGCGGCATTGACCGCAGCCGGGCTCTACCAGGATGCCATTCACATCTACGAGGGGCTGCTGAACGCGACCTCCGATCCCACGCAGCAGGCACAGATCAAGCAGAAGCTTGCCGCCGTGCGCACACTCGCCAGCCGGTCCAGTGAAAAAAGCGGTAGCACCCGGCATTGAAGTCTTCACCCGACACGGGCAAGAATCAAATCGGTCTCATGGCGGCGATTGCCATCGGCATCGGCGGCATGGTCGGCGGCGGTATTTTCGCCGTGCTGGGACTGGCCGTCGCCTTCGGCAAGGGAGGGACGCCGCTGGCCTTCGTATTCGCCGGCATCATTGCGCTGGTGACGTCCTATTCCTATGCCAAACTCAGTGTCGCCTTGCCCAGCGCCGGCGGCACCGTCACCTTCATCAACCACGCCTTCGGCAAGGGGACGTTCAGCGGCGGCACCAACAACCTGCTCTGGGTCAGCTACATCGTCATGCTGTCGCTCTACGCCTCGGCCTTCGGATCCTATGCGGCCAACCTGTTTCCGGCCGACTGGAATATCGCGTTGCTCTCGCATGGGTTCCTGACCGCCATCATCATCGTTGCCTGCGCCCTGAATTACTTCAGCCTGAAATGGGTCGGGCGCATCGAATCGGTCGTAGTGGTAACCAAGATGGCCATCCTGGTCCTGTTCGTTATCCTCGGCTTCTGGGGGTTGCGGCACAGCGTCCATACAGTGCAGCTCTCTTTCAGTCACTGGGAAAACATCCCCGGTCTCGTAGCCAGCGGCATGATCATCTTCGTGGCCTACGAAGGTTTCGAACTGATCGCCAATACCTCACCCAATATCAGGCACCCGCAGAAGAATATTGCCCGCGCCTACTACTGGGCCGTCGGGTTGGTAATCGTGCTCTATGTGTTGATCGCTATCATCACGGTGGGCTCGCTGAGCTTTTCTGCCATCGACAAGGCCAAGGACTACGCATTGGCCGCCGCGGCCCGGCCCTTCCTCGGCGATGCCGGTTATGTCGTCATCTCCGTTACCGCGATGCTCTCCGTTTTTTCCGCCATCAACGCAACCCTGTATGGCGGCAGCCGGGTCAATTACAAACTGGCGGAGGACGCCGAATTTCCGCATGAGTTCACGAAGTATTTCTGGGATCAACCCATCGGGCTGCTGGTCACGGCCGTACTCACGCTGGTGGTGGCCAACCTACTGAACCTGCAAAGCATCTCGACCTCCGGCAGTGCCGGGTTTCTGCTTATCTTTGCACTGGTCAATCTGGCCAATTACCGTCTGGCGGACGGGGCGAAAGCGAGGAAGATCATGGGCATGTTGGGCTTCCTGTTGTGTACGGCCTCGCTGGTGATCCTGCTCAGGGAGCAATATGACAATAATCTTGAGGGCGCGCTGACGGCGACGGCGATCATCCTGTTCAGTTATGGGCTCGAGGTCGCGTACCAGGCGTGGCGGAAAGCCAACGGCAAACGGACGGCGGGCAAGTCCTGAGCCTTTCGAGAAAGGAGCGCATATGAACGAGAAAGAGACCGGACTTCTTGCCGAGGCACGGGCGAGGCTGAGCGACATGTTCCCGGATCTTCCGCCGGTGGACGCTCACCTGGATCGGCAACGTATCGAACCGGTGTTGCTGAAGGTGGCCGAAAAACTGGGGGACAACTTTCCCTATCAGCATCCGCTCTACGTGGGCCAGATGCTCAAGCCGCCGCATCCCGTGGCACGCATCGCCTATGCACTCGCCATGGACATCAACCCGAACAATCATGCACTCGACGGCGGGCGTGCCAGTTCGCGCATGGAGAAAGACGCGATAGCGGCGCTGGCGGACATGATCGGATTCAAGACCCACCTCGGGCATCTCACCAGCGGCGGGACGGTCGCCAACCTGGAAGCCCTGTGGGTGGCACGCGAACTGGCCGGTGGCGGGCGCGTGCTGGCTTCGAGCGAGGCGCATTACACGCATTCGCGCATGAGCGGCGTGCTGAGCATGGGGTTTTCGGTCATCGGCGTGGATCGGGGGGGGCGCATGGACGTCGAGGCGCTTGCCGCCGAACTCGAACGGGGAGATGTCGCCTGCGTGGTGGCGACGCTCGGCACGACGAGCCAGGGCGCGATTGATCCGCTGGAGAAGATACTGCCGCTGGCCCGGGCCGCCGGTGTACGCGTCCATGTGGACGCGGCCTACGGCGGGTACTTCAAGCTGGCGGCGCACGGAGGCCCGGTGCTCGAACGGGCATTCGCGGCCATGGCGGAGGCGGATTCGGTGGTCATCGATCCGCACAAGCATGGTTTGCAGCCCTATGGTTGCGGCGCGGTGCTGTTTCGCGACCCGCAGGTCGGGCGCGTGTACCGCCACGATTCGCCCTATACCTATTTCAGTTCCGACGAGCTGCACCTGGGCGAGATCAGCCTCGAATGTTCGCGCCCGGGGGCCTCGGCGGTCGCGCTGTGGGCGACGCTCGAGCTGCTTCCGCTGGAGCCCGGGGGCGAGTTCGCTGCCGGGTTGGACGACAGTCTCGCCGCCGCGCGCGAACTGCATGCCTGGGTGCAGAAGTCGGAGGACTTTATCGAGCTGGCGCCGCCCATGCTGGATATCGTTGTTTTCGGGGCGAAGGCGGCACGGGCAAGCGATGCGTCGCAGCGGGCGCGGGCGGTATTCGATGCCGCTGCCGAACGCGGCCTGCATCTCGCGTTGCTGCAAGTGACGCGGGCACTCGCCGAACCGTGGTGGGCAGGACTCGAATGGGACGCAGAAACAGTGACGGTGCTGCGCTGCTGCCTGATGAAGCAGGAGCACCGTGTCTGGTTGCCCCGTATTACGGCATTGCTAGAAGAGTCGGCTGCCGCGGCACGATGAGCGCGATCGCTGCCGGACGCGTGGATCTGCACCCGGTCCAGGTTTGAGGATCCTGTCCGCTGTCATGGTTCGCAGGGGCTTGCCCTGTTAAGATGCTAAGGTTAGACAGGCGGTAAAACATATGGCCACTCCGCGTAACGGTTTTTTACGGTTTTTGACGGGCACACTGCGTGGCATAGACATAACACGCCGGGTTGTGATCGACGTGATTTTTATCGCCATCATTGTGATCGTTTTGATCGTGATCTTCGCGCCCAACGCCCCGCCAGTGCCGGCGACAGCCGCGCTGAAGCTCGATCCTCAGGGGATGCTTGTCGAGCAGATTCCGAATCCGGTGCAGCGCGCCATGCGCAAACTGATCGGGCAGTCGGTTCAGCCGGTGACGCGCGTGCGTGATCTGGAAGCCGCGCTGAGCACCGCAGCGGATGATGCCCATATCAAGCTGGTGGCGCTCGATTTGAACGATTTTTCCGGCGGCAGCCTGGCCCAGCTCGAACGCGTGGGCAAGGCGCTCAAGGCGTTCGAGAAAAGCGGAAAACCCGTGATTGCTTACGCGGCCAATTACACGCAAGGCTCCTATTATCTGGCGTCGATGGCGAACGATGCCTACCTCACGACCAATCAGGGCATGGTCACGATGATGGGGCTGTCAGCCTACCGCAATTACTACAAGGATCTGATCGACAAGCTCAAGATTCAATGGCATGTGTTCCGGGTCGGCAAGTACAAGTCCTATGTCGAGCCTTATACGCGCAATAATATGTCGCCTGCGGCCAAGCAGGAAAACACCGATTTGCTCGATGAACTGTGGGACCGCTACGTAAACGAAGTGGCCGCGGGGCGAAACAACAAGGCGGCCGACCTGACCACTCTCGTGAATCATCTGCCGGCAGCGCTGGAAGATGCGAAGGGTGATGCCGCCGCGCTGGCAACTCGCAGCAACCTGATCGACGGAGTGATGTCGCTGCCCGCCTTGCGGGCCAAGATTGCGAGCGTGGTCGGTACGGATCAGAGCACCGGCAGTTACAACCGGATTGGCATGCGGGCCTATTTGAAGGCTCGTCAGCCGGAGGCGCAACGCGCTAATCGCAGCTGGGATCAGGTGGCGGTGATCGTGGCGCAGGGCGATATCGGTTCGGGCACGGCACCTCCGGGTGCGATCGGTTCGGCGACGTTATCCGCTCTGCTGGGCCGTGCGCAACACGATGACCGCGTCAAGGCAGTGGTGCTCGACGTGGACAGTCCTGGCGGCAGCGCACTCGCTTCGGATCATATTCTGCAGGCCGAGTTGGCGCTCAAGGCTTCAGGCAAGCCCTTGATCGTGTCCATGGCCGGGGTCGCTGCTTCGGGCGGCTACTGGATTTCCATGGCGGCAGACAAAATTTTTGCCTCGCCGTCCACCATCACCGGGTCGATCGGCATTTTCGGCATGTTGCCGACGTTCGAAAAGACGCTGGCCTGGGCCGGTGTGCATCGTGACGGCGTGGAAACCTCGCCGCTGGCCGACTTCGGCGATCCCTTGCGCCCGCTGGGCAAGGATGAGGCCACGGTGTTCCAGCAGATCGTCGGTCACGGCTATGCGGAGTTTACCGGCCACGTGGCGCATTACCGGAACCTGCCCCTGAGTCACGTACAGGCAATTGCTCAGGGCCGGGTGTGGGCCGGGCGCGACGCCAAGCGTATCGGGCTGATCGACCAGTTCGGTGACTTGGATACGGCAATCAAGGCGGCGGCCAAGATGGCCAAGCTGCAGCAGTATGGTGTGACATATATCGCACAGCGCTTGTCGGCGAGCCAGAAGTTCATCATTCAATTGGCGAGCGATCCGAAAGTACGGAGCATCGGGGCGCATCTGTTCACGGGCGATGCGGGCTACACCGATTCCGCGTTGGCCTCGTTCTCGCCGCTGTTGAACAGCCTCAAGCACACGCTCGCCATGCAGGACAAAAGCGGTCTCTACGCCTACTGTTTCTGCGACGCTCTCGCCGAACTGCACTGAGAAGCGTTGCCCCCGCTCAGGCGGGCCAGCGCCGTTCCGTCTTCGGCCAACTGCTGCCGTTGCTTCGCATTGAGTGAGGCAAGGTCTTCGCGCCGTACTTGAGCCAGCGTTTCTTCCGGACACCGTCCATCGCGGCGGGCGAAGCGCTGTGCGATGGCGAGCCAGGCCGGATCGTTCAGTGTGCGATTCAGCCCGGCCGGCGGAGCATCCGCGTCGGCCGGCGTCAGGACGGGCAACTCATCGACCACCGCGGGCGGCCGGCGATCCTCTGGAGTCAACAGCAGGCCAAAGCGCGTAAACCGTTCACCGCTGTTCACCCGGCTGGTCATCACGGCGACCAGCGGCGCGAGCACCAGCGGTAGCGTCACGGGCAGGGACCAATAGAAGTACAGTGGACGCAGCCACCAGGAAAAAATGCCCCAGCCGATGCCGAGCAGCACGCCGTCGCCGTGCATGAGCAGGGCAGTCCCCCAGCCGATGGCGCCACTGCGATTCTGTCCGGCCCAGTATAGACGCAGGCCGATGAGCGCTTCGAAAACGAACCGGCTATGGGCCAGCATGCGTACCGGGGCCAGCAACACCGAGAACAGGCTTTCGATCAGCATGCTGACGACAAGCCGGATCGTGCCACCAAAGCCGGCGCGCAGGCCGGGGTGAAGCAAGGCATCGAGGCAGGCCAGAAATTTGGGAATGAAGAGCACGAAGGCGGTGCTGGCGGCGAGGCGGATGGCCCATTCCGGGTGCCACTCGGGCCAGATCGGGAACAAGCGGTGTCCGCCCGGGAAATAGTTGATGTGCCACAGCGTGAATCGCGCCACCTCGAGCCCGGACAGTACGAGGAAAGCCAGCCAGATCGGCGCCGCCGCATAGGCAATGATGCCGTTCAGGAAAATAAAGCGCTGCACCAGTCCGAGGCGGTCTCCACCGAGCATGATCGGCAGGTGCTGCAGGTTGCCGCGGGCCCAGCGTCGATCCCGCGTCAGCTCGTCGACCAGGCTGGGGGGGGATTGCTCGTAGCTGCCGGCGAGTGTTGGTTCCAGCCACACTTCGTAGCCGCCGCGGCGCATGTAGGCCGCTTCCACGAAATCGTGGCTGAGTATGGGGCCGCGAAACAGGCCGATGCCGTGCAGGCTGGCCAGCCCGCAGTGGCGCATGAAGGCGCGCGTGCGGATGATGGCGTTGTGGCCCCAGTAAGCGCCGTCCCCGAGTTGAATGGCGGCCAGTCCGGTGCTGAAGATCGTACCGTAAAGCCGGTTGGCGAATTGCTGCACGCGCGCGAACAGGGAGCGGGCACGAACGATGCGGGGCGGTGCCTGGATAATGCCGACGCGCGGATTGTTTTCCATCAGACGTACCATGCGTGCCAGGGTCGACGCCTCCATCAGGCTGTCTGCATCGAGTACCACAAAATACGTGTAGTTGCGGCCCCAGCGACGCAGGAAGTCGGCCACGTTCCCGCTCTTGTGGCGCAGGTTGATTCGGCGTCGCCGGTAGTACAGCCGGTCTTCGGCACCGAGCCTGCGTACCCATTCGCTCCAGGCGACCTGCTCGCTGAGCCAGACGTCGGGGTCGCGACTGTCGGAAAGCACGAAAAAGTCGAAGTGCTCGAGTTGTCCGCTGCGTTCGAGCGAGCGGTAGACAGCGGCCAGTCCCGTAAAGCATTGGGCCACCGGTTCGTGATACAGCGGCATGAGCAGGGCGGTCCGCTTGAGGGGGGTCGCTTCGAGTCTCTCGTCCGGGGTGCGTGCGGTCAGGCTACGCGGATCGCCGCCCATGAGCCGGTAGGCAAAGCCGAAGATGGCAAGCCAGGCGCCGACGCTGACCCAGGCAAAACACAGGGCGAAGGCGATGGCCAGCGTGATTTCGAGCAGTGTGCTGGCGTGGTAGGGCAGCACCGAGATGAGGTAGTAGGTGGCAAACAGGGTTTGTACCGCGACCAGGCACAGGAACAGGGTTCGCCGCCAGCGGACAGGCCAGCGCCATGGGGGGTGCGAGCGTGTGCGGCGAGGGCGAAGGCGATGACGTGGATAGGCCACGCTCGCTCGGCGGATCGGGGGTGCCGCTGGCGGAATGGGCGCCGGTTCAGCCACCGTTGATGCGGTTTTTCGCAGGCAGTGCGTAGGACCAGGTTTCGGACAATGTCTGGTTGCCGGATTTCAGGAACGCCCTCAGGCCCATCGGTTTTCCCGGTGCGGGCACGACGACCATCGACAGGCGCCAATGCTTGTTGGGTGCCACCCAATAAACGTTCTGCGTGAGCACCTGGGTATCATTGAGTCCGGTCACGATGGCCTTGACCGGTTTGTTGCCAATGTGCGTCAGCGGACCCCCGGCAAAATCCACCAGTACTCGATAGGCGTTTTGCGCGTTGCTTCCGGGCGGCGGCTTGGCGGTTCCAACATAAGTGGCGACAGCACGGGCCATGGGTTCGCCGGGCACATCGGGGCCACCGAAACTCAGCGTGTAATCGAGATTGTAGCGTGCGCCTGCTTGTGCCTTTGCGTCGGGACTCCAGAAGGCGACGATGTTGTCATTGGTTTCCGAGTCGGTGGGGATCTGCACCAGCACCACGTTGCCCTTGCCCCAATCGTCGTGCGGTTCTACCCAGGCACTGGGCCGGCTTTCGTAGCGTGCGCCGTCGTCTTCATATTCGCTGAAGCGGGTATCGCGCTGCATCAGGCCGAAGCCCTGCGGCGAATTGGCCTCGAAATAGTCCATTTGCAGAGTCAACGGATTGATCAGGGGTCGCCACAGCCATTCGCCGGTGCCGGAGTGGATCAGCAGGCCTCCGGAGTCATGCACCGCCGGTCGCCATTCTCCCACCGGACGCGGGGTATTGCTGCCGTAATAGAACATGCTTGTCAGTGGCGCCAGGCCCAGTAGCGAAATGTTCTTGCGCAGGAAAAGGCTGGCATGAACCTCGATGCGGGTCGGTTTGCCCGGGAATATCACGAAGCGGTAAGCGCCGGTCAGGCTGGGTCCGTTGAGCAGGGCATACGCCTGCATGACATGGGCGTCGGGGCTGGGACGCACCAGCCAGAAGTGGGTAAAGCCCGGAAATTCCTCGCCACCCGGCAGTCCGGTGTCGATGGCGATGCCGCGTGCGGATAAGCCGAAGTTCTCATCGCGCGCCACCCCGCGAAAGTAGCTCGCTCCGGCAAAGACGAGGAACTGGTTGTGGTCATTGGGCTTGTTCAGCGGGAAGGTGAGTTTGAAACCGGCATAACCGAGACTGTCGGGAACTTGCGATTCGAGCTGCTGCGAAGGCCAGGTAAACCAGGATTTATGGAATGGCAGGGGATGTACGCCATCGGCGGAAACGGTGTCGATGCCTACGGAGTGTCGGAAGTACTCGCCGGGCGCGATCAGCATGACCTGGAAACGGGTATTGCTCTTGTGCCACAGGCTCTGGTCCGGGCGGAAACGGATTTGCTGGTACTGGTCGTAATCGAGATCGGTCAGTACGGAAGGCACGGTGGGCGGCGCTTGGTACGCTTTGGAAGCGAGCGTTTGGGCCTTCTGAACCACATCGCCGAAATCAAAGCCGAAAGCGGTGTGGGGCGCTGCCATTGCCATTGCGGGCAATGCGGTCGCGATGCACAGGAGTTTTACGAGCCTTCCGCTCATGAGTGATTATCCTTTTCCTGTCCCGCAACGATTATTCAATAATCTTAATACGTTTGTCCTGTGCCATGTACGGTAATGACGTCCGGTCAGGGATCGCGACGATAGGCGGCGGGGATGCGGCCGAGCCGGCTGGCGGGCGAGCGTCCGAGCGCATCGCTGATGAAGGCGCCTGCGGCGAGAAGTGTGTCCATGTCCACACCGGTTTCGATGCCCAGCCCATTCAGCAGGTAGAGCACGTCCTCGGTCGCCACATTGCCGGTCGCGCCCTTGGCGTAGGGGCAGCCACCGAGTCCCGACACCGACGAATCGACTACCGCCACGCCCATTTGCAGGCAGGCATGGATGTTGGCGAGCGCCTGGCCGTAGGTGTCGTGGAAGTGCACGGCCAGCTTGTCCATCGGCACGTGTTCCGCGACGGATTCCAGCATGCGCCGTGCCTGCAGCGGCGTGCCTGAGCCGATGGTGTCACCGAGCGAAATCTCGTAGCAGCCCATGCCTTCGAGCCGTTTCGCCACCGACGCCACCGCGTCCGGGGCGATGGGGCCCTCGTAGGGACAACCAATCACGGTGGAGACGTAGCCTCGCACCTTTATGCCGTGCTCGCGTGCCATCGCCATCACGGGCTCGAAGCGGTCCATCGATTCGGCGATCGAGCAGTTGATGTTGCGCTGGTTGAAGCTCTCCGAGGCCGCGGTGAAGATCGAGACCTCCTTCGCGCCGACCTCCAACGCGCGCTGCATGCCTTTCTCGTTCGGCACCAGAACCGGGTAGGCGACGCCGGGTTTTCTATCGATGCCGCCGAAAACTTCGGCTGCATCGGCCAGTTGCGGGATCCATTTCGGGCTTACGAAGCTCGTCACCTCAATGGTATTGAGACCCGATTGCGACAAGCGGTTGATGAATTCGATCTTGGTCGCGGCGGGAATGACGGTCTTTTCGTTCTGCAGTCCGTCACGCGGGCCGACCTCGACCATCTTGACGTTCTCGGGGTAGACGTTCATCGCGGGATTAGTCCTCGGCCTCGATGTCGACGAGAGGCATTTCGGCTTCCACCATGTCGCCTTCCGCGTGGCGCACTTTCTCGATGCGTCCGGCCACGCCTGCCTTCACCGTGTATTCCATTTTCATGCCCTCGAGCACCATCAGCGCCTGGCCTTCGGCGACCGGGTCGCCAACCTTGACGAGCACTGCGACCACGCG
>JBAUSV010000243.1:0-17534 GCA_049581885.1 Gammaproteobacteria bacterium | reverse complement strand
CCGGTACGCCCGTAACGGCGGCCAGCCAGCGGGGTTCGTCGCCCACCGCCGTGGCCGGCGTTTCGGTCGAGGCTCGACGGATGCCCCGTTCCCGGCGGCCGTAGCCGCGGGTAACGATGCCCACCTTCACGTCGCGTTGGTGCAGCTCGCGCGCGAGCCAGGCAACGAGCGGGGTCTTGCCGCTGCCGCCCACGGCGAGATTGCCGACAACAACCACCCGTACCGGCAAGCGAATCGGCTTGAAGATATGGCGGACATACAGCCACCTGCGCATGGCCGTGACGGCAGCGAACAGGGCGCTCAGAGGCAGCAGAAAAAGGGGCGGCTTGCCGCCGTACCAGCACGCCTGCAACCACAACGCGAAACGGTGGCGCAGATCAATCATCTATCACGCCTCACGTCCGGGATTCATCCCGTGCGCCGCACCTGCAATTGGTGCAGGTTGTTATAGAGGCCACCCTTTTCGAGTAGCTCGACATGCGTACCGCTTTCAATGATGCGGCCGTCCTCGAGCACAAGAATGCGATCGGCACTTTCCACGGTGGACAGGCGATGGGCGATGACGATGGCGGTACGACCGCGCATCAATTCCTCGAGTGCTAACTGCACCCGGTGTTCGGATTCGCTGTCGAGTGCCGAGGTGGCTTCATCGAGAATCAGAATAGGCGCGTTCTTGATCAGGGCGCGGGCAATGGCGATGCGCTGGCGTTGCCCGCCGGAGAGCAACGAACCTTTTTCTCCGATAACCGTCTCGAAGCCCTGTGGCAAGGCTTCGACGTCGTCAAGTATCTGCGCGGCACGGGCGACCTCCCGAAGCGCTTCTTGCGTAACTTCGCCTTCGGCACCGTAGCCTATATTGTGGGCCACCGTATCGTTGAAGAGCACGACGTCCTGACTCACCATCGCAATCTGGCGGCGCAGATCGGCCAGACGCAGATCGGCGATATTGTGATCATCGATCAGGATGCGTCCGCTGCCCGGTTCGTAGAAACGCGGCAACAGACTCGCCAAAGTGCTTTTGCCGCTGCCCGAGCGACCTATGATCGCCAGCGTTTCGCCGGGTTCGACGCAGAACGAGATGTCTTTGAGCACCTGCTGTTTTCGCGAACTGTAGGCGAAGTTCACCGCCTGGAATTCGACCGTCCCGTGAACACGGCCGATCGGTTTGCCATGGGCTTGCGGTTCTTCTTCCAGATCGAGTACTTCGAAAATGCTGTGCCCGGCGGCGATGCCGCGCTGCACGGCGGCGTTTACGTCGGTGAGCCGACGCACCGGCGGCAGCAGCAGGGTGACGGCGGTCAGGAACGAAACGAAGTCGCCCACGGAATTGCCTGCGCCCTTGGGCTCGAAGGTCAACACATAAATCACCAGCGCCAGCCCGAAACCGGCGAAGAGTTGAACCAGCGGGTTGGCGGCGGCACGGGTAAAGGCGAGCTTGAGGTTTTCGCGTTGGTTGTATTCGTTGGCGAGCTGGAAGCGGGCGAATTCGGCATCCGCGGCATTGTAGAGCTTGACCATGCGCTGTCCGTTGATGACTTCCTCGCTGGTACGGGTCAAGTCGCCTATGCTGTCCTGGATGCGCGTCGAGACGCGCCGGAACCTGCGGCTGACATAACGCGTGAGCCAGGCGATGACCGGCACCACCACCAGCACCAGCAGCGACAGCAGCCAGTTGATGTAGAACATCCAGCCCAGCAGGCCGAGCACCGTCAGGGTGTCGTTGATGATGACCTTGATCGAATTGGTGGTCGCTTCCGAAACCTGTTCGGTGTTGTAGGTGAGCTTGGAGAGCAGTATGCCGGTGGCCTGGGTATCGAAGTAACTGGCCGGCAGGGTGAGGAACTTGCGGAACAGGTCGCTACGCAGGGCAAGGATGACGCGGCGCCCGAGCCAGCTCATCGAATAGTTGAGCGCGAAACTCGCGATGCCGCGGCCGAAAAAGAGCAGGAAGATCAACACCGCGATCAGGCGTATGGAGTGCGCGTTGCGATCGACCAGGCCGTTGTCCATGAGCGGCTTCATGAGCGCGGCGAAGGCAGGCTGGGTGAGCGAATAGGCCACCATTGCGGCCAGGGCAATCGCGAACACGTACCAGTAGCGGCGCACATAACGGATCAACCGGAAATAGACGTCCAGTGCCTCGCGGCCGACGGGGCTGTTACTCATCTGCCGCCCCGTGGGTGGTTACGATGTTGATGTGGTCGAAGCCGAGCGCTCCGGTCACATCCAGTACAGTGACCATCGACTGGGTCGTGGAATGAGCATCGGCCCGTATCGCTACGGGCAGGTCGCGCTTGCTGCCGGCCACCTTGAGCAGGGCACTGCGCAAGGTATCGGCGCGGGAGTTGACCAGGGTGCGGTCATTGACTACGAGGGTACCGGTGCGGGTGATGGTGATAGTGATTTCTGTCTTGGCCGGCGGGGCCGTTGCGCTGGCCTGCGGCAGTGTAACGTGGATTTGCGAAGGATGAATGAAGCTGGTAGAAAGCACGAAAAAGATCAGCAGCATCAATACCACGTCGATCAGTGAAATCAGGCTGACCTCGGGTTCCTCGGCACGGCGCGGACGGAGGTTCATGTGCTCCGTTGATCCGGTGAGCTTGTGGCGTCGATGGCCCCGATCATCTTTATTGCATCGGCTTCCATGCGCACCACCAGGTCATCGACCTTGCCGCGGAAGTAGCGATACAGGATCAGCGTCGGAATGGCAATCGTGAGACCGGCCACGGTGGTGATGAGTGCCTCGGCAATGCCACCGGACAGTGACTGGGTGTTTGCCGTGCCCTGGGTGGTAATCACCGCGAATACGCGCAGGATGCCGAGTACTGTGCCGAGCAGGCCGAGCAGCGGGGTAATCGCGGCAATGGTTCCTAGCGAATTGAGGTAGCGCTCGAGCTCGTGCACCACGTGCCGGCCGGTGTCCTCGATCGCCTCTTTCATCAGGTCGCGACTGGTACTGCGCTGCTGCAATCCGGCCGCGAGAATCTGCCCCAGAGGTGAGTGTCGGCGCAATGCCTCCAGCCGCTTGGGGTCCGTGTTGCCCGTTTTGACCCAGGGCCAGACTTCGGCCAGCAGGTGCTCGGGGCAGACGCGCTTTACGCGCAGGCTCCAGAAGCGTTCCAGGATGATACCCAGGGCGATGACGGAGCACAGGATCAGCGGCAGCATGACCCAGCCACCTTCGCGCACAAGCTCGATCATTTTTTCCCAACCGTTCCAGTCCCGCTTATTGTAGGCGAGAGTGAGGTTTTATAAAGAAATTTCCGTGAAGGGGATATGTCCGGCCATGAAATTAACGGGGCAATCCGTGCTAAGCACGGATTGCCCCGTAGTTTTTATTCTGCCGAATTTCCGTTTGAGCTGCCGCTGTCCTCACGCTGTTCGCGAGAATACAGGGCTGCCAGCTGCGGGGTTTCAGTCGCGGGCGGCGCAGCCGCAGGCTTGGGTGTGCTGACGTTCTCGCTGCGCGCATCATGCCGCGGCTCGCTCTGAGCTGACGGTGTGGGCTGGGTGGCCGCCGGTTTCGGTGCTGCAACGTTTGCCGCTGGTTTGGGATTGGTGTTTGATTGCGAATGGTCGTTGGAGGCTGGCGACGGAGTGGCGTTGCCCGAGTTGCCGCTTTGGCCACCCGAGCGCCGACGGCCCCCGCGGCGACCGCGACGGGTGCGTGAGCGGTTATTCCCGGTTCCGCCGGATGTATTGCCGTTGCCCCCCTGAGCGCCTTGGCCGGAGCCGCCGTTATTGGAGGCGACGTTTTCGGTGTTCGGCTTGGATTCCGTTGGAGCTGAAGGCTTCTGCGTTTGCGTGGATTCACGCTTGGGGGTAGTGGTGGAGCGGGGGCTGCTGCTCCGTCCGCTGCTCCGTCCGCTGCGCTGGCTACCGCTGCGGCTGCTGCCCGAGTTGCTGGTGCCCGAGGAGCGTGAACGATTGCCGCTGCTGGGCCGCTGAGCGCTGCTGCGGTTGCTCGAACGCTGAGTGCTGCGCCGTTGATTCGAGGTGGAGGTGCCGGACCCGGATGACGTCTTTTTCCTTGCGGGTTCCTTGTGGTTTTTGTCCTCCGTTACCTTGTCGCTACGCAGTGCGCCGAGCAGACGGGTAAACCATCCGCTTCCGTTGCTGCGCTTCGCAGTTTGCGGTGCACGTTTCGGCATGGGCGCGGCGGGACGCAGCGCGGCAACGGCCGGAGCAGCAGCCGTTTTTGACGGTTCGTTGGCTGGTATGTCTGTTTCCGGCGTAGTGACGATGTGGTGCGAGGCCGTGATGTGTTCGTCCATCTGATCACCGCGCAGGCGCTCGATGCGAAACGCCGGCGTATCCAGATGCGGGTTGGGCACCACCACGACCGCAACGTGGCAATGGGTTTCGATATCGGTCAGGTTTTTGCGTTTCTCGTTCATGAGATACGTTGCGACCGGCACCGGGACTTCGATGACGACGCGTCCGGTGCGTTCCTTGATGGCTTCTTCGTTAATCAGGCGCAGCACCGAAATGGCGAGCGATTCCACGGAACGGATATTGCCTTCACCTTCGCAGCGCGGGCATCGCTCGAGTATCGCCTCGTTGAGCGAGGGCCGCAGGCGTTGGCGCGAAAGCTCAAGGAGCCCGAAGCGTGAAATGCGGCTGACCTGCACGCGCGCCCGGTCACTATCGAGCGCCTGGCGCAGGCGCTGCTCGACTTCGCGCTGATGGCGGCTGGAGCCCATGTCGATGAAGTCGATCACCACCAGGCCGCCGAGGTCGCGCAGCTTAAGCTGGCGAGATACTTCCACCGCCGCTTCGAGATTGGTGTTGAAGGCGGTTTCGTTGATGTCGCTGCCCTGGGTAGCCCGCGCCGAGTTGACGTCAATGGACACCAGCGCTTCGGTGGTGTCGAACACGAGCGTGCCGCCTGAAGGCAGTCGCACCCGGCGCTGATAGGCGGCGTCGATCTGGCTTTCGATCTGAAAGCGCGTGAACAACGGCACCTTGTCTTCGTAATGCTTGAGCTTGCTGAGCTGTTCCGGCATCACCATTTCCACGAAGCCGCGGGCGTCTTCGAAAATGCGCGCCTCATCGACCAGAACCTCACCGATGTCGCTGGTGAAGTGATCGCGCAGCGCGCGGATGATGACGTTCGATTCCTGGTAGATAAGGAACGGCGCGGGACGCGACTCGGCCGCCTGGCGGATCGATGCCCAGATGCGGCACATGTACTCCAGGTCCCAGTTGATCTGCTCCAGGCTACGCCCGACGCCTGCTGTACGCACGATGACGCTCATGCCCTCGGGCAGGGTAAGTTGGGAGAGAATGTCGCGGATTTCGTCGCGATCTTCGCCTTCGAGGCGCTTGGAGATGCCGCCGCCGCGCGGGTCGTTTGGTTTGAGTACCAGATAGCGGCCGGCCAGGCTGATGAAGGTGGTCAACGCTGCCCCTTTGGTGCCGCGTTCTTCCTTTTCGACCTGTACGATGACTTCCTGGCCTTCGTGCAGGGCATCGCGGATCGATTGGTGCTCACCAGGCTTGCTCTCGTTCTGGCGATAGCCGGGGGCAATTTCACGCAGCGGCAAAAAGCCGTGGCGTTCGGCGCCGTATTCGACGAAGCAGGCTTCGAGGCTCGGTTCTACGCGTGAGATGCGTCCCTTGTAGATATTGCCTTTTTTCTGTTCGGCACTGGGGACTTCGACGTCTAGATCATACAGTTCCTGGCCATCAACCAGGGCGACTCTCAGCTCTTCGGGCTGGGCCGCGTTAATCAGCATACGCTTCATTGTGTTGTTACCTGTGTGAGCGGGCGCTCGCACCGCCTGCGGCGGTTGGTATTCAGCGCGAGGGGAGGGCGATGTGTGCTGCACACGGCGGATAGCCGGTTTAACGGCCACCCGCGGAGAAATCGACTCCGCCTGCTTCAGCGCTTGGCAACCATGCCGGGCATGGGAGCGCCATCTATTCACTTCCCGCTGGTTTTTGGAACCGGCGGACTTCAAACCTTGTTTGCGCCGCGACCGTCTTTTATGGATGATCCGCTGTCAACGCGAACACGCTGTCCTTCCGGACAGTGGGCATACTATATCAGTTACCTTGAATCGAGTACAGGCTTTTGCCGGATAAACAAGCGCTTGCAGAGAAAGCGGGCCGCGTCGAGGTGCGCCGCCTGACAATAGTCGACGACTTTGCGGGGCAGCGGCTCGACAATTTCCTGGCGCGCGAAATGAAAGGCGTGCCCCGGGGGCATATTTATCGTCTGCTGCGCACCGGGCAGGTCCGGGTCAATGGCGGGCGCAGGAAGCCTGACTACCGGATCGAGGCCGGCGACGAGTTGCGTTTGCCGCCCGTGCACCTGAGCGACCGACCGGCCCCGGCGGGGCCGTTGAAACGAGGCACGGCGGTGCTGGCCGAGGGCATTCTGTATGAAGATGATGTGTTGCTGGTGGTGAACAAGCCGTCCGGGCTACCGGTGCATGGCGGGAGCGGACTGGATGGTGGCTTGATTGAGGCCTTGCGCCGGTTGCGCGGCGAACCGGAACTCGAACTGGTGCATCGGCTGGATCGGGATACCTCGGGCTGCCTGTTGATTACGCGCCGGCGTTCAGCTTTGCGCAGTCTGCATGCGGCCTTCCGCGAGGGACGGGTTCACAAGCGCTACCTGGCCCTGGTGGTTGGGCAGTTGCGCGAACCCTTTACCAGCCGGGCGCCGCTGGAGCGCTTTGCCAAGCGCGGCGGCGAGCGCCATGTCGCGGTCGCGAGTACCGGCCGTGCGGCGCAGACCCGTTTTCGTCCGCTCGCCTGTGGCGAGGCCTACAGCCTGGTCGAAGCGCTGCCCGATACCGGGCGCACACACCAGATTCGCGTGCATGCGGCCCACGCCCGGCATCCGATCGCGGGCGATGTCCGTTACGGCGACAAGGTGCGCAACCGGGAATTGCGCGAACTCGGTTTGCGACGGTTGGCTTTGCATGCTGCCGGCATCGCCTTTGCCCATCCACGCACGGACGAACCGCTGAGCTTCAGCGCGCCAATGCCAGACGATTTGTTGCCCGTAATAACCCGGCTCACCGGCTACGACCAACCTCATTGACCTTGCTGTGCGATGCGCACAGGGCAGTCAGAGTCAGCAAATCGAGACAGGTTCTTGATTCTTTGAGCACGCAAAGAAAGTGAAGGCAAGGGTGATCAGTTAGACATGGAGGCAGGATTCTGCGCTTCAGATGCAGGCAAAGTTAAGTGCCCGGGCGGTGGGCTTTGCCAGACAGGTATTAGGGAATATCGAATCCCCTTTCGCGTAGTAGCTGCGCGGTGGCGATCAGCGGCAAGCCGATCAGTGCTGTCGGGTCACTGGTCTCAATGCGTTCGCACAGCCCGATACCGAGACCTTCGAGCTTGAGTGCACCGGCACAGTCGAAAGGCTGCTCGGCGGTCAGATAGCGATCGATTTCCCGTGGCGAAAGTTCGCGCAGATGGACCCGGCTGAGGTCAAGGTGGGTGGCAGAGGTGCCGTCAGGAGCCTGCACGACCAGTGCTGTGCAGTAGATAATCTCCTGTCCGGCCATAGCCGTGAGTTGCCCAGTGGCGGCCTCATGGCTGCCGGGTTTTCCGAGTGCCTGACCGCTCAGACAGGCCAGTTGGTCGCTCGCGACGATAACGGCTGCGGGCACTCGTTCGGCACCGGCACCGGCCTTGGCCGCAGCCAGACGGACGACGGCCTGTTCGGGAGATTCCCCGGCGGCGAGCGTTTCGTCGACCTCGGGCGCGAGGGTGTCGAAGTTCAAGCCCAGCCGCGCGAGCAATTCGCGTCGGTAGGGCGAGGTCGAGGCCAGCACGAGGCGCATGATTTGGTTCCACGGATCGGGGCGAATACCATAACGTTAACGTTTTACGAACGCCAGAAGTCCGGCAGGCGCCCGGACCGGAGAGTCGATGAATCAATTCTTGCATAGCTGCTTGCCGGGCAGGGCGCTGGCCGCCGAACGGAGCACGCTGAGCGGGCGGGTCGAGGCCTCCGAATTGGCGCCCCGGCTGGCCGAGGCCGTGGCACGCTCAGAACCGGCCGGCACTGTGAGCTACGAGCTGTCGTTTGCGCCCGGGCCGGATGAGGCGGTGGCCGTAACCGGCTGGTTGCAAGCCAGCTTGGAAGCCACTTGCCAGCGTTGTCTGCAACCCTTCGTGTTGCATCTGGAGGTGCCGGTGGAGGTGCTGCTGGAGGCGCGGGCCGCAGCGCAACAGGCGGATTCGGGAACAACGTGGGATGCCGTCGAGACGGCGCCCAGCCTGGGCGAATTGATCGAAGAGGAGTTGCTGCTGGCGCTGCCTTTTTTGCCGCGGCATGCGCCTCAGGAGTGCGCGGCGTCGGATGATCTGGCGGCCTTGGCGGCGGAATCTAGAGAGGAAACGCAACGTCCTTTCGCCGGTTTGCGTGAAGCGTTAGACGCCGCCAACCGGCGCGATTGAGGGGGCCAGCCCGAAAGGCTGGCGTTCGCGCTGAATTCCGCTACAATAGGCGGGTTTTCAAGCCCGATACGACCATGGCCGTACAGCAAAATCGTAAAACTCCTTCCAAGCGCGGAATGCGCCGTGCCCACGACGGACTCAAGGGTCCGACCCTGTCGCGTGACACCACCACAGGTGAACTGCACCGCCGCCATCATGTCGGCGTTGACGGTTATTACCGCGGCCGCAAGGTGGTTGACATAGCTCATCCCGAGGATTGAGCCGCGCCCGTGAGTCCGCGCAGGATGTGCGGAGAGCGGATCGTGGCGTCGGGATTGTGAACGCCGGAACCTGTCTCGCCATCGATGCGATGAGCGGGGATCATGGCCAGTCCGTGACCGTTCCTGCCGCGCTCGATGCCCTTGCACGTCATCCCGAGGCGAGCATTCTGCTCGTCGGCGATCGGGTACTGTTGGAGCAGGCGCTGAGCAAGGCGCCCGCGGCGCTGCGCGAGCGGATCGAAATCCGCCATGCCTCGCAGGTAGTGACCATGGACGAGCTACCCAGCCAGGCGCTGCGCAACAAGCGCGATTCCTCGATGCGGGTGGCCATCAATCTGGTCAAGGAAGGCGAGGCGGGGGCCTGTGTGTCGGCCGGCAATACCGGCGCCTTGATGGCCACCGCGCGCTACGTGCTGAAGATGCTGCCGGGGATCGACCGCCCCGCGATCTGCTCGGCCATCCCCGATCTGGTGGACAAGACCTACGTCCTGGATCTGGGCGCCAATGCCGATTGCGAGGCCGAGCACCTGGTGCAGTTCGCCGCCATGGGAGCGGCGCTGGTGTCCGCCCTGGATGACAATCCGTCACCGAGTATCGGTCTGCTCAACATCGGCGAGGAGCAAATGAAGGGCAACGAACGGGTCAAGCAGGCGGCGCAGATACTCCAGGGCTCGCATCTGAATTACACCGGTTACGTGGAAGGCCATCACCTCAGCGAAGGAGTGGTCGACGTGATCGTCACCGACGGCTTCAGCGGCAACGTGATGCTCAAGGCGATCGAGGGCACCGCGCATTACATCGGCCAGAAAATGCGCGAGGAGTTCATGCGTAACCCCTTCACCCGCCTGCAGGCGCTGGCCGCCTGGCCGTCGCTTTCGCGGCTGCGCCGCGGGCTCAATCCCCAACGCTACAATGGGGCCAGTTTCCTGGGTTTGCGGGGGATAGTGGTGAAAAGTCATGGCGGCGCAGATCAACTGGGTTTCGAGACAGCGATACATGCCGCCCTGATCGAGGCCGAACAGGGCGTGCCCGAACTGATCAGCCGTACGTTGACCGACAGTCTGGACCGGGGGGACGGCGTATGAATAGATCAGCGGTTCCCTACGCGCGCATTATGGGCACGGGGAGTTCGCTGCCCGAGCAGGTGTGGACCAACCACGATCTGGAACGCATGGTCGACACCAATGATGAATGGATCCGGACGCGTACCGGCATCGAACGCCGCCACATAGCAAGCGAGGGCGAGACCACGGCCGACCTGGCCGAGCGTGCATCGCGCGCCGCGCTCGAAGCCGCCGGCGTCAAGGCGAACGAACTCGACATGATTATCGTGGGCACCACGACTCCCGATTTCATCTTTCCGAATGTGGCCACCATCATCCAGGACCGGCTGGGCGCCAACGGCTGCGCGGCCGTGAGTTGCGAGGCGGCCTGCAGCGGTTTCATCTATGCGCTCTCGATCGCCGAGAAATTTATCCGCGTGGGCGAGGCCGAGCGCATCCTGGTCGTCGGCGCGGAGACGCTGTCCCGCTTCACCGACTGGACGGATCGCTCCACCTGTGTGCTGTTCGGCGACGGGGCGGGTGCCGTGGTGCTCGGGCCTTCGGAGGAAACCGGCATACTCAAGACGCAGCTTTATGCCGACGGCAGTCATCGCGACAAGCTGTATTTTCCTTCCGGCGTGTCCAGTGGTTTCGACAGCCTCAAATCCGGTTCGGATTTCGTCAAGATGCGCGGCAACGAGGTGTACAAATTTGCGGTACGCGAATTCATTAATGCCGCCGAGAAAATCCTGGCCGATACCGGGCTCACGGTCGAGGATATTGACTGGTATGTACCGCATCAGGCCAATCTGCGCATTATCGAAGCGGTCGCCAAGCGTCTGAAGCTGCCGATGGAAAAGGTGATCGTGACGATTCAGGATCAGGGCAATACCTCGGCCGCTTCGGTTCCGCTGGCGCTTGATATCGCGGTGCGCGACGGGCGGATCCAGCGCGGCCAGACGCTGCTGTTCGAGGCGTTCGGGGGTGGGTTTACCTGGGGCGCGGCGCTGCTACGCTACTGACAGGCTGGCGCAAAACCACTGTGCTTGGCTGAAGCGCCGGTATCTTGCCGGTTTAAAAGGATTGCAGTCGGAACAGCCGCTTCTGGCTTATATCTATTTTGTGGCATCGGGCGTGCAGAGAAGAGCAGCCCTGTCCGGGCTCTTACCCGTAAGCTAGTAGAATAGATTTGATAAACAATTCGGCGCCTCACAGCATGCAATACCGTCATATCGAAGTGCCCGTCGCGGGCGAGCAGATCACAATTAATCCGGACGGCAGCATCAACGTGCCTGAGCATCCGATCGTCGTCTGCATCCGCGGCGATGGCATCGGCATGGACGTGACGCCGGTTATGCTCGATGTGGTGGAAGCGGCGGTGACGAAGGCGTACGGCGGCGAACGCCGCATCGCCTGGGTCCGGGCCTATGCGGGCGAGGAGGCGAGCGCGCTGTACGATGGCGAGTACCTGCCCGAGGAAACGCTCGATGTGCTGCAGCGTTACGTGGTCTCGATCAAGGGGCCGCTGACCACGCCGGTGGGCGAGGGCATCCGTTCTCTCAACGTCACCATCCGCCAGCGGCTGGACCTGTATGCCTGTGTGCGACCGATTCGCTATTTCCCGGGTGTCGATTCGCCGATGAAGCTGGCCGACAGCACCGACATGGTGGTGTTTCGTGAAAATACCGAGGATATCTACGCCGGTATCGAGTGGCCCGCGGGCAGCGACGAGGCCCGCAAGCTGGTGAGTTTCCTGCGCCGCGAACTGGGCGTGACCAACATCCGCTTTCCGGCAAGTAGCGGCCTGGGGATCAAGCCGGTGTCGCGCGAGGGCTCGCAACGCCTGGTACGCAAGGCGATCCAGTATGCGGTCGACAACGACCGCGTCTCGGTGACCTTGGTGCACAAGGGCAACATCATGAAATACACCGAGGGCGCATTCCGCAACTGGGGCTACGAAGTGGCCCGCGAGGAATTCGGCGCCGAACCGCTGGATGGTGGCCCCTGGATGGCGCTCAAGAACCCGGTGAACGGCAAGCGTATCGTGGTGAAGGACGTGATTGCCGACAATTTCCTGCAACAGATTCTACTGCGTCCCGAGGAATATGACATTATCGCCACCCTGAATCTGAACGGCGACTATATTTCGGACGCATTGGCAGCCCAGGTGGGTGGCATCGGGATGGCGCCGGGTGCCAACATGTCCGATTCAGTGGCGGTGTTCGAGGCAACGCACGGCACCGCGCCGGGTTTTGCCGGCAAGGACCGGGTCAATCCGGGTTCACTGATTTTGTCCGCGGAAATGATGCTGCGCTACATGGGGTGGCACGAAGCGGCCGACTGTATCCTCGAAGGTGTGGCGCGCACGATTGCGAAAAAGATTCTGACCTACGATTTGGCGCGGTTGCGAGAAGCGATTCGTGCACCCAGACGCGATATCGCCGGACAACGCGGAGTGCAGGAGCACCTGCAAAATCTGATTCCCGGTGCAACCCTGGTGGGAACCCGGGGCTTTGGCGAGGCGGTTATCGCGCACATGACGGAGGAGTGACATGAGTGAATCGATTCGGGTCTTGATTGCCGACGACCACCGTCTGGTGCGTGCCGGCATGAGTGAATTGCTGCGTGAGGAACCCGGCATCGAAGTCATAGGCGAAGCCGGGGATGGTGTGGAGGTGCTCGATCTGGCACCGCGTCTGCGTCCGAATGTGATCCTGATGGATGTGCAGATGCCGCGTCTCGGCGGCATCGAGGCAACACGGCGATTGAATGAAACCCAGCCGGAGGCGCGGGTGATCGCCATTTCGGCGCTGGATGCCGACCCGGTGCCGGCCCGGATCATGGAGGCCGGGGCTTGGGGGTTCCTTGGCAAAGGTGCCGAGCCGGCCGAGGTGGTGACGGCGGTACGCCGGGTTGCGGATGGTGAGCGTTACGTTCCCGCGGCGTTGGCTAAACGGCTGGCCCTGGCGGAAAAGGCGGGCGATGCGCAGGGTCAATTCGTGAATCTGTCGCGACGCGAACTGGAGCTTGTACTGTATACGGCGCAAGGCCTGGGTACTCTGGCTGTGGCACAACGCTTGAGTCTGAGTCCAAAAACCGTGAGTACGTATCGTCGCCGGGTGTACGACAAGCTGGGTGTCGATAACGATATCGATCTGATCAAACTGGCCGCCGGGCACGGACTGATAAAACTTGAGCTGCCCCCGGCACCATGACCTCCACCGCCGGCTTCGACGCCAGAGCCTACCTCGCGGGCCTGGGTCACGGGCCCGGCGTGTATCGCATGTACGACAGCGCCGATCGCCTGATCTATGTGGGCAAGGCTCGCGACGTGTATCGCCGCCTGAGTTCCTATTTCGGCGCTCGCCCGCAGGCCGCGAAGGTCATGGCCATGCTGCGCCGTCTGGCACGCATCGAGGTGACGTGGACCACCACCGAAGTCGAAGCGCTGCTGCTGGAGAGCACACTCATCAAGGAGCACCGGCCGCGTTACAACGTGGTTCTGCGCGACGACAAGAGCTATCCCTACATTCGTCTGATGCCGAGCCTTGGTTTTCCGCGACTGAGCTTCTACCGGGGGCCGCAGCGTGGGGCCGGGCGTCTGTTTGGACCCTACCCCAGTGCCACGGCCGCGCGCAGCGCCCTCGGGGAATTGCAGCGCGTGTTTCGGCTGCGCAACTGTACCGACCGCTATTTCCGCAACCGCACTCGACCTTGTCTGCAATATCAGATCGAGCGCTGCTCGGCGCCATGCGTTGGTCTGATCGGGCAGGACGATTACGGGCGTGATCTAGGCCAGGCAGTTGCTTTTCTCGAAGGCCGGGATGAGCACGTGATCAAGGAATTGGTGGCTCGCATGGAGCAGGCCAGCAAGGCGCTCGACTTCGAGCAGGCCGCGCGCGTGCGCGACCAGATTCAGCGCCTGCGCCAAATCCGTGCACATCAGGACGTGGTTGGCGACATGGATGACTGCGATGTGTTGGCGGTGGCTGAAGCCGGTCGCGATAGTGCAATCGTGGTGGTGCTGCCGGTGCGTGGTGGACGCCTGCTGGGCAGCCGGCACTACCGGGTTGCGGTGGGTGTGGAAGAGGATGCCGCAACCATTCTGGAAGGATTCATCACGCAGCATTATCAGCACGATATGCCGCTGCGTCTGGTTCCGGATCGACCCCTGCCGGGCAGTGAAACGCTGGTGGCGGCGCTTGCCGAACGTCTGGGTCGCGTTCCGACGATTCGCCCGGCCGGCCGTGGCGCGCTCAAGCGCCTGGTCGCATTGGCCGCAACCAACGCGCATGAACTGACGCGCCAGGGCAGCGGCGGGGCAGCTATGGCTGCCCGCTTCGAGGCGCTGGAGCAGGCGCTCGATTTGCCTGCGGACGAACTGAACCGCATCGAGTGTTTCGATATCAGCCACAGTGGAGGCGAGGCTCCGATCGGTTCGTGCGTGGTGTTCGATCGCCAGGGGCCACTCAAGCCGGCTTATCGCCGCTTCAATGTGCGTGACGCCAAACCAGGCGACGATTACGGAGCACTGGCCGAGGTGCTGGATCGTCGTTATCGCCGTGTGCGTTCCGAGGCACAGGCCCTTCCGGATCTGGTGCTGATCGATGGTGGAGTGGCCCAGCTGCGCCGTGCACGCCAGGTTTTGCAGTCGTTGGGGCTGGATGCGTTGCGTCTGGCCGGGGTGACCAAGGGCGCCGGCCGGCGTGCCGAATTCGATCGGCTCGTGCTTGCCCCGACCGGTCGCGCGTTGGCGCTCGAACCCGAATCCCCGGCCTTGCATCTGGTGCAGGCGTTGCGCGACGAAGCTCACCGCTTTGCGATTACAGCTCACCGCCGGTCGCGCCAGCACACACGCGGTGAATCCGTATTGGATACGATCAACGGTATCGGTCCGGTAAAACGGCGGCAACTTCTTACCCACTTTGGTGGTCTCAAAGGATTGCGTCAGGCAAATGCCGTGGATCTTGTCTCGGTGCCGGGCGTCAATCGTGCGCTCGCCGAGCGTATAGTGCACCACTTGGCAAGGGATGGACGGTAATGGCGGGGCTGGGGCTACCCAACTGGTTGACTCTGTTGCGGGTGTTGTCGATCCCAGTGATGGTGCTGTTCTTCCTATTGCCGTTCGGTTGGGCGCGGCCGGTGGCGGCCGGTGTTTTCGTGCTTGCGGGACTCACCGACTGGCTCGATGGTTTCCTGGCCCGGCGCTTGGATCAGGGTTCGCGGCTCGGCGCCTTTCTCGACCCGGTGGCGGACAAACTGATCGTGGCCTCGGCGCTGGTTCTGATCGTGATGGCGGATCCCCATAGCTGGGTGGTTTTGCCGGCGCTGATCATCATCGGGCGTGAGATTGCGGTCTCAGCGCTGCGCGAATGGATGGCCGGCATCGGATCGTCGCGTACGGTGGCGGTCTCCTGGGCCGGCAAGATCAAGACGGCAGTACAGATGGTGGCCATCGTGTTAATGCTGTTTCGCAATCCATTGCATGGCACCCATGTGTACTGGATCGGATTGGGCCTGCTGTATGTGGCTGCGGTGCTGACCATGCTCTCGATGTTTTTGTACTTGCGTGCGGCCTGGCCAGACCTGATGAGCCGGCGAAACCGGGGTTTTTAGATGAAAACTTTGACAGCAATTGCAAATCAACGTTATTGTGCGCGGCTGGTCATGCCGTGATTGTCCCTATGGAGAAACCAACTTGCGCCTGAATCGAATTATTGGATCCTCGACCTTGTGTGCACTGGCGCTTGTGCTTGCCGGCTGTGGCGGCGGTAGCAGCAGTAGTTCAGCCTATGTCTATAACCCCAAGCCCTATGCGGCCAATACATATGCAATTACATCGCAGGACACGCCGGTTTCCGGCCAGATATACGCTTCCAGCCCGCAGAATCTATCAATTGGCTTCGTGGTGGATCAGAAGCCGCAATATGGGACTTTGAGTCTTGATGCGGGCACGGGTGCCTATACCTATACGCCGAACAACGGATATACGGGTAATGACAGCTTTACCTACACGGCGGCAACCAGCAACGGCACCTCCCCAACCGCGACTGCGGCAATCGTTATCAATGGGGGCGCGCCCCAGGTCTCGGCTTTCGGCGCCCCGGTTTACGTTCACGGTGGCAGCCCGACCAGTGTTGACATTGCTGTTCGCCTGTCGAACCCGCCCAACGGTCAGGCGACGGTTAACTACAGCACGGTGGATGGCACGGCGAAGGCGGGAATCGACTATACGTCCACGAGCGGCACCTTGAATTTCGGCCCCGGCATAACCGAACAGACGGTTACAGTGCCGCTGACAGACGTCAATGGAAACAGCTATCGTTATTTTCGATTGCGCTTGAGCAACCCCAGCGGCAATCTGCAGATCGGCACGGGCACGGCCACCGTGGTGCTGCGTTATTGGCCGCAACCGCTCAATGATACGGGTACTACGGGTTGCGCCACCGCGACTAACGGCAACCCGCTGAATCCCAGCAGCTGCCCTCAGACGGGCTACCCTGATCAGGATGCCGATCTCGGTCGCGATCGGGCGAGTTACGAAAACACACTGGCCAAAGTCGGCTACGGCGGATATACCTATGACTTCAGCTACGACTTTACCAAGATCGGCTATGACGGCAAACCGCTGTTCAATCAGAATGCGAAATACGGCACGGATCCGTGGGCCTGTGTACGGGATAACTGGACCGGCCTCGAGTGGGAAGTGCCGACGCCGGCCCAGAGTGTAGGTCTTTTCGATTCCGGGTACATCTACACTTGGTACAATCCCGACCCGAATACCAATGGTGGTAACTCGGGGGTGTCCGAGGGCGGACCCTACAACATGGACACCTATCACTATGTCCAGTTAGTCAATCATGTGGGCTTGTGTGGCCATTCGGACTGGCGACTGCCCACGGCCAACGAATTGAGAAACCTGATTAACTTCGCGGCGGTGGGTAGAGCAACCCAAACAACTGACGGCCTTGTTTCGATACCCTCTCTGCAGAGCGGCGGCTATTGGACGGCCACCTCCGATCCCGCTCATCCCGATCGGGCCGTGGTGATCAGTGCGGGTAACGGCTACGACAGCTTTTTGCCCAAGGATGGCAGCATCGGCTATGGCGGCTACTTCGTTATTCTGGTGCGGGGAGGCGTGCAGTGAAAATCAAATCATGGATAACCACCATACTCGCGCTGAGTCTGACGCTGGCTACAGGCACCGCATTGGCGCAGTCCTGCACGAGTTCGACTGCTGACTCGGCTCCCGATTCGCGCTACCAGATGAACGCCAATGGCACGGTCGTCGATTTGCATACGGGGCTGATGTGGATGCGCTGTGCCATGGGCCAGACTTGGGATGTGCAGCAGGGCACGTGTACCGGCGAGGCCACGGCCTATACCTGGCAAAATGCCCTGCAGGCAGTGCAGACCCTGGACCAGGGCAGCGGTTTTGCAGGTTTTGCGGATTGGCGATTGCCGAATGTACGCGAACTGACTTCGCTTGCCCGTTTCCACTGTACCGATCCGGCAATCAACCTGAAGGCTTTCCCGCAGACCCCGAGCGGAAGTTTCTGGACTTCGACCCCGTTAGCCTCAACCTACGGTACGGAGTGGACAGTGAACTTCAAAAGTGGGCAAGCCATTTACAATTTTTACTCTAAAACCTACTCTATACGTCTGGTGCGTGCCGGCGCTTTCGCGCCTTGAGGCAATGCTGGTGGTGTAATACAATGCACAGTTCGACAGGCGCGTAGCTCAGTTGGTTAGAGCACCACCTTGACATGGTGGGGGTCGTTGGTTCGAATCCAATCGCGCCTACCAT
>JBAUSV010000242.1:0-46521 GCA_049581885.1 Gammaproteobacteria bacterium | reverse complement strand
GGCAGTGGGAGCGCGCCCGCAAACGCGCCGCGGCCCGTGCGCGCGACGCCGCCGCCGAACTGCTGGAACTCTATGCACGGCGCGAAACCCGGCCCGCGCAAACGCTGACGTACGACCACGACGAATGGGAGCGCTTCACCGCCGCCTTCCCCTTCGACGAAACGCCGGACCAGGCACGAGCCATCGAGGAAGTAATCGCCGACCTGACCAGCGAGCGGCCGATGGATCGGCTGGTGTGCGGCGACGTCGGCTTCGGCAAGACCGAGGTCGCCCTGCGTGCCGCCTTCATCGCAGTGCAGGCCGGTCACCAGGTAGCGCTGCTGGCGCCCACCACCCTGCTCGCCGACCAGCATTACCGCAACTTCCTCGACCGCTTCGCCGACTGGCCGGTGCGCATCGAGCTGCTCTCGCGTTTCCGCGGCGCGAAACAACAGGCGGAGATCCGCGAGTCATTGGCGAAAGGGCGCATCGACATCGTCGTCGGCACCCACGCCCTGCTCGGCCGCGAGATCCGCTTCAAGTCGCTGGGACTGGTGATCGTGGACGAGGAGCAGCGCTTCGGCGTCCGCCACAAGGAACGGCTGCGTGCGCTGCGTGCCGAGGTGGACATGCTCACCCTGACGGCCACGCCGATCCCGCGCACCCTGTCGATGACGCTTGCCGGTATTCGTGATCTCTCCCTGATCGCCACCGCGCCGGAAGAACGGCTGCCGATCCGCACCGTGGTCAGCCAGTGGCAGGATGCACAGATTCGCGACGCGCTGATGCGTGAATTGCGGCGCGGCGGCCAGGTATTCGTGGTGCACAACGAGGTACGTTCGATCGGCGAACTCGCCGAGCGCATCCGGCAGCTCGCGCCGGAAGCGAGCGTGCGCGTCGGCCATGGGCAGATGAGCGAACGCGAACTCGAGGCCCTTATGGTGGACTTTTATCACCGCCGTTTCGACGTGCTCGTCTCGACCACCATCATCGAGAGCGGCATCGACATCGCGACCGCGAACACCATCCTCATCAACAATGCGCATCGCTTCGGACTCTCGCAGTTGCATCAGCTCCGTGGCCGCGTCGGGCGCTCACACCATCAAGCCTATGCCTACCTCATCACACCACCCGAGGAATATCTGGGGCGCGACGCCAAGGCACGACTGGCCGCCATTTCCAGCATGGAAGAGCTCGGTGCCGGGTTCTTCCTCGCCACCCAGGATCTGGAGATCCGCGGCGCAGGCGCCCTACTCGGCGAACAGCAGAGCGGTCAGATGCAGGAGATCGGCCTGGAGTTGTATAACCGGTTGCTGGCACGCGCGGTCAAGACGCTCAAAGCCGGCGGCGACATCGAAATGGAAACCGATTTCGACGCCGGCTGCGAAATCGAACTGGGCGAATCCGCCCTGCTTCCGACCGATTACGTGCCCGACGTGCACATGCGCCTGGTGCTCTATAAACGTATCGCGAGCGCACCCGACGAAGAGGCACTGGAAGATCTGGCCGCGGAACTCGTTGACCGTTTCGGCGCCCTCCCCGAGGCAGGGCAGCGCCTGATTGATGCCGCGCGGCTCAAACAGCGGGCGCGACGGCTGGGCATTCGCGCGATCCATGCCGACGCCAGCGGCGCCCGCATCGATTTCAACCCCGACCCTGCCATCGACACCGCCGCGTTGATCAAACAGGTCCAAGCCGACCCCCGTCACTACCGCCTGCAGGGCGAAAAACGGCTCACCATCCGCCGCGAAGTCCCCGATTTCGCTGAGCGCTACGTACTCATCTCGCACATGCTCAACGCCCTGACACCTGCGACGTGAGCCAGATACCCGGGCCCAGAGTGGCCTTGAGCCGCAAGCGCCGCAGATTAATCCGCAGTCCCGATAACGGTAGAATGTCGGGGTACTCCGTGGAATCTCTCATGCGCGCCTCTAAACCGCTTGCTCTGACTGTTGCGCTCTGTCTTGGTGTCGTCACCGCAATCGCGTCGCCCGCACCGAAGCCTCCGGCTCCGAAACAGGACTGGTTTGCAGTGGAAATCCTCGTCTTCCGTTACACCGGTCCCCAGGCCGCCCAGGGCGAAACCTGGCCACCGAGCGTGCCTGTCCCTTCGCTGAAGAACGCTTTGTATCCACCCGCCGGCACCGATCCGCAGTACCTGCCGCTGACCGAAATTTCTACGCTAATGGTTCAGGCGCAGCAACGGCTTGCCACCACCAACGGTTACGAACCACTTGAGGAAACCGGCTGGATGCAGCCTGGTGAAGACCCAAATTCGACTCGCCCCGTCAGCCTTGGCCCAATCCAGCCTGCGGTTAGCCCCGGCGCTTCCGTGACAACGATAGCCCCGGCTGCACAGAGCGCACCGCAGGCCGCCGTGCAGGTGCAAGGCACCGCAACGCTGGCCATCGCCGACAACAAACCCTATATCCAGCTCGATCTGCGCCTTTGCGAACCGCCACCGCCCGGCATTGTGGTTCAGACGCCCACGGTGGACACTACGCCTACGCCTGCCACTGCTGCCGCGTCGACGGCAACGTCCATGACCTTGCCGGCACCCGTGCCGGCCTCAGCCGCAATACCATTTGTTTCGCGCCAGTGTTTTGCGTTGCGGGAAAGCCATCAGGTCACGCCGGGGCAGATGGAATACTTCGACACTGCCGCGTTCGGCGTGCTGACGCTGGTGCGTCAGGTTACGCCGCCGGCAACAGCGGCAGCAGTGCCTCAAGCAGGGAACACGCCCGACTGACACCCGTCTCCAAGTTGCGGCGGATCTCGTCGTGGATGTCGCCGCCGCCGGGCGCCCGACCCGCCGCCCAGTTGGCCACCACGGCGCAGCAGGCATAGGACAGTTCCAGCTCCCGGGCCAGCACGGCTTCGGGCATGCCCGTCATGCCCACCATGTCGCAGCCATCGTGCTCCATGCGGTCGATTTCCGCAGCGGTTTCCAGGCGAGGCCCCTGGCTCGCGGCGTACACGCCGTCGCGTGCCACGCGCCCCTCGACAGATCCTGCCGCCTGCAGGAGCAGTTCGCGCAGGTCTGCGGTGTAAGGTTCGGTGAAATCGGCGTGAACCACCTTCTGTTCGTCGAAGAAGGTGTTCTCCCGCTGGGTGGTGTAATCCACGATCTGGTGCGGGATGGCCAGGCTGCCGGGCTCGAGGTCGGAGCGAATGCCGCCTACCGACGCCACGGCGATCACCCGCTCGACACCGATACTTCTCAATGCCCACATGTTGGCCCGGTAATTGACCTTGTGCGGCGCGATGGTGTGTCCGTAGCCGTGGCGGGCGAGGAACACGGCCTTACGGCCGGCAAGCACGCCGTGGGTCAGCGGTCCCGACGGTTCGCCGAACGGGGTATACACCACTTCGCGGCGGGTAAGTTCCAGGCCGGCAAGACGGGTCAGTCCCGTGCCTCCGATAATGGCGATGTCGGGCATCAGCTTGCGTCCTCCGTGAGCATGTAAATTCCCGGCAGGTTGCGCCAGCGGCCTGCGTCGTCGAGCCCGCAACCCACCACAAAACCATCCGGCACTTCGAGCGCCACCGAATCGGGCGGGTCCACGTGCACCCCGGGGCGGCGCTTGCGCGCCAGCACGGCGACCACCACCTCGGTAGCGCCGGCGTCCAGGCACGCGGCCCTGGCCTCGGCCAGTGTCACGCCCTCGTCAAAGATGTCGTCTACCAGCAGTACCGTCCGTCCCGCTACCGAAGCCGGCGGCGGCCGAACCCATTGCAATATCCTGCCATTGCGCTCCTTACCGTATCGCGTGGCGTGAATATAGTCGATTTCCAGCGGCTGCTTCAGGGCCAGGGTCAGCCAGGCCGCATAGTACATCGCGCCCTGCATCAGCACGAGCACCAACGGATTGCGCCCGGCCAGGCGCGGTTCAAGTGCGCGCGCCTGGGTCTCGACAGCCTCGTGCACGGCGTCTGCGCTGAAGAGCTCGACGCCCGGCGGTGCGTAGTGTGGATTCATCCGTTCAGGCCTCCAGATGAAAGTCCGGATCGGGACCTAGGCTGGCCAGCAGCACCCGCGCGGCCTCGAGCCGAGGGTTGCGCCGAAGCTCGGCACGGTCGGGCCGCCGCTCGGGCATCAGACGTGAACGCCGCAGCCCGCTGGCCGGCTCGTTCGGCAACGCAGCACTCGCCTCGAGCACGGCCAGCACCGCCGTCCGGTCATTGCAGACCGGGGCATAGTCGCAGCCCGCGGCCAGCGCCATACGCACCCGGGTCAGGGTATCGCCCACCCCCGCGGCACCGTGCATGCTCAGGTCATCGGCGATGATCGCGCCCTGGAATCCCATCTGCCCGCGCAGAATGTCATGCACCCAGCGCCGTGACAGGCTCGCCGGTTCCCTGGCCACCGCGGGATACACAACGTGGCTCATCATCACAGCCGCCAGGCCGTTATTGATCAACCATTCGAACGGGCGCAGATCGGCCATCTGCAAATCGCCGTAGTCGCGCCGATCAACAGGCGATTCGACGTGACTGTCCTCGGCCACCCCGCCGTGACCCGGGAAATGCTTGGCTACCGCGCGCATGCCCGCTTCGCGCATGCCATACACATAGGCCAGCGCCATCGCTTCCACCGCCTGCGGCCGTGTATGAAAGGCGCGGTCGCCGATCACCCGGCTGGTGCCGCCGAGATCCGCCACCGGCGCATAACTCAGGTCCACGCCCAGGGCGAGCAATTCCGCCGCCATCAGCCAACCCGCCTCGTGCACCATGGCCCGTGCAGCCTTGGGATCAGTGTCCCACAACGCGCCCATGCGGGTCGGTGCTGGCAAGCGCGTCACGCCCGCCGTGAGCCGTTGCACGCGCCCGCCTTCCTGGTCGATGCTGACCAGCAGACGCGGTTCGCGCAGGGCATGAATCTCGGCCGCCAACACCGCGACGGTGTCGGCATCCGGGCAATTGCGCGCAAACAGAATGACGCCGCCAACCGCGGGGTGCCTGAGCACCTCCCGGTCTTCGTCACTCAATTCGGTGCCGGCCAAGTCCACGATCAATGGGCCTGGTGTCATGTACTCATTCCTCAATCATGACCGGCGTGCCGACTGCGACCCGGTCGAACAATTCGATCAACTCGGCATTGCGCATGCGGATGCAACCGATCGAACCCGACACGCCCAGCGCCACCGCATCGGGACAGCCGTGAATGTATATATAGCGGCGCATGGTATCGACTGAACCCAGACGATTGCGGCCCGGTTCGGTGCCGGAGAGCCACAGGATACGCGTTAGTATCCAGTCACGCTCCGGTGCCATGGCATACAGTTCCGGAGTGCAGATTTCGCCCGTGGGTCGACGCCCGACAAAAACCGTACCGGACGGCGCGTGCGCACCGATTTTGGCGCGCACGATATGCGCACCGCGCGGCGTGCGATTGCTTCCGTTCTCCTCGCCTGCACCGTAGCGCGAGGTCGAAACGCAATACCTCACCCGTTTGCGCCCCAGATCGAGCGTCAGTTGCTGACGGCCCAGGTCAATATGAATCCGTACCGCACTCACGGCGTCACCTCGGCGGCGAATTCGCGCCACGGCATGAGCGTCAAGGCGGCATTGTAGAAACGACGGTCGGCCGTGACTTCGCGTCCCGCCCACTCCGGCATTTCGAAGGATTCATCCACCGCATCCAGTTCGATTTCGGCAAGAACCAGACCGTCGTTAGCGCCATGAAATTCATCGACTTCCCATACATGCGGTCCGCTTGGCACACGAAAGCGCGTTTTCTCGATCAGCACCCCGCTGCACAAATCGAACAACTCCCGAGCATGCGATACATCAATCGGGTATTCGTATTCTCGGTGTGCCGGACCGATCCGGTGTTCCTTGACGCCCAGCCACGCGCGCGTGTCATTCGCTGTGCGTACGCGCACCACGGCGAGTTCTGTCAACGCCAGATAACCCTGACGCAAGTGCTGCGGTTCGCCTTCGGCTTGCTCTCGCCAATCCGAATTGGAAACCAGAAATTTACGCTCTATTTCGGTCGGCATGGTCTTACTCAGCGGCGCACGAACAGCGCCATCGCCTCGGCGTGCGCCGTATGCGGAAACATGTCCGCCACGCCGGCGCCATCCAGCGCGAAACCGGCCGCATCGAGTTCGGCGGCGTCGCGCGCCAGCGTCGCCGGGTGGCACGAGACATAAAGTATCCGCTCTGTGCCCAGACGATGCAATTCGGAAATCACGGCGCGTGCTCCACTGCGGGGCGGATCGAGCAGCACCGCCTCGTAACGTCCCTGCAGCCACGGCGCATCGGGCGGCACAACGGACAGATCGGCCGCATGGCTCGTCACATTTTTTATGTTGTTCGCACGCGCATTGGCCCGCGCGCGCTGCACCAGCACCGGTGCGCCTTCCACGCTCACCACCTCCTTTACCTTGCGGGCAAAAGCCAGACTGAAATTGCCGATGCCGCTGTACAGTTCGAGCACGCGTGCCGCAGGCGGGAGTGCCAGGCGCTCAATGGCCGCGGCCACCAAGGCACGATTCACTGCCGCATTCACCTGGACGAAATCGGTGGGTAAAAAATGCAGCGTGAGATCGAACGCGGGCAGGCCATAATTCAGCAACGCGGGGCCGTAAAGCAGGCGCAGCGTGCCGGGGCCGCCGGTCTGTATCCAGATCGCGCAGTCGTGCCGACGGCCGAAGGCGATCAATCGCTCCACATCTCCGGCATGCGGCTCTCCAAGCAGGCGAAACACGAAGGCCGCACCACTCTCGCCGGCCGCGAACTCGACCTGCGGACACTGTGCATGCAGCGTGAGCGAACCGATCAATTCCGACAACAGGGCCGGTAAATTACCGCCCGGCCAGGCGAGTACGGGACATTCTCTGGAATCGGTCACATAGCGGCCATTGGCTTCGTGGAAGCCGACCACCACGTGCTCCTTTTTAGGCACATATTTGGCGCCCAGCCGCGCTTTGCGCCGATAGCTCCAAACCGGGCCGGTGATGCGCTCGAACAACCGTGCGGGTTTTAATCCGCCGACCCGCTCCAGGGCATCGACGAGTGCCTGCTCCTTGACAGCCAGTTGTTCATCGAGCGCCAAGTGCTGGAAGGCACATCCACCGCACACGCCGAAATGTGAACAGCGCGGTTCGACCCGTGCCGTGGCCGGTTCCATGATCCGTCCGGCCGAGGCCTCGTCGAAATTTCGGTGGTGACGGATTCCGTCGAGCGTCACGGTTTCCCCTGCCAATGCGCCACGTACGAAGACTACCTTGCCGTCACGCCGTGCCACACCACGCCCGTCCAGGGAGAGACTGTCGATGTGTACCGTGGGCGCGGCCCCGCTGACGTCCGTCACGCGCCGGTCTGGGGTTGCCATTCTTTCGCGAACTCAACGAAATGCGGCCGGTCACTCCAGGTCAGCATCTGTTCGCGGAGCGTCTTCAAGCGTTCGGCATAGGCCTTACCGGCCAGACGCCCGCGCAGGCGCTCGAAACGCAGCCAGATAAGGTAGGTATTCATGGTGTCGATTTCGCAATAATCGCGAATTGCCTCGATGTCACCGGCAAGCCAGGCTTCGGCCACGTGCGCGCCGCCCACGCCGGACTTGCCGGGCAGGCCGATCAGTCGTGCCACCTCGTCAAGCGGTGCGTTGGCACGGGGCTGGAAATGCGCCATGACATCCATCAGATCCACATGACGCCAGTGATAACGCGAGACGTAATTATTGTAGCGATAGTCGCGCTCATTGTCGCCCATCTCCCAATACGCCCCAGCGGAAAGGCCGTGACGCAGCGCGCGGTAGGCAAGCACCGGCAAATCGAAGCCGCCGCCGTTCCACGACACCAGCGTTGGGCGGTACTGTTCCAACCCCTCGAAAAAACGGGTTATCAGTTCGGCTTCATCCGCATCGGATTTGCCGAGCGACCAGGCCCGAACCGTACCTTCGTGCTCAAGCACCAGGCCAATGGCCACGATGCGCTGCAGGTGCGGAGGCATGAAATCGTGCCCTACCCGCTGGCGGCGCAACTGGCGCATGGCACGCATGACATCGTCGTCGGAAAGCCCTTCCAGCCCGTACAGCGTTTTGCCGGCCTCCACATCGGGCACGGTCTCGATATCGAAAGCCAGAACGGGGTCGGCCATGGAGCGGCGCCGTCATGAATCTTCGAGGAAGTGTAACATTCGTGATGAAACTCCTCGGGAGGCCCCCAATGCGTTCGGGGCTATACAAACGACTGCTGCTGATCGCGGCACTACCGGCTTTGCTCGTCGCTCTGGTGCTGGGTATCGGAACCGGGTGGGAAAGCGTGATCGCAACCCGCAGCGCGGCACAGGCAACGGCCCGGATAGAGGCTGCCAACCTGGCCCACAGCCTCGTACGTACTGCTAACGGAGGCGTCGCATTACCTCAGCACATCCTGACCGGCAACGGCCTCCTCGAGGCTCGTTTGATCGGCGCCAGAGACATTATCATTTCCGATCGCAGCCGGTTGGATTTGCCGAAACCGCCAAGCATGGGATCGGCGCGTCTGCTCGACATCCTTGGTGCCCCTTTTATTCGCAGCTCCGACCTGACAGCCCAGGCGAACGTACCCGACACACCGTTCTACATCCAGATACTGCTCGCCCCCGAGCGCTGGAACAACACAGCCGGTCGCGGAATTGCTCTTGCCGCTGTCATGACGCTCATGGCGCTGCTTGTAGCACTCTTGCTTGCACTGTTGCTCAGTTCGGTGTTGACCGTACGTGTGCGCGCCATCACCCGCCAACTCGCCCGCCTCGCCCGGGGCGAGTATGAAAACCGTCTGCCGTTCTACCGGGGGGGCGAACTGGCTCACGTCGCTAACGATCTGAACCGTCTCGCCGAAACGTTAAGCCGACGTGCGAAGGAAAAAGGCGCCTCGGAACAGGGTATAGCGGACACGCGGCGCGCATCTGCAGCCAAGGCACAGCGCAAGGCATTCGAGGACTATCTGCACACGCTGGATCACGAACTCCGTTCGCTGCTCAATGCTATTGCCGGCTACACGCAACTGCTGAACACCGAACCCCTGACGCCATCGCAGCGCGCGAGCCTGGACATCGTAAACAAGGCGATAGGTACGCTGACGCAATTGCTCGACGACAGCCTGCGTCTACCGGGAAAAGGAAAACGTACGCGCGGCAAGGCGCAAGCGTTCGACCTGGTCACGTTGATCGATGAAGTGATCGCCCTCGCCGCACCGGCGGCCTATGCCAAACCGCTGGATCTTGTTGCCGACTGCGGCGGATGGCGCACCTTGCCGGTCATGGGCAATGCCCTGCACGTGCGCCAGATTCTGACCAACCTGGTCGGCAACGCCGTGAAATACACCGCAAACGGACATGTTTGCCTGCAGCTGGAAGTGTTGTCCGATAAAGACGACAAACTGAAGCTGACGCTACGCGTCAGCGACACGGGACCGGGGATACCACGCAAACAGCGCAAACAAGTCTTCAGACCCCGTGAGCGTTTACGTGCCACGGCAGCGTTGCCGGGAAAGGGACTGGGACTTGCTCTCAGCCAGAACTTGGCCACCGCCATGGGTGGGCGCATCACGCTCGACGAGTCATCTGACGGCGGCTGCGAATTCGCTCTGAACCTGACTCTAAACCATGCCGAAGCCTTCGCCGCTCAGCCCATGCCTGCACCTACGCGGATGCTGTTATGGGAAGCCAATCCCGTCGTGCGCAACGCCCTCGCCCACCGACTGTGTGCGGCTGGAGCCGAACTCGACCTGACGCCGAGTCGGGAAGACTTGCTCGCACACCTCGATGCGCACACGTCATACGATGCCGTGGTGCTCGGACTGGCGCCCGGAGAGAAGCCACCCGATCTCGATGGCAAGCACCCCAAACTGCGGTTGCTCGCCTGTAAGCTCGGCCCATCGAATGAGACCCAACTCGTGACTGCATCCAAATGCATCGGCCAGCAGCGCCTCGAACATCTGCTCGGACTGCACCGAAGCACCCAATCCAGGCCGGCCCAGTCCTATCTCAGTCCGCGTCTGTGGCGCATCCTGTGCGAAGACACGCCTCTGGATCTCGACCGCCTGGCCACGGCGCTGCGGAACAAGGATACGGAGGATGCACGCGCAGCGGTGCACCGAATATGCGGCACCACGAGCTTTGTTCACATGCAGGACAGCGAACGCGCCGCGCGTGTGCTGGAAAAAACACTCATGGATGCCGAACCCGACCTGGCCACAGCCTGGAAACAATTGGCGCGTCTGAGCCACACACTGCTCGAAGAGTTGCGGCGCATCGCACCGCCCGTAACGCAGCGCAGACTCACCGGGTGGCGCATCATGGTCGTGGACGACAATCGGTTGAACGCCGAATTGCTGGCGCGACATCTGGAATCACACGGCGCTGCGGTCGAACAATTTCAAACTGCGACCGAAGCATTGCAGGCGTCCGGCCCCTGGCACCTCAGCCTGATCGACGTTCAGCTCGAAGACGGCGACGGCATCGCATTGGGCCGCACACTACACGGCAATTTCCCACACACCCTAATCGTTGCCCAAAGCGGTGATACTCAGATCAGCACCCGCAACCAGGCTCGCGATGCCGGATTCCATGATTACCTCACCAAGCCGATCGACCTCGAACAATTACCCCAACGCCTGCTGGCCCTGCGCGTCGAGGCCACCCAGGCACCTGCCCGTCAACAGACCTGACTAGCCGAGGAAACGGGTCGTTGGACTTGTTTTGCACATCTGCTAAACACGCTTTCGTGAGCGAAGGAGTTCGCCACGGCAGCAGCCGTAATCGCCAAACGGGTGAACAGCCGTGTCAACGAATCTCTTGACTCCGGCGCAGGCGCGCCATGTGTTCGCCACGCTGCGGCACGTGGACGATCTGCTCGAGCGGACCTTGCGACCACTACTAAGCGGCACCGATTCCGGGGCGCTTGCCTCGATGCGCAACGACTTTTCCGCCGTACAGGCCGAAACATTGCGGGCGGCCATCGGGGCAGTACGGATCGAACTCGATGCCGGCGTGCAGGCACTCCATCCGCCCGCGTCCGCGCAGTCGGTGTCGGCACACTGGGCGGCATCAACCGCAGTACGTCAAAGCAACAATCAATCTCGATCCCGTTTTAGCGCGGCCAGGCGGCGACGGTCGCGTTTTTCTGGACGCTTTGTCGGCGCTACCCGTGGCTGCAGGCGACGCTGCTCGCGCAGCGCTTCACGCGCCGCGATACTTGCCTGCGATTCTTCGTAGAGCGTACGAGCAGCGGCTGCCGGACCTCGCCGTGCGGACAGCTTGCACACTCTTAGCTCAATGCGCTCCTCTCCCTTCGTCACGCTCAGGTGCTCGCCGCCTTGCAGGCGCTTTCCCGGTTTGGCCGGTTCCCCGTCCAGGTGCACCCTGCCACCGCTCACGGCCTCCGTGGCGAGGCGCCGCGTCTTGAACAGGCGCGCCGCCCATAGCCACAGATCGAGGCGTACAGAATCGGAAGATATGTCGGTTTGCATGCAAAAAGTATAATAGGCGGATTTACAGCGGAAGAATCAACCATGTCGCGACCCAGCCTCCAGTTCCTCGACGACGCGCTGGCCGAACTTCGTGAGGAAGGCCTGTACAAACCCGAGCGCGTTCTCACTTCCCGGCAAGGCGCCGATATAACGGTCGCCGACGGTTCGCACGTCATTAACTTGTGCGCCAACAATTACCTCGGCCTGGCCGGCGACCCGGAGCTTTCCGAGATCGCCTGCAAGGCGGTCAGGGAGCACGGCTACGGTATGGCCTCGGTGCGCTTCATCTGCGGCACCCAGGACCTCCACAAGCAGCTCGAGAAAAAGGTCGCAGAATTCCTCGGCACAGAGGACGCGATCCTCTACTCCTCGTGCTTCGACGCCAACGGCGGCCTGTTCGAGGCCCTGCTCGGCCCCGAGGACGCGATTATCTCCGACGCGCTCAACCATGCGAGCATCATCGACGGCGTGCGCCTGTGCAAGGCCAAGCGCTACCGCTACGACAACAATGACATGGCCGACCTCGAGGAACAGCTCAAGGCCGCCCAGCACCAGCGCCTGCGCCTGATCGCCACCGACGGCGTGTTCTCCATGGACGGCATCGTCGCCAACCTGGAAGCCATCTGCGACCTCGCCGACCAATACGAGGCGCTGGTGATGGTGGACGACTCCCACGCCAGCGGCTTCATGGGCGAGCACGGCCGCGGCAGCCACGAATACAGGGGCGTGCTGGGCCGCATCGACATCATCACCACCACCTTTGGCAAGGCGCTTGGCGGCGCGTCCGGCGGCGTCACCGCCGCGCGCAAGGAGATCGTCGAGTGGCTGCGCCAACGCTCGCGTCCGTACCTGTTTTCCAACTCCATCCCGCCGGTCACGGCCGCCACCACGCTGGCCGTGCTGGAACGGCTGGAGAAGAGCAGCGACCTGATCACCCGCCTGCACGAGAACGCGCGCTACTTCCGTGAAGGCATGACCCAGCTCGGCTTCGACCTCGTGCCCGGCGAGCACCCGATCATCCCGGTCATGCTCGGCGACGCCAAACTCGCTTCCGAGATGGCCGACAAGCTGCTCGCCGAGGGCGTGTACGTCATCGGCTTCTCCTTCCCCGTCGTGCCCAAGGGCAAGGCGCGGATCCGTACCCAGATGTCGGCAGCCCTCACCCGCGAACAGCTCGACACCGCCCTGGCCGCCTTCGAGAAGGTCGGCCGCGAACTGAAGGTCATCCGGTAAACCCGGGCCATGAACGACCCCCGGAAGGACTCGCAGGATTCCGGCAAGGACCGGGGTTCCCGCTTCCGGCGCTGGTTCCGGGCCGAGGCGATCAGCCTGGCGGAACTGGGCGTGCAGACGTTCGCCGTCGTGCTCGGCATCCTGCTTGCGTTGGCCATCAACAGCTGGAACGAGTCGCGCCACCAGCAGCAAAGGACGCACCTGGCCATGCAGTCGATCCTCGATGAGACGGGCGTCAATATCAAGATGCTCGAGCAGCGGACGGTCTTCCTCGAACACATGGCCGCCGCCATGGAGAGGTCACCCGCCAATCAAGCCGCCAATACCGACAAGCCGTGCTATGCCTGGGACGGCTTCGATGGCCTCCGGTATCCGCTGGTCATCAAGGCCGCCTACCAAACCGCCATGTCCACGCAGGCCATGGCCCACATGCCCTACAAGCGGGCCGAGCAAATGGAGGAAGTCTATTCTTCGCTGGACCTGATGCAGAAGGTCTACGACACGGACGGCGCCCAGATCCTGCTCGGGCACGAGCCGCAGTCGCTATCGTTCTGCGTTGGCATCGTGCGCGAGATTGCTCGCAACAATCGCATCACCATCAAGGGCATGCAGCACTTCATGCGAGAATATGGCCGTAAGGTACCGGCGTCCGAACCGGTCCCACCGCCTGCTCGCTAACCCGAACCCCACTGGAGCCGACCATGGACTTTCGCCCACGCACCGAATCGCGACACACCTCCGATGCAGCCAGGGGGAATTGCTGATGCGCGCGCTGGTCAAGGCGGAAAAAGCGGAAGGCCTCTGGCAGCGGGACGTCGAGAAGCCCAGGCTCGGGCACAACGACGTCCTCATCAAGATAAAAAAGACCGCGATCTGCGGTACCGATATCCACATCTACAACTGGGACGAGTGGGCGCAGAAGACGATCCCGGTGCCGATGACGGTCGGCCACGAGTTCGTCGGCACCATCGTCGAACTGGGCAGCGAGGTCCAGGGGCTGGAAGTCGGCCAGCGTGTCTCCGGCGAGGGACACATCACCTGTGGGCACTGCCGCAATTGCCGTGCCGGGCGCCGCCACCTGTGCCCCAACACCGAGGGCGTGGGCGTGAACCGGCCCGGTGCGTTCGCCGAGTACCTCGCGATCCCGGCGGTGAACGTCTACCCGTTGCCGGACGACATCCCCGACGACATCGCCTCCTTCCTCGACCCGCTGGGCAACGCCACGCACACGGCGCTGTCCTTCGACCTGGTGGGCGAGGACGTGCTGATTACCGGCGCCGGGCCCATCGGCTGCATGGCAGTCGCCATCGCCAAACACGTGGGCGCGCGCCACGTCGTGATCACCGACGTCAACGACTACCGCCTCGACCTCGCCCGCAAGATGGGCGCGACGAAGGCGATCAACGTCACGACCGGTTCGCTGGACGGCACCATGAAATCACTCGGCATGACCGAGGGTTTCGACGTCGGCCTGGAAATGTCCGGGAGCCCGCAGGCCTTCTCCCAGATGCTCTCGTTCATGGTGCACGGGGGCCGGATTGCCCTCCTCGGCCTGCTGCCCGACGGCGCCGCCATCGACTGGACACAGGTCATCTTCAAGGGCCTGGAACTGAAGGGTATCTACGGGCGCGAGATGTTCGAGACCTGGTACAAGATGATCGCCATGCTGCAGAGCGGGCTCGATGTCAGCCAGGTGCTCACCCACCACTTCTCCGCCGACGACTTCCAGCAAGGCTTCGACATTATGCGCTCGGGAAAATCAGGCAAAGTAGTCCTCGACTGGGACTGAACCCTACTTGTCTCGCACTATGTAGGATGCGGTGAGTCCTTGAACCGCATCAATCACGAACAAAGCAGGGCACACCATTACGGCGCGTGTTCAGTAATCTCCAACACCCCGCCACCATGCGGATTGCACACAAATATGTGTCCGTAGTTGTCATCGGCCACGCAGTGAGCATATTTGGCCGTGGGATAGGTAGCGAGAGGTTTTAAAGCACCAGAAGCCGCAACATGGAAAATCGTCAGCGTCGCGCTTCGCGACCCCGGTATGTACAATTGATGCAGCCGCGGACTGTAGCTGATGATGTCTATTCCCGCATCGGCTTTCACGTGAACCAGAAGTTTGCCGTTTGCGGGCAGCGACAACACGCTGACTGCGCCTTCCTTGCAGGCGACGAACAGATGGTGATGCGCGTGATCCAGCGCAAGACCGCGAGCATCCTTGCAACCATTGGACCAGTGGGCAACAACCGTGTGCGTGACAGTATTCATGGCTACCGTCTTCTCTTTCCACAGATTCGTATAGGCGCGATGGTGAGCCGCATCGAACACCAACGATTCGGGGCCGCCGGGAACAGGAATGACGGCCTCGGGCGTCAACACGGGTTTCGGATGCGTACTGAAGTGAAATACCTGTATCTGCGCCGCGCGCGGTTCCGTAACCCATACCTCATGGGCGGACGCCAGATATCGCACATAATCGGAGCCGCTCTTGAGCGGGGCGCGTGAAAGCACCGTCCTGTGTGCCGGGTTCACAATGGCGATAGCCTTGTCCGTATGGTCGCTGGCAAACAGAAAACCTTCGCCATAAGCGGCTGAGCTGGTGCCTTCATCGCGGCCGTGAGCTTTCGCTGCAGTCGTCGGAGCGATGCCGGGGATCAACTCTAAAGCGTTGGTGTCGGAATCGATCAGCACCAGCGCGCCCGTCTGACCAGCCGGTACCACGATTCGATGTAACGCGGGTACATAACCCATGTCGTCCAGATCGAGACCGTGCCCACCACCGGGCAGAGGAATCTCAACCGGGTGTGTGCTTTCGGGCGCCGCACGCGCGTTTACTGCAAACAGAAGAGAAACCGCCACCAGAAGGACCGAGATCAAGCGGGTAAATTGTGCAGAAACAGCCATGGATGTTCACCCTGAACGCAACCACGACATTTTATACCGGAGCTACGTAGGGTACTGTGGATCCCCGAACCGCATCGATCACGGCAAATAAAACTAATTAACCGAAGTCAGGCTCGAGTACGATGCGGTAACGCGCCTTGCCAGCTTCCAGGTGCGCGAGCGCTTCGTTGACCTTGCTCATCGGGAAACGCTCGGTCTGCGGGCGGATGTCGTGACGCGCACAGAAATTCAGCATCGTGGCAATATCCACCGGCGAACCGGTTGGTGAACCCGAAATCTCGCGCTGCCCCATGATTAACGCAAACGCGGCCACTGGAATGGGTTCGAGCACTGCGCCCACCACGTGCATACGCCCCTGGAAGGCCAGCGTACCGATCAGTGCGTCCCAATCCAGCGGCACATTAACCGTCACCAGCAGCAGGTCGAGCGTCCCGGCCTGAGCCTTAATGGCCCCCGAATCGCGGCTAGACACCACGTGATGCGCACCAAAACCCCGCGCCTCGTCTGCCTTCGACGGGCTGGACGTAAACGCCGTTACCTCACAGCCCCACGCCGCGGCAAACTTGAGCGCCATGTGGCCCAGGCCACCGATACCGACCACGCCAACCCGCGAAGTGGGATTAATGTCATGCGCAATGAACGGTTTGAACACCGTCATCCCTCCGCACAGCAACGGCCCGGCGCTTGCTGGATCTACGCCTTCGGGGATCGGGATCGCCCAGGCCCAGTGCGAACGCATGGCTTCGGCAAAGCCGCCGCGATGCCCGATGATGGTCGCCACCGACTCAGGGCAACCATGCTGATTGCCCTCCAGACACTGGTGGCAATGCATGCAGCTCTCTGACGTCCAGCCCACACCAACCCGCTGGCCGACCTTCAACCCCTTGGCATGCTCACCCACCGCAACAACACGGCCAATGGCCTCATGACCCAGCACAGCAGGATACTGCCCGTTGCCCCATTCGTTATTCAGTACCGAGAGATCGGAATGACAAATCCCGCAGTACTCGACCTTGATCTCAACCTCATCCGGCCCCAGCGGCCCTGCCTCAAGTTCTTGCAGTTCCAGCGGCGAGCCAGCCTTCGGCGCCACCCATGACTTGATCTTGGACATACGATCCTCCTTGAATTCCGAATGTTGACTATTCCTAGCCCACCACTCCGAGCCCATTGGTGTATTTATTGGCCAGACCGGGGCTAGATACCTATTCTAGCTTCTTATTCTAACGCTCGTTTGAATTCTTGTGAACTACGCGATTTCCGGGGCAGGATCAGGCATCAAGCCAACGCACTCCGTAACAAGCCATTCCTGACGACGTGAAATATCACGAACGAGCATGATGCCTATTTGATACACCGATCCGCCCACCGCGACCAGCGGTAGGTAAACAGCGAAGGACGCCACGCCAAGAATGACACCGTCCACCATATAGGCGCCGGCCCGCATCCAGAACCCGCCATGCAAAGTGAGCGCCTGCCGGGCCGAAGGCAGTAGTCTTTCCGATGACTCCATGGTTGTAATTGCGACCCCTCCTCGTAGCCCATCAGAGTCTTATTTTGGCGGCGATTCGCCTGTAGTCAAGGTGGTACCGAGCAGTCGTGCCGTCACGTCCACCACCGGAATCACTTTCTGGTACGCCATGCGCGTGGGGCCGATGACACCGACCACACCCAGCGGTCGATCCTCGCTGCCATAGCTGGATACGACCACGGACAGATCGCCCAGCACGGCATAGCCCGACTCCTCGCCGATGAAAATCTGCACGCCCGGCGCAGCAATCGCGCGGTCGAGCAAGGTCAGAATTTCCTGCTTGCGGTTAAAGGCTTCAAACAGCGCTTTAAGCCGTTCTAGATCGGCCAGTTCGGTAAACCCCATCAGGTTGGTCTCGCCGGTAAGCACGTAATCCGCCTTGGCGGCATCATCGAGGCTGAACAAGCGCTCGCCCATGGTGAGCGCGGTCTGCGCCAGCTCGTTCAGGTTGCGCATATCGTCCCGCATTGCGTCCACCAGCCCGCTGCGCACGCTGCTCAGCGGACGGCCGGTGAATTGCTCGTTGAGGTAATTGGCCGTGGCGGTAAGCACCTCAGGGGCATAATCCTCGTCGAGTTCCAGTACCCGGTTCTGCACTTCGCGGTCGCCGAGAACCAACACGGCGAGTACCCGCCGGTCTGACAGGCGCAGGAACTCGATATGGCGCCAAGCCGCGCTGTTGCGCCGCGGCACCGTGACCAGGCCGGCCATGCGCGTCATCTTCGACACCATCCGCGAGACTTCACCCGCCATCTGCCCGACCCCTTCCTCCGGCGGCTTCAAGCCTTCGCGCAGTCGCCTGAGCTGGGCAGGCGCGAGCGGTTCGACCTTGAGCAAACTGTCGACGAATACCCGGTAGCCACTGCGTGTCGGGATGCGTCCGGCCGAAACATGCGGGGAGCTGATCAACCCCATGTCCTCAAGGTCGGCCATCACGTTGCGGATGCTCGCCGGCGAGAGCCCCAGGTTGAGATCGCGCGAGAGTACGCGCGAACCGATGGGCTGGCCTTCGCTGACGTAGCGCTCGATCAAGCCGCGTAGCACCGCTTGGGCCCGTTCATCAAGCTGCGGCGCCTGATTTTTCTTGGCGGCAGTGCGGATAGATTTGAGATCCATGTCCGTATTCTGCCATTCCGGCAAGCGATTATCATGGAGATCGTATTCAGGAGACCCCGCAATGACCCAGAAAGTAGCCATGGTCACCGGCGCCAGTGCCGGTTTCGGACGCGCTATAGCACGCCAGCTCGCGGGCAGCGGCTGGTGCGTCATAGGTACCGGACGCCGCCGCGAGCGCCTCGACGAACTCGCCGCTGAACTCGGCGACGCCTTCCTGCCGCTGGCCTTCGACGTGCGCGAACGCAGCGCCGTGGACGAAGCCATTGAATCACTTCCGGATAATTACGCCACGATCGAGGTGCTGGTCAACAATGCGGGACTGGCACTCGGCCTGGGGCCGGCCCAGGAGGCCGACCTGGAAGACTGGGAAACCATGGTCGACACCAACATCAAGGGCCTGCTTTACATGACCCGTGCCCTGCTGCCCGGCATGGTGGAACGCGGCCGCGGCCATGTCGTGAACATCGGATCGGTGGCTGCCGACAACCCCTACCCCGGCGGCAACGTCTACGGCGCCACCAAGGCCTTCGTGTGGCAGTTTTCGCGCAACCTGCGCGCGGACCTCCAAGGCACCGGCATACGCGTGACCGATATCGCGCCCGGGCTCGCCGAAACCGAATTCTCCCTGGTGCGCTTCAAGGGCGACATCAACCAGGCCAAGGCGCCCTACCACGGCTTGGAGGCACTCACTGGCGAAGACATTGCCCGCGCTACGCTGTGGGCGCTCAACCAACCGACGCACGTCAACGTGAACCGGATTGAAATCATGCCCACAGCGCAGGCCTGGGGGCCGATGGCCGTAAGGCGTGAGGGCGACTAAAGAGTAGGAGCCCAGCATAGCTGGCTCCTACTCTCCGAACTCCTTACTGCCTCAAGGCTTTTGGCCGAGCACGATGGTCGAGAGCCGCTTGAGATCGAGGTATTTCTGCAATGCCTGCTGGATCTCGGGCGCTCTCAGCTGCTCGAAGTGCCGGGCCATGACGTAGCTCCAATCCAGTGGCAGACCGTCCTCGCTGCGATTGAGCCAGGTTTGCGCAATGGCGCCCACGCTTTGCTGGCCGAGTTGAATTTGGCGCAAGCCGATGGACTTTGCGAGATGCAACTGGTCATCCGTCAACGGATTCGCGGACGTGTCCTTGAGCACCTTGAGAGCCGCATCGCGCGCCTCATTTACCTTGTCAGGATAGGAGCCATAGTGAAGCTGGAAATTCCCGCGATGGCGCTCGAAATCGAAGCTCGCGCCGACGTTGTAAACGAGTCCGAGCTTCTCGCGTAGCACGTGATACAACGGCGTCGCGTAGAAACCGCCAGAGAGGTAGTCGTTGGCGAGTTCGAGCGCGAAATGATCGGGGTTGGTAAAATTCAGATCGAGCGTTTCGGCAAGCACGACTTGGTCCTGCTTTTTCTGCGCATCCGGCACAAAGACGTGCGAAGCCTTCGAAGGCGGCACCGGCGCGTAGTCCAGATCGGGTTTGGAACCCTGGGCCTTCCAGCCGCCGAAATACTGCTCGACAGCCGACTTCGCCGCCGCCGGCGTAATGTCGCCGATCACGACGATGGTGGTCTCATCCGGCCGGTACACCTTGGCGTAATAGTCCTTGAGATCGGCGAGGCTTAGCGAACCGATGGTTTTGGAAGTCGCAAGCCGGAGAGCCGGATCGTCCTTGGGCAAAAGCGCCTCCTGCACCGCACGGCCGAACTTGAACTGCGGGCTCTTGACCTGGCCTGCGGCCTGACGAGCCTGGAGAAATTGCTGCCGCTGGAAGGCCTGCTTCGGTAGCGCCGGGTCGAGCATGTCGTTCGCAAGAAGTTTCACGCCGGCGTCGAAGTATTGCGGCAGCACCTGAAGCGAGAAGCTCGGGCCAACCGACAAATTGGCGCCGATCTTGTCTTGTGCGGCATCGAACTGGAGCCGCGTCATGCCCTTCGGTCCCCAGTCGAAAAGCGTGCCGAGAAGGTCGCCGATACCCTCCTCGCCCTTGGGCGCCTGCAGATCCTCGTTCTGGTTCACGACGCCGTAGAGGCTGACCGAATGGCCCGTATGCAAGGGCTGGACGATGAGACGCAGACCATTCGGCAACTGCGTGTCGGTCGGGTGCAGAAAGGGCTGCGGATGCGGGAGTTTGGCAAGCGACTTCGCCGCCCAGGCCGGCAGGGTCACCGGCCCACTGGGCTTCGAAGCAAACGATTCCTTACCGCCATAGCCCTGACCTGCCTTGGGTTTGGTCCCCGGCGTGGGCTCGGCAATCAGAGTGATCGCGTGGTCGAGATTGAGACTCTTTTGCACCTGCTCATTGACCTCGACGGGCGTCACCTTGCGCAGACGCGCGAGCGCCTCGGCGGGCGAATCGAAGCCGGCGAGGGCCAGCGCGTTGGTCCAGGTTTGGGCCAAGCCAGAGATCGAGTTACGCTGCAGTTCCTGGCCGAGCACGGCGCGATGCTTGGCCGCGGCGATAAGGTCGGGCGCGATGCCGTCCTTGCGCACCTTTTCTATCGCACCGACGAGGGACTGCCTGATCGCGTTCGCATCGGCACCCGGCGGATACACGGCGTAGGCAATGCCGAGGCCCGTATCGGGCATGGTCTGCATCTGGAAGCTCGCGAATAGCGCCTTGCCCTGGAAGCGTAGTGCCTGAATCGGGCCGCGCTTGGAGGCGAGTGCATCTGAGGCGAGTTCGGCCGCGGGGTAGTCAGGGCTGCGGTAGCCCGGCATGCGAAAGGCTACAAATACCAGCCCGTAGGGCTGATCGGACGGCGTGGTGAACGTCGTTGCCGCCACCGGCGCCAGGGTGATGGCAGGTTTAGCCGGAATCTTTTTCGAAGGAATGGCACCGTAGAGCTTTTTCACCTGGGCGAGAACGGCCTGGGGATCTACATCGCCCGTCACTACCAGCAGCGCATTGTTCGGCGCATACCAGGTAGTGTGGAACTTCTTCAGCATCGCGCCCGTAGTTTTATCGAAGGACGGCTTGGTGCCCAACGCATCGTGTGCGTAAGGCGTGCCTGCGAACAGATGGGCAAGCATTTTCTTCTCCAAGAGGTAGATCGGCGTGGACTTGTCACGAGCGACTTCCTGCTCAATCGCGCCGCGCTCCTTCTGCCACTGAGCTTCGCTGTCATTGACGCCGGCCATACGGAGTGCGCCGACGTGCAACGCCACAGTCACGTCCCCCTTCGGCACGATCAGAAAATAAGAGGTAATGTCGTTGGTGGTGAAGGCGTCGAAAGTCCCGCCCATGCGCGCCATGATTGCCGAGAGTTGATCTTTCGAGAGGCCGGGCGCGCCGCGAAACATCATGTGCTCCTGCGCATGCGCCATGCCGGGGAAGCCCTTCGGCGCCTCGTTGGCGCCAACCCGGTAGGTGATCTGCTGCGCCACGACCGGCGCAAACGGATCACGCACGATCACGACTTTCAGGCCATTGGCGAGCGTAGCGCGCGTCACCTTTGCGGTTGCGGGGGTAGCAGCCATGGAATGCGACGGCTGCGCTGGATGAGTCGTGCATGCGGCCAGCGCCACCACACCGAGCAAAATGAAAGAACGCTCGAATTTCAAAAACATTACACTTCCTTGGCGTCAACAAAAGAAAAACCCGCGCACATCGATGTGCGACGAGCAAAAAATTTACGGAACTCCGGCTTACGAAGTTGCCCCGCTATCTTAGCGTACGGTAGCTGCCGGTGCAGCACTCATGGGCAGCGCTGGTTGCTGGTAACGGTGCCATTTCTGGGTCTTGTGAAAAATCCAGACATAGCCCCGAACCATCAGCGTATTGCTGTTTTTAAACCACATCCGACAAGTGTAGGTCTTGCCTTCTTCCGGGTCGTAGCATTTGCCGTTGCGCCAATCGTGATCCGATGGCGAATACTGGAACCCACTCAATACATCCATGCCCAGCACGGGGCGCGAGCGCAGGCTTTTATCGGGATTGTGCTCATCCACCTTCGGTTTTCCTGCGAGCACCTTGTTCTTGTAGTCCGGCGCATAGGTCGGTTGCTTGAGCCAGATGATCTTGCCGTAATACGTACCGTTCTGGTCACGGTAAATGCGTACCCGTGACTTGTCGTTGGGAGTCGTCCAAACGCCTACCACGGCCGCGGCAGGATCCGGCTTCGCCTGGGGCGCAGACATCGAGGGGGTAGCCGGCGTCTGGGCCAGCGCGGCGCACGGCATCAGCAATGCCGGAGCACAGAAAATCAGGATTCGCTTGAACATGGTGCAGGACTCGAAGTGAATGAAGCGATTCTGGCACCGTGCCCAAATTCATGCAAGCGTTTGATCCGCTACATCGGTTTATGAGCCGTTATGGCCGGAAACTGCGTTGCCAGGCTTCGCCCGCAAAATCGACGTTGCCGCCGGAAATAATCGCTCCGGTCAGGCCATCGCACGCCACGACGCCCGTCATCAGGGCCGCAATCACCGTGGCCGCCGACGGTTCGACCACCAGCTTCGCCGCTTCGGCCAGCCAGCGCATCGCCTCCAGCGTGGCGTCATCGGTCACCGTGACCAGATCTGACAGACCCGACTGCAAAATCGGGAAGGTCACCTCGCCCACCGTGGCCCGCAACCCATCGGCCAGCGTATCGACGTGCTTCAGCGGCTTGCGTTGACCGGCCGCAAGTGAGCGCCGGGTGTCGTCGGCACCCGCCGGTTCGACGCCGATGATCTCTATATCGCGCTCCATCCAGCGTGCACCCAGCACGGCGCCCGAAGCCAATCCACCACCGCCGACCGGCACCACCAGGCGAGTCAGGCGCGGTTCGGCTTCCAGCAGCTCGATAGTCGCGGTTGCCTGGCCGGCGATCACGCGTGCATCGTCGTAGGGATGTACGATCAGCGCGCCTGTCTCGGCGACCACCTTCGCCAGACGAGCTTCACGCTCTTCCTGCGTCGGCCCGCAATCGACAATTTCGGCACCCCAGGATCGGATTGCTTCACGTTTGGTGGCCACCGCCGACGCCGGCACTACGATACTGGCTTGAGCGCCCACCAATCGGGCCGCCCAGGCCAGCGCCTGACCGTGATTGCCCGATGAATGCGTTGTGACGCCGAGTGCGAGCTGTGGCGGCGTAAGCGAGCGCATCGCATTCAACGCACCCCGCGCCTTGAAGGCACCCGTCACCTGAAACTGCTCGCATTTCAGCACCACGCGGGAACCCAATTCGTCGGCTAGCACCTCCGGTGCCAATACCGGCGTTCTGCGGATGTCACTCGTCAGACGGCTGCGCGCCGCAGCGATTTCGGCCGCCGTAGGCGCCCGCAACGGGCGTGGATCTTGCCCGTGTTCGACCTGTTTTGTTATCGTCATGCGCTGCACCTCCATGAATTATGCGACACCATGAGCCAGCCCGCCCGGATTCACGCCGAAGAATTGCATCAACGTATCACGGCGGGTGAGCCATGCGCCCTGATCGATGTGCGCACAGCCGAGGAATATCATGCCCTCCATGCCGAAGGCGCCCTGCTACTCCCGCTCGATGAATGCACGCCGGACACTCTTGCAAAATGCCTGACGGACGCCGGACACGGCCCGGACACGCCGCTCTACTTCATTTGCCATACGGGCCGGCGGGCCACCGAGGCCGCGGAAGACGTTTTCGGTCACTTCACGCTCGCCACCGTCGTCCAAGGCGGCACACTGGCGTGGGCCCAAGCCGGCCTGCCGGTAAAACCGGGCAACGAGCCGTGATCAAAGCGAAACCGGAAATCACGAGCAAGCTCACCCTACCGTTACCGTAACTCTAGGGAGTGGCGCAGTTTCAACCGCCACCGTATTCGGGCCGGAACAAATTCGCGCGGTAATGACGTAATTCGTCCACCGATTCCTCGATATCGGCCAGCGCACGGTGTGCGCTCTGTTTCTGCAACCCGTCGAGCACGGACGGCGCCCAACGTAGGGTCAACTCCTTGAAAGTGCTGACGTCGATATGCCGATAGTGGAAAAATGCCTCGAGCGCGGGCATGTAACGCGCTAGAAAGCGCCGATCCTGACACACGGTGTTGCCGCACATCGGTGAGGTGCGTTCCGGCACGTAGTCACACAGAAAATCCAGCGTGGCCCGCTCAGCCTCGCGCTCGCTCACGTTGCTCGCGAGCACGCGATCGCACAGGCCAGAACGAGTGTGGTGCTCCACGTTCCACTCGTCCATGCCGGCCAGTACGCTTTCATCCTGATAAATGGCCAGTTCCGGCCCAGTGGCAAGCACGTTCAGTTCCTTGTCCGTCACCAGAGTGGCGATCTCGATGATGCGATCGTTTGCCGGATCCAGGCCAGTCATTTCCAGATCGATCCAAATTAAATTTTCGGGGTCGGCATTCACGGTAAGTCATCCAATGTTCGCACTTTTATCCTAGCAGGCTGCGGCGGCGCCGATAACGCGGCGAAGGCCGAGCCACCCGGTCGCGCAGGTAATGCGGCATGGCCTCTGCCAGCGGGGTAGTTTCGCCCCGGACCAGCGCCTGCATGCCCAGCTCGGCCACGGCTTCGGCAGCGGGAACCAGCGCCATATCGAAAGCTTGTGCGGACACCTTCGGTGCGGCCAATGGCACGCCGTTGCCGACCCACGCCCAGTCGCCCGGTGGCGGATTGAGCGCCTGCGGCATGGCAATGTGTTCCTTGCCCACCATTTCGATCCTTTCGGGCGTACAGGCATAGGCGCCCCAGTACACTTCACCCTGGCGGGCATCCAGGCAGGCCAGTACCCGCGCCCATCCGTGACGTCGGTATCCGGTCCAGGCCAGAGCCGCCAGATCCGAGACAGGCATCAGCGGTAAACCGGTGCCGAGGCTCAAGCCCTGCGCCAGCGCCACGCCCAGGCGCACACCGGTGAAGGCGCCGGGCCCGCGTCCAAAAGCGATCCCATCCAGCGCCGAAAAATCCAGCCCGGCCCCGGCCAGTAAGTCCCGTACGGCAGCCAGTATGGGTTCCGGTCCGCACCGTGGAGGACCGCGCCACGCGCCGGCAATACGCGCCCCGTCACGTAGACAGAGGGTAGGCTCCGCGACAGCCGTGGCGAGCGCAATCAGGCGCATTCGGCAACCCCGGTGTGACGGGAGAGAAATTCGGTTACCGCGTCCTGCTCGTGCACAATCGGCATCGGCGGCAGGCTGTGCAAGAACTGTTTGCGGTAGTGACGCACCTGCAAACGCGAATCGCCGATCATCAGCACCCCGTGATCATTGCCATCGCGAATCAGCCGGCCAGCTCCCTGTTTAAGGGCCATCACGGCCGCTGGCAACTGAATGTCACGGAACGCATTGCCGCCCAGGGCACGACAGCGCTTGATACGCGCTTTGAGTACCGGCTCGCCCGGCGAAGCAAACGGCAGCCGGTCGATCACCACCAGCACCAGCGCATTGCCTTTGACATCGACCCCTTCCCAGAAGCTTTTGGTGCCAAGTAACACGCCGTTGCGGGACGTTCGGAAAGCTTCCAACTGCCGCGCCCGGGCGCCTTCGCCCTGCACGAAAAGTTCATAGGGCCAGTCCCAGTCACGGATCAGACCGGCCGCCTGACGCAGAGCGCGACGGCTGGTGAACAGGAAGAACGCGCCGCCACCCGAAGCTGCGAGCAAGGGTTCTGCCGAGCGCAGCAGTGCTTCTAGATAGTCTCCGGCGTCCACATCCGGCAGCGCCGACGGAAGATAGAGCCGGGCCTGACGCGCATAATCGAACGAGCTGCCGACCTTGAGCGTACGGGGCGTCTCCAGGCCAAGATCGTGAGAAAAGGCGGAGAAATCGTCCTCCACCGCCAGCGTCGCAGAGCTGAATATCCAGCTCGCCGTGCTGTCCCGGATCCAACCGGCAAACGTATCGCTCGTCTCGAGCAGGCGCAGGTTCAGGCTCACCGCTCCCGCCTCGCCTATTTCCACGGCGCAGGAAACCGACGCAGTCTGCTCGTCCTCGCTATTGCCTGTCATCCAGGCCGTGAGCCCAGCCTGCATGGCCCGCAACCGGCGCAGCACCTCATCGTCCTTGCGATCCAGCAGAGCGAGCTCCTGCTCAAGTTCGGACAGTGCCTCTTCGATTGTGCCAAGCCGATCTATGAAAGAGGCCTCCAGCGTCTCCCGCGGGTAGCTGCCCATGCCGAGCGGAGCGGATTCTGCCAGCGCCATCCGTAGCGCACGTGCAGCCACGCTGCGCCCGGCCAGCGCCTTGTCGGCCGCCGCGGCCAGGATATCCAGTTGTTTGAAGGAGACGCTCTCGCCCCACACCATGCGTGCCGTTTCGGGTAGCGCATGCGCTTCGTCCACAATCACGACCTCGCTCTCGCCGAGCAGGGAAAAGCCCTCGGACTGCAACGCCCGGTCGGCGAGCAATAAATGGTGATTGACAATCACCATATCGGCTTCCCGTGCCCGTTGTCGTGCCTTGTAAAGATGGCAATCGGCGTATTCGGGGCAACCGCTGCCCAGACAACCATGGCGATCCGTGGTGAGGCGAATTTTCAGCCCACTGCGCTCGCCCACTTCAGGCAATTCCGCCAGATCGCCAGTCGCGGTGGTTTTGTCCCAAAGCCTGACCGCTTCGAGGTCCAATCGCGCCTCTTCCAACAATTCCGGCTGCAACTGGTTGAGACGTTCCCTGCACAAATAATTAGTGCGTCCCTTGAGCACCGTCACGTCCAGCGGCCGTCCCAGAGCCCGCGTCACCACAGGCAAATCGTGCCCATAGAGTTGATCCTGCAGGGCGCGGGTGGCCGTGGCTATCACGGAACGGCGTCCGGCCAGTAGAATCGGCACCAGATAGGCGAAAGTCTTGCCGGTACCCGTACCCGCTTCGGCAACGAGGTTTGTGCCGGCCTCAATCGCCTCAGCGACGCCGGTAGCAAAAGCAAGTTGAGCCTCACGCGGCTCGAAACCGGGCACCTGGCGCATGAAGACACCATCAGCTCCCAGACTCGATTGGACCTGATCGGGCAGCTTCATGGCACTAAACGAACCTCTGATCGAAGCGTGACCGGCACCTCAGCGGCTGAAAGGTCTGCTTCTGTGTTGCAAAACTTGACCACAGGGCCACTATGGTCTGCGTTTTGCGCCTTGAATCGAACCTTTTCATCTCGCTAACCCGCTCACCCAGATTCAATCAGAGGTTCACTAATAGTACTGCAAGGGTATAATTACCCGGTTAACTATCCTTCGTGACGCTAGGATAACCTCTGATTTATTCTTGGGTTACGCTGGCGGCGCGAATACACGCCTTCCGGCAGACGCGCTAACGTTTATCCGGCAGGCTCCCAGGAACCACTATCAAACTTTCGACTCTGAAACACTGACCGACATTTTCAGAGTTCATTCAACTTACAGCAGGAACCGGTAGTAATGACGACAACGAATCGTGCACTTTCCGACTGGATAGAAGAAGTCGCCCGCTTGACCCAACCCGACCGCATTCAGTGGTGCGACGGCAGCGACGAAGAATATCAGGCCTTGGTCAAGGAAATGCTCACTGACGGCACCCTGCTGGAACTCAATCAAAAAACCCATCCCGGTTGTTATCTCCACCGCTCCGACCCCTCCGACGTGGCCCGCGTAGAGCACCTGACCTTCATCTGCTCACGCGAGCGCGAAGACGCCGGCCCCAACAACCACTGGATGGACCCGAAAGAAGCCCACGCCAAGCTCGACGGCCTGTTCGAAGGCGCGATGCGGGGGCGTACGCTCTACGTGCTGCCCTATTGCATGGGGCCCATCAATTCGCCCCACGCGCACCTCGGTGTGGAAATTACCGACAGCGCCTACGTCGCGGCCAACATGAAGATCATGACCCGCATGGGCACGCCCGCGCTGAAGCGCATCGAGGGCGGCGAACCTTTCGTGAAGGCCTTGCACTCCACGGGCGACCTCTCACCCGACCGGCGCTTCATCATGCACTTCCCCGAGGAGCGCATGATCAAGAGCATCGGCTCGGGCTACGGCGGCAACGCCTTGCTCGGCAAGAAGTGCCACGCTCTGCGCATCGCCAGCTGGCAAGCGCGGGACGAGGGCTGGCTCGCCGAGCATATGCTCATTGTCGGCATCCAGAATCCCCAGGGCGAAATCCGCTATGTCGCGGCCGCCTTCCCTTCGGCCTGCGGCAAGACCAATCTTGCCATGCTCATTCCGCCTGATGAAATGAAAGGCTGGAAAGTCTGGACCGTGGGCGATGATATCGCTTGGCTGCATGTCGGCGAAGACGGCCGGCTGTGGGCTATCAATCCCGAGGCCGGCTACTTCGGGGTGGTGCCAGGCACCAACGAAAAAACCAACAAAAACGCCTATGAGACGATCCGCAAGAACACGATTTTCACCAACGTGGCGGTGACTGCCGACAACGAACCCTGGTGGGAAGGCAAGAAGGACGGAGAGCCCGCCACCGATTGGCAGGGTCGCCCCTACGATCCCGCCAACGGCCCCGCGGCGCATCCCAATTCCCGCTTCACCGTCGCCGCCAGCCAGAACCCGAGCTACTCGGACAAGGCCGAGGACCCGCAAGGCGTGCCGATTTCGGCCATCCTGTTCGGCGGCCGCCGCGCGCACCTGGCGCCTCTGGTCTACGAGGCCAGAAGCTGGGACCACGGTGTACTGGTAGGCGCCGGCATGGCTTCGGAGACCACGGCGGCCGCCACCGGCAAAGTCGGTGCGGTCCGCCGCGACCCGATGGCCATGAAACCCTTCTGCGGCTACAACTTCGCCGACTACTGGGGCTACTGGATGACCGTGGGCGACCGGGCCGCGAAGGCCCCGCGCATCTTCCATGTCAACTGGTTCCGCAAGGGCGAGGACGGCAAGTTTCTGTGGCCCGGTTTCGGGGAAAACCTGCGCGTGCTGCGCTGGATTCTGGATCGCTGCGAAGGCCACGCGGACGCAGTGGAAACCCCTATCGGCTTCGTTCCCCGGGCCGGCGAACTGCACGGGGACGACCTCGGCATTTCCAGCGACGCCATGGCCGAACTGCTCGGCATCGACACCGGGGAATGGAGCGAGGAATACGCCGCGATTGCCGAATACTTCGAGCAATACGGCAAGCGCCTGCCCGAACGCATCAAGGCCGAACACCAGCGCATCAGCAACGTACTGGGCAAATAAACTTCAACCCTCGTTTTGAACAGCCGGTTTGAGTTCCGGCCCGCCAAGGTGACAAATGACTTTTATCTCTAAAAACATGTATCGACTATTGACTCTGAGCCTTGCACTGTGCGCGGCCGGCCCGGCACTTGCTGCTGCAGCCAACCCGACAGCGGCGGCCACCACCCCGGCAGCAACGTCTGCAAGCCAGCTTGCTCCTCAACCGCGGCAGGTGTTGATCGCACGCACTGTCGTTCAGGTGACGCAGCACTATCACTACCCCGCCAAGACACTGAACGACGAATTTTCACATAGCATGATTGATGAATATATCGATACGCTGGATCCGGGACATTTCTATTTCACGCGCAAGGATGTCGATCAGTTTCACGCCGAGTACGACGACAAGCTGGCGAGTGATTTGAAAAACGGCAATCTGGAACCCGCTTATGCCATTTATGCGCTGTACAGCACACGGGTACACGAGCGGATTCATTATGCACTCGGACTGCTGGAGAAAAAACCTACTTTCAAAGACAAGGACAGTTATCGCTTCTCGCGTCGGCACGCCCACTGGGCTGCCAACACACAAGAACTCGACACCCTGTGGCAGGAGCGTGTAAAAAGCGATGCACTGGTCATCCTGCTCGCAGGAAAAACATGGGATGACGCCGCCAAGACTTTGAAAAAGCGCTATCAGCGTGCTCTACATAACCTTGATCAAACAACATCAAATGATGTGTTCAGCACCTACATGAACTCGTTCACCCAAACCCAGGATCCGCACAGTTCCTATTTTTCGCCGTTCGAATCGCAGCAATTCAAGATCGAAATGAGCCTGCACTTTCAGGGCATCGGAGCACAACTCAGCGAAACCGATGGCTACGCAACGATCGTGCGTATCCTGCCCGGCGGTCCCGCCGCCAAAAACGGTCTACTCAAATCGGGCGACCGCATCACAGCGGTTGCGCAGGGCAAGGACGGCAAATTCATCGACGTGGTGGGTTGGCGCCTTGACGACGTGGTGAAGAAAATCCGCGGCCCCAAGGGCAGTACGGTAAAACTCAAGATTCTCCCGGCCGGCGCACTTCCGGGTACCGCCGAAAAGGTTCTACCCCTGGTTCGCAACACCGTCGAACTGAACGCCCAGCGTGCGCATGGTCACACCGTACTCGTCAAGAACGGCAGTACCGTTTACAAGATCGGCATTATCGACATCCCCTCGTTTTATGTCGATTTTGGACCCGATTCCGACAGCAAAAGCTCACCCAGCGTGACCAGTGATGTACGCGGCATCGTCGAAAAAATGAAAAAGGAAAAGGTCTCTGGCATTCTGCTCGATGTCAGAAATAACGGTGGCGGGTCGCTACAACAGGCTGCCGCACTGACCGGACTCTTCATTCCCGACGGCCCCGTCGTTCAAGTGCATGATCGCGCCGGACACACGCAAACCATCCCAACACCGTCCGGCGAGCAGGTGGCATGGAGCGGCCCGCTTGCGGTACTTGTCAACCGTTTCAGCGCTTCGGCCACCGAAATATTTTCCGGAGCCCTGAAAGATTATCATCGGGCATTGATCCTGGGCTCGAGAACCTGGGGCAAAGGCACGGTACAGAATCTGATACAACTTGGTGAATTTTTACCGGGTTTCAAGGCCGGTGAACTGAAGCTCAATATCGCTCAATTCTTCCGAGTGAATGGAGCCAGCACCCAGCAACGAGGAGTTCTGCCGGACATAGCCATTCCCTCTTCCATTAATGACAACCTTTTTGGGGAATCCTCCTATCCCAATGCGTTGCCATGGAAACAGATTCCTGCGGCTTCTTACAAATCGCTCGATGACGGTATCAGTCAGACACTGCCTGCGATACAAAAGTATTTCAAGGACACCGTGCAAAAGGAACCTCAGTACCAGCTCCTCAAACAGCAGATCGAGATGCAGAAAAAAATGGATATGCGCACCAGCGTAAGCCTGAATCTTGCGCATCGGAAAACCGAGCGCAAACAGCAGCGTGCTCGGGAACTTGACTTCGACAATGACTGGCGCAAGTTAAACGGAGAACCTGCTTTCAAGGATTTGAAAGCCGCTGACGACGCCCAGTTTTCCGCACCCGATATTGCGCTCGATGTAAGCACGGAGCTGCTGAGCGAATATATTTCTCTAGCCTCGCCGCTTACCTTGAAGTTCAACAAACTTATTACTGCAATCCCTGCTCACAACCTGACCTTGTGCCTGCACGAAAGTAATTCGCATGCGGCCAGTATCAACTGCCAACGCGGTGATAAACACAAGGTGAGGGTTGGTGTTTTCTACCCCCCATCTCCAGCTAGCAGCAACGGCGGCTAGGCGGGTTACAGAGGAGGCAAAATCAGAGCCTCCAGTCACAAGCCAGTTGGGTGACAGGTATCAGACCATGATGTTAATATTCGACCATGAAGTCTTTAAAAGACAAGGGAGTTTGAAGATGAAGTCCCCTCGAATCATCCTGCTCCTAACTCTGTTGAGCCTGTCTGCGCCTGTATGGGCAGGCCCCATGCAGCCCTCCTGTGTGCAGCACCCGGATATCCGCAACCTGATGAGCGTGAGCGAATATACGCGGAGCGGGCTGGACAAGCTCAGTAAACAGCAAGTGGATGCGCTGAACACCTGGCTCGCGAAATATACCCATTCGATATGCCCAACTTCGGCCAAGCCAGAGATGGCGCCATCCAAGGCAACCACTGCATCATCAGCCAGGAATTTTGGCAACCCCCCCAGGGAAGTCAGCACGACGGACCGCATCGTAAGTCATATTGCGGGCGAGTTCCACGGCTGGACCGGGCAGACCAAGTTTCGCTTGAGTAACGGCCAAGTCTGGATACAGGCCGGTCCGGGTTACTATGAAACCGACATGAAAAGCCCGAAGGTGGTCATCAAGAAACTGTTGATCGGCTATATACTTCAAGTCAACGGCAACGGCAAGGAAGTATTCGTCCGCCGCATTCACTGACCCGCCTTCAAAATCGGAGTGGCGTTCACAGCAGCCTGAGCGGGCCACCGGCCCCGTCAATCTCCCGAGGAGGTTTGACTGATCCGGGTTCGTATCGCCTCGACCACTTCAGGGTTGGCCAGCGTACTCACGTCCCCGGTATCGCGCTGCTCGGAAAGCGCGCTAAGCACTCGTCGCATGATTTTTCCCGAGCGTGTCTTGGGCACATCCTCCACCACCCACACACGGCGAGGACGCGCGATGGGGCCGATCATTTCCACGATGCGTTCGGTCACCACCTCGGCCACCCGCCCGGTCGGGTAGCCGGGTTTCAGCGACACATAGGCCTCGGGCTGCACGCCCTTGACCGGATCGTGCACGGCCACGACGGCCGCCTCGGAAACACCTTCCACCGTAAGGCAGGCGGATTCCAGCTCCTTGGTACCCAGCCGATGACCGGCCACGTTGATCACATCGTCAATACGGCCGAGGATCCGGTAATACCCGTCATCGGCCTGGATCGCGCCGTCCCCGGCAAGATAAGGCCAATCCCGCCAGTCGGCGCTCTTGGGGTCACGATTGTAACGGGCGTAATAGGTGCTGATGAATCGCTCGTCATCGCCCCAGATCGTGAGCATGCGCCCCGGCCAGGGGTTTCGGATGCACAGGTTCCCCGCGTGCTCCTGCCCCGCCGGCAGGGCTTCCCCCGCCGTATCCAGGATTACCGGGTATATGCCCGGCAGGGCGGGCCCTGCACTGCCCGGTTTCATCGGATTCACGCCGGGCAAAGTGGTAATGAGGTGCCCTCCGGTCTCGGTCTGCCACCAGGTATCGGTGATCACCGCCGTCCCGTGTCCGATTGCATCCCGGTACCAGTGCCATACTTCTGGCTCGATGGGCTCGCCGACCGTGATCATGAGCCGGAACCGCATCGTGTGGCGCTTGGGTAGTTCGGGGTCGGCCTTGCGCAACGCACGCACGGCCGTCGGCGAAGTGTGGAAGACGTTTACGCCATAGGTTTCGGCAATACGCCATGGCCGCGCGGCATCCGGCACGGTGGGAGTACCTTCGTACAGGACCGAACTCACGCCCAGCGCGAGCGGCCCGTACACGATATAGGAATGGCCCGTAATCCAGCCGATATCGGCCATGCACCAATACGTATCTGCCGGTTTGAGGTCGAGCACGTATTTGGAGGTCGCCGTGGCCCAGGCGAGATAGCCGCCCGTGGAATGCTGAGCCCCCTTGGGTTTGCCGGTGGTGCCGGATGTGTACATCAAGAACAGCGTATCCTCGGCGCGCATTGCCTCGGGCTCGACCTCCGCACCGCGATGCGAATCGAGCAATTCGTCGGCAAAACGGTCACGCGGTGCCTGCATCGGCGCCTCGCTGTGATATTCACCCGGGTAGCGGCGAAATACCAGGCAATGCTCGAGCACATCGGCGCTCAAGCGCGCCGCCTCGTCGGCCTTGGGCTTGTGATCAATGAGTTTTCCGCCGCGGCGGTAGGCATCGATCGTGATCAGCACCCGGCTGCCCGAATCGGTGATGCGGTCGGCGCAGGCCTGTCCCGAAAACCCGCTGAACACGGCCGAATGGATCACGCCCAGACGCGCACAGGCCAGCATCGTGATCGGCAGCTCCGGCGTCATCGGCAGATACAGCGTGGCGCGATCGCCGCGCTTGAGCCCGAACTCCTCGCGCAGAACCGCAGCCAGTTCATTGACTTTCCGGTGCAATTCATCGTAGGTGATGGTGGTCGGCGATTCCGTTTCGTCCTCGGGCACGAAATGGAAAGCGGCCCGATCCGCCGCCTCGGGCAAATGACGGTCGATACAATTGAAACAAGCATTGAGCTCACCGCCCACGAACCAGCGGAAAAAAGGCGGGCGCGTATCGTCGAGCGTACGATCCCACTGCCGCGACCAGTCAAGCAGTCGCGCATACTCGTCGAAGCATTGCGGAAAATTCGCTTCCGCCATGCGCTCGAAAAGCTCGGGGGTATTCACGTTGGCCTGCCTGACGAAACTGTCCGGCGGTTCGATCAGCGCCTCGTCGCGCCAGTGCGCGGTGATGGTCTGTTCCTGCGTATCACCGGTTCCGTTTTTACTCATCGCGACCCTCCTGTATCGGTTTCCTGCCAGAATCTACCTGATCAGTGTAACGGCGGTGCCCCGGACCAGTCGAGACGCCAACCCGTTCCTCCAAACCGGGCGCTCGCTTCGACTACGCCCGCTACCGCCACGAGCTCCTCTCCCGCGTACAACAAGGGCAATCGTCCACGCATCCAGGGCAGAACCGCCTGTTCCTGAAGCAGATGCTTGAGCGTACGGTGATGCGGATCACCGGCCGGACGCAGGCGTTCTCCGCCGTCCCGGAAACGGATCGAAAGCTCGTGGGAGGCCAATTTTTCGTCCAGCGGCCCCTTGTCGTCGCGGCACAGGGTAATGCGCCCCAAACGGCCCAGGTCCAATGCCTGCCCGGGCACCAACCGCAGGGTGCCGGTCGGAATCGGCGGCCATGGTGGATGTGCGAACAACCGGTCCCGGTAACGCCGGACACATGCGCCGGGCCAATTCACGACAGCGCGGCCGCCGGGATCACTCAGAACGAAAGCCGTTTCCAGCTCCTGCAATTTTCGGGCCGTGGGCACCGGCAGACCCTGCTCGCGCAGCCAGTAGCGCAACACGTTGCGCCGGCGCGGCGCTGGCAGACCGAACAGGGATTCGACTGCCAGACTGTCCCCCTCCCCGCCGTGCAGGGAACGCAGGTCCTCGCCCGCCATCTGGTTCAACAGGGCATCGGCATCGGCGGCCAGTCCCGCCGCCCGCCCCAGGGTCTGCGCCGCAGCCGGCCAGTATTCGGTCAGCGCGGGCCATATACGTGCCCGCAGCCAGTTACGGGGTACGGACAGGTCCCGGTTGGCAGGATCCTCGACCCACTCCAGATGGTGTCTAGCGGCCCAGTCCTGCAGGTCTGCCCGTGTCCAGGCAAGTAGCGGCCGGGCCAGCCAGCCCGGACCGAAAGTTCTCCATTCGGGCATCGCGGCAAGACCGGCCATGCCGCTGCCGCGTAACGCATGAAGCAGGAAGGTTTCAGCCTGGTCGTCGCCGTGATGTGCGCTGAGACAGCAATCGCCCGCCTGCATCCAGTCAGCGAGCCGTGCATAACGTGCCTCCCGGGCACGGGTTTCGGCCGCCGCACCCGCTTCCAGATTGAGCGCCTCACGGAAAAACGGAATATTGAGAGCACGGGTTCGCGTCTCGACGAAATGCGCCCAGTCAGCCGACTCCGTCGACAAACCATGATCGAAATGCAAAACGGCGAGCGGTGCAGACAGTTGGTCGCGAATCTCGATCAATGCATGCAGCAACACCATGGAGTCGCAGCCACCACTGACCAACGCCACGTAGCGGTTCGACTCGGGCCATTGCTGCAGGCAGGTTGCAAGTGAGTGAGCGGAAAATGCCAAAGTGCTGGCCAGGGGATCCGGAAAGAGCTTATGCTGCGCAACGGCTCACGAGCGGCTCAACCCTCGAACCGGCCATAATTCAGGAACCGACTCTGGCGTGCTGCGATCAATTCGTCCAACGGCTGGGTGGACACCCGATCCAGTTGCCGAACCAGGGATTCCTTGATGGTCTGGGCCGTGGTTTCGACATCGCGATGCGCGCCACCCAACGGTTCCGGCAGGACCGCATCGATCAGTTTCAGCTCAAGCAGACGCTCAGCCCCTACCCCCAACGCCTCGGCCGCATCCGAGGCCTTCTTGGCGTCCTTCCACAGGATGGAAGCGCACCCTTCGGGCGAAATCACGGAATAAATACTGTATTCGAGCATCTGCATCCAGTCCGAAATGCCGATCGCCAACGCCCCGCCCGACCCGCCTTCGCCGATGACTGTGCTGATAACAGGCGTACGCAACTCCGCCATCTCGATCAGGTTGCGGGCAATCGCCTCGCTCTGCCCCCGCTCTTCGGCACCCACCCCCGGATAGGCGCCCGGCGTGTCAACAAAGGTCAGAACCGGCAGATGGAAGCGTTCAGCCATGCGCATCAGGCGCAACGCCTTGCGATAGCCTTCGGGCCGTGGCATGCCGAAGTTGCGCCGCACCTTTTCGGCAGTCTCGCGCCCCTTCTGCTGCCCAATGACCATAACAGGCCGGTCGTCAAGGCGGCCCAGCCCGCCCACGATAGCTGCATCGTCGGCAAAGGCACGATCACCGTGCAGTTGTTCAAAATCGGTGAACAGGCGCGAAATATAGTCCAATAAATAAGGCCGCTGGGGGTGCCGTGCAAGCTGGGTAATCTGCCACTGCGTAAGCGATTTGAAAATAGACTCGGTCATGCGCACGCTCTTGGCCTGCAACTGTTCGATTTCGCCACCGATATTTAAAGTCGGATCATCCAGATGACGCAGTTCCTCGATCTTGGCCTCCAGCTCGGCAATTGGCTGCTCGAATTCGAGAAAATTGGGATTCATGGGTAGGACTCTCCAAGCTGCCTACATGTTAACAGGCCCGCCCCGTCGGTAAACCACTTCCACCCGTCTCACCCCTTCCAGGGTGCGCAGACTGCTCAGCAACTGCCGGGAGGCACTCACCTGCCAATCCGCACCCAGACGCAAGCATACGCTGGAATCGGGCCCGCAGTACCTCACACCCACCGCCGTTTTCCCGCCCCGGTGCAAGACAAGTGCCGATTTCAACCTTTCAACACAGGTCTCAGGCGGTTCACCGTTGGGGCGCCAGTCAATCCACAACACGCCTGCCTGCGCCTCGACGATGAAGTCGACATCGCTGACCGCACTGGCTGTGATGCGCCAGCGGTTGAAGTAGTCATCATAGGCTAGGCGACCGTCCAACACCACGATGGCATCGGGCACCAACAGATTGCGTACCCGCTCCAGCACCTCGTCGTAAAACACGGCTTCGATACGCCCGCTGGCATCATCAAGCGTGACCGCGGTCCGCCGGCCAAAGCGGCGCAGTTCCAGTACCAGCGCCAATACGCGAACATTGCGCGTCGGCGCCGGGCCCGCACTAGGCGATTCGTCGACCAGATCGGCAATGCGTGCAGCTCCGAGCTGCGGTGCCAGCGCACGGTATCTGTTGATCGGATGACCGCTCAGGTACAAACCCAGCGTCGCCTTTTCCCTTGCCAGACGCTCGTGTTCGTCCCACGGCGGCAAAACACTTTCCACGGGCCGGGCAGCGGCAGCCGACACTCCGAAAAGATCCACTTGCCCCGCCTCGCCGGCACGCTGACGCTGCTCGGCGGCGGCAATGGCGTCCGGCAACTGACTCATCAACTGTGCCCGATGTTCGGCGAGACCGTCGAGAGAACCCGATTCGATCAATGCCTCGTAGGCCTTGCGGTTGAGCCGATCCTTGTCAGCCCGCGAACACAGCTCGGCCAGGCTGCGATATTCGCCGTTCGCTTCGCGCTCTGCGACCAGCGACTCCACGGCGCTGCGTCCCAACCCCTTGATCGCACCCAAGCCGTAACGCACCGTCGTCTTGTTTTCAACCACGAAGGAATAATCGGAATGGTTGATATGCGGTGGCCGGACGTCGATTTCCATGCGCTTGCATTCATCGATCAGGTTCACGATCTTGTCCGTGTGATCCATATCGGCCGACAGCACGGCCGCCATGTAGGCCGCAGGGTAATGCGTTTTCAGCCAGGCCGTCTGGTAACCCAGAAGCGCATAGGCCGCCGAATGCGACTTGTTGAAGCCGTAGCCGGCGAATTTCTCCATCAAGTCGAAGATGTAAGTGGCCGTCTTTTCCTCTACGCCTCGCTCGACCGCGCCCCGGGTGAAAATCTCGCGCTGCCGGGCCATTTCCTCCGCTTTTTTCTTGCCCATCGCGCGGCGCAACAGATCGGCCTCGCCGAGTGTGTAACCGGCCAGCACCTGAGCGATCTGCATGACCTGTTCCTGGTACAGGATCACGCCGTAGGTCGGCTTGAGAATGGCTTCCAGGTCGAGGTGCGGGTAATGCACTTCTGCCTCGCCATGCTTGCGGGCAATGAAATCGTCCACCATGCCGGACTGCAACGGACCGGGCCGGAACAGCGCATTGATAGCGATGATTTCCTCGAAACTGTCCGGTTTGAGGCGCCCGATCAACTCCTTCATGCCGCGCGATTCAAGCTGGAAAACGGCGGTGGTCTCGGCCCTTTTAAGCAGCTCGAAGGTCGGCACATCGTCGAGAGGCAGGTCGCGAATCACCAGCTGTGGCTCATCGTCCGGCAAGCTCGCATTGACCAGCTTCACCGCCTTGTCGATGATGGTCAGCGTACGCAGGCCGAGAAAGTCGAACTTGACCAGTCCCACGGCCTCGACATCGTCCTTGTCGAGTTGAGTGACAGGGCTGGCGCCATTGGCTTCGGTGTAGAGCGGAGTAAAATCCGTGAGCGGCGTCGGCGCGATCACCACGCCGCCGGCATGTTTGCCCGCGTTGCGCGCCAGGCCTTCCAGCTTTTGCGCGAGATCAATCAGGCTATGCGCATCCTCGTCGGAATCATAGGTCTGTTTGAGCTCGGGGGACTCCTGGAGCGCCTTGTCGAGTGTCATGCCGATTTCGAACGGCACCATCTTGGCGATCCGGTCCACATAACCATAAGGATGGCCCAGCACACGGCCCACGTCACGCACCACTGCGCGCGCCGCCATGCTGCCGTAGGTGATAATTTGAGAGACATGGTCGCGGCCGTAGCGTTCCGCCACGTAATCGATCACCCGGTCGCGGCCTTCCATGCAGAAGTCCACGTCAAAGTCCGGCATCGACACTCGCTCAGGGTTCAGAAAACGCTCGAAGAGCAAGTCGTAGGCCAGTGGATCCAGATCGGTGATGCCAAGGGCATACGCGACCAGAGAACCCGCGCCCGAACCGCGGCCCGGTCCCACCGGGACATCGTGTTCACGCGACCAGGCAATGAAGTCGGACACGATCAGAAAATAGCCCGAAAAACCCATATTGCCGATCACTTCCAGCTCTTCGCGCAAGCGATCGCGGTAGGCATCGACCGCTGCAACCGGCTTGAAACCGGGCGTTTGCAGGCGCCGTGCGAGCCCTAGTTCGGCCTGTTCGATCAAAAACCCGGTCTCGTCACGACCATCAGCCGCCGGAAAGGCGGGCAACACGGAGCGCCCGAACTCCAGCTCCAGCGTCGCCCGTTCGGCAATGGCGACACTGGCTGCAAGTGCCTCGGGCACGTCTGAGAAAAGCTCGGCCATTTCGTCCGCGCTTTTCAGGTATTGCTCGCGACTGAACAGGCGCGGCCGTGCGGCATCGGTCAAGCGATAACCCTGATGAATAGCCACCCGTGCTTCATGCGCTTCAAAATCTTCGGGTCCGAGAAAGCATACGTCGTTGGTCGCTACTACAGGCGTACCGGAGTCCACCGCAAGCTCCAGCGCGGCCTGGTTGAAGTTTTCCTCGTCCCGGGCCTGACCCGTGCGCGTCAGTTCCAGGTACAGGCCATGCGGGAACAATGCCGTCAGCCGATCCAAACATTCGCGCACGCGCTGTTTGTCGCCGGCAAGCAACGCATGACCCAGTGGACTCTTACGTCCCGCCAGTGCAATCAGGCGCGGTGTCTGTGTGCGCAGCCAATCGCCATGCACGCGCGGTTGTCCCGCGTGCTGACCTTCGATGAAACTGCGGGTGATTGCCTCGCTCAACTGGCGGTAGCCTTCGTGTCCGCAGGCCAGTACGCAAATTCTTCCCGTCTCCATTTCGCCGTCCAGCATCAGGTTGAGATCGGCGCCGATGACAGGCTTGATGCCCCGGGCTTCGGCAGCGCGGTAAAACTTGACCAGCGCAAACAGATTGCCGGCATCGGCCAGGCCCACTGCGGGCATGCCCAACTCGGACAACCGGTCCATGAGCCGGGGAATGCGCACGATGCTGTCGCCAAGCGAATACTCACTATGGACGCGCAGATGGACGAAAGGCGTACTCAAGACGCGGCCTCACAGGCCCGAACCGGAGCGAAGCTGCGCCGGTGTTCACAACACGGACCATGCACTTCGAGCGCCGCCTTGTGCGCCGCCGTGGGGTAGCCCTTGTGACGGGCGAAACCGTATTGCGGGTACCGCGCATCAAGCACACGCATGTGTGCATCGCGCTCCACCTTGGCCAGGATCGAGGCCGCACTGATCGGCGCTTCGCTGGCATCGCCCCGAATCACGGCACGGCATGGCACAGTGCACTCCGGCGTGAAACAGCCGTCGATCAGGGCCAGATCGGGAGTCCCGTCCAATCCGTCCAGTGCCCGCGTCATCGCCAGCAGGCTGGCCCGATGAATCCCGAGTCGGTCTATTTCACCTGCCGTAACGCTGGCTACCGACCAGCTTAGGGCGTGGGCACGAATCTCGACCGCCAGGCGTTCGCGCCGTGTCGCACTCAGGCGCTTGGAGTCGGCCACGGCCAGCCCGTGACGGTCCGGTAGCACAACGGCCGCGGCATAGACCGGACCCGCCAATGGCCCGCGCCCTGCCTCATCCACGCCTGCCACCCGCATTTCACGCCCCCTTTGAGCCGTCGCGTTCCATCCATTCGATAATCAGATCCGCTGCGTGCCGGGCAGAGCCACGCCCCAGCGCCTCGCGCACTTGGTCAAAGGCAGCGAGCTGAGCCTCACGCGCCTTGCCCCCGTCGAGCAGAGGCGCCAGACTCGCCGTGATTTTATCAACGCTCGCCTCTCTCTGCGCGAGCTCTGGAACAATCCCCCGGCCGGCAATGAGGTTGGGCAGCGCAAAGTACGGTGTCCGCAACAATCCGGCTCGCAGCAGCAGCCAGGCGCTGAGCGGAGCCATGCGGTACGCCACCACCATGGGACGGTCGAGCAACAGGGTTTCCAGTGTAGCCGTACCCGAGGCCACCAGCACCGCGTCGGCGGCCGATACGGCTTCGTGGGCCTGCCCGTCGAGCAGCAGTGGCGAGAGACCGGGATATTCTCCGCAAGCCGTCTCGACCAAGGGGCGTAATTCGGGACGAGCCACCGGAATCACCACCTGCAAGTCCGGCCGCATACGGCTCAGCTCGGCGGCTGCGCCCAGAAACGGCGGCAGCAGCCGCGTCAGCTCGCTGCCTCGCGATCCCGGCAACACGGCCAGTACCGGCCCTGCGGCCCTCAGTCCCAGGGTCTCACGCGCTGCGGCAGCCGGGCGCGGACTCAGTTCACCGGCGAGCGGATGCCCCACGAACTCCGCCCTGACGTCGACACCGCGATAGCAGTCGGGCTCGAAGGGCAGCAGGCACAACACGAGCTCTGCCGCCCGTGCCACGGTTCGCACCCGGCGCGGTCGCCACGCCCAGACCGAAGGACTCACATAGTGCGCCGTGCGCAGGCCGGCTGCGCGGCAGCGGCGCTCCAAGCCCAGCGTAAAATCCGGGGAGTCGATACCGATCACGATGTCAGGGTGCTCGTTCAGCAAACCGGATATCAGGCGACGGCGCAGGCTGAGAAGGCGCGGCAAATGGGCGAGGATTTCCGTGAGTCCCATGACCGACAGTTCGTTGATATCCGCGAGGCTGTGGCAACTCGCCGCCCGCATTGCGGGTCCCGTCATGCCGACGAACCGGGCCTGCGGCAACCGTTCCCGAATCTCCGCGATCAGTGTTGCGCCCAGTCGATCTCCCGAGGTCTCGCCGGCGACCAGCCCGATGATGGGAGCCGTCCCGGCCATCAGCGGATAATGCTGCGCTCGCTGGCCTCCAGAAAAGCGGCAAGCGGCTTGAGCACGGGATCGGTCGTGGCCCGCTCGATCAACTCGGAACGGGCTTGGGGAAGTAATCTGTCCGAGCGGTACAGCAGACGGTACGCCTCGGTAATGGCACGCACGTCACGGGCCGAAAAATTCCGGCGCTTGAGTCCCTCGCGGTTGATGCCGCGTGGCCGTGCCGGCATGCCGGCAGCAATGACGTACGGTGGAACGTCCTTGGTTACGCCAGCATCCATCTGGATGAAACAGTGTTCTCCCAGGCGGCAGAATTGGTGTACCTTGCCGAATCCGCCCAGAATCGACCAGTCTCCAATGTGAACGTGTCCGCCCAGCGTGACGTTGTTGGCGAGAATGGTGTGGCTGCCGATCACGCAATCATGAGCGATATGCACGTAAGCCATGATCCAGTTGTCCGATCCCAGGCTCGTCTCGCTCCGATCCTGCACCGTGCCACGATTCAGGGTGCAATATTCGCGGATCGTGTTACCGTCGCCGATGACAAGCCGGGTGGGTTCGCCCGCATATTTCTTGTCCTGCGGGGCCAGGCCGATCGAAGCGAAGGGAAAGATGTGGTTGTCGGCACCGATGACCGTGGGCCCCTCTATCACCGTGTGGGCGCCGATCTCGGTTCCCGGACCGATTTCGACATCAGCACCGATGACAGCAAAGGGGCCAATCCGAACGTCTTCAGCCAACCGCGCGTCGGCATGCACGACGGCCCGCGGATCTATCAAGCCACGACTTCCTTGGCAGCGCAACGGATTTCTGCAGAAGCGGCCATCGCGCCGTCTACTTCGGCCTGCACCTCGAAACACCAGACACCGCGAATCGTGCGCTGGATGCGCGCGGTGATAACCAGCTGGTCGCCGGGTTCGACCGGACGCCGGAATTTCGCGTTGTGCACACCTACCAGGTAATACAACACGTCTTCCGGCGGCAAGCCCTTGGTGCGGAATGCCAGCAGGCCGGTAGCCTGCGCCATCGCCTCGATGATGAGCACGCCGGGCATCACGGGACGGACCGGGAAATGGCCCATGAAATAAGGTTCGTTGATCGTAACGTTCTTGATCGCCACCAGATGTTCGCCGGGCACGCATTCGAGTACCCGATCGACCAGCAGGAACGGATAGCGATGAGGCAGATATTCGAGAATCTTGTGAATATCGAAAGTTTCCGTTTCGCTCATGTTTCTTTGTCCTTACTCTGACGTTCCAGTCGCGCCACCCGGCGCGCCAACTCATCCAGACTTCGAAAACGCGCGCTGTTGCGTCGCCATTTGCGGCTTTCATCCATCGGCAGCGCTCCTGAATACTGACCGCCGGGCTCGCTGATCGTGTGGTTGACCACACATTTGCCGGTAATCACGGTATCATCGGCAATACTGATATGTCCGGCGATCCCGACCTGCCCCGCGATCATACAACGGGCACCGATGCGGGAGCTACCGGAGATGCCCGTACAGCCGGCAATCACGGTGTGCGCGCCGATACGCACATTGTGTCCAACCTGGATCAGGTTATCCAGCTTGACCCCTTCCTCGATAATCGTATTCTCGATCGCACCACGGTCAACGGCCGTATTGGCGCCGATTTCCACATCGTCTCCGATCTCGACGCTGCCCAGTTGCGGCACCTTGATCCAGCGCTCGCCATCATGGGCTATGCCGAAACCATCCCCGCCGATCACGACTCCGGGGTGCAACAGGCAGCGGCTGCCGATCCGCGCCGCGGCGAGGATCGTCACACTGGCACTCAGGCGCGAACCTGCTCCAATGTGTACCTTGTCGCCAAGAACGCAGCCTGGGCCAATGCTTGCTCCTGCCCCGATCACGGTGTCCGCGCCGATGACCGCCCGGGGGCCGACCCAGGCGCTCGGATCGATGTGGGCCGACGCATCCACAATCGCCGAAGGATGCAGACCCGGAGCGACTGCCGGAGGCGGTGCAATAAGGGCAGCAGCACGCGCGTAATAGACATAGGGATCGTCAGCCACAATCGCTGCGACCGGACACTGGCCGGCATCTGCGGCGCCCAGAACGACGCAACCCGCAGTAGTGGCGGAAAGCTGGGAGCGATAATGCGAGTTGGAGAGAAAACTGAGCGCTTGTGGCCCGGCCTCAGCCAGCGTACCCACGGTACTGATTCTTATTTTGCGCCCACCCTTTAGTGTCCCGCCGAGTCGGTCGACGAGTTCACCAAGACTGATCCCCTCCCCGTCTTTCATTGCTTGTGCGCCGTCTTCTCCTGAGCCTGAGCCTTGCGATAATCCTGCTTCAGCCGACTTAGTATATCCGCCGTAGCATCCACAGCCTGCCCCACATAGATACCGCTGTTTTTGATCACCAGTTCAATGCCATGTGCTTTCGCGTAGACCTTGATCTCGTCGTCCAGCACCTGCCTGAAATTGTCCTGCAATTGAGCACGCCGCAGATCAAGCGTGGACTTGTAGGCTTGTTTGTTTTTTATGAGTTCACTGCGGGTGTGGCGAAACTTTTCGATCAGCGAAGCCCGTTGCAGTGGATTGCCGCCGGGCCAGAGAGCATTCAATTGACGACGCAACGATTTGAGCTCGTCTTCCTGTTTCCCGATCGCCTGCAAACGCGGTGCAAACTCCTGTTTGAGCAAGGCGTTGGAAGCCTTTATCTGGGGCGCCTTCTGCAACAATTGCGTATAGTCAACATACGCAATACCATCAGCCAAGGCCGGTGTCGAAATAACCAGCGCGGACAAAACTACAGCCGAAACAAGGAATTGACGCATTAAAAATACGCCCCCAGACTGAACTGGAAATTGGATCTTTGATCGGTCGACTGGTAATGAAAAGGAATGGCATAACTGAAACGCAAAGCACCAATCGGCGTCAACCAAGTCAGCCCGATGCCGTAGGAGGCTCGGATCAGACTGAACTTGAAATCACTGGGCTTGGCAAACACATTACCCGCATCGACAAATAGTGCCACCCGGTAGGAGTTCTTGGCGCCTTCGCCCCCCAGGAAATTGGGTAAAATCAACTCGTTTTGCACCCAGGTGATCAGGTTTCCGCCGTAGGGATTCCCATTCGAGTCATAGGGTCCCAATGTGCTGGTACTATAGCCCGCCACGCTTTCCGGGCCGCCTGCGAAGAAATGTTCGTAAGGTGGAACTTCAGCAGTTTTCCCATAAGTGTTAGCAAGCCCCACCAGGCTCTGCACACCAAATACAAAACCCGCCTTGATCGGCACAAAGGTCATCTGATTCCAGTTAAACGTGTAATAGGTTTCGTTGCCTAGCGGTGTCGCCACATCCAGGCTAAATTGCTGCAGAGTGCCTCGGGTCGGCAGCACGGTTCGGTTGCGCGTATCGTGCGAATATCCTAGATTCGCGATGATATTGTTGTAAGTTAAATTCGGAAGATCAACATTAAAAGGTACGTCGGTATCGCTGCCGGGGCAATAAGACGGCACCGCCTCAATACTACCGTTGGCCGGATTGCTGACATACTGCAAAAGCTGGGACGAAGAATTGCAATACGGTGTCAACACTCCATGACGAAATGTAGCTCCCAAGCTATAGGCATCGAACTCAGATAGGGGGAAATTATAGCTCACGCTGCCCCCATAGTTCTTGGTGTCGAACTGGGAAGAAGTTTTGACTATGCTGCTGCCTTGAGTGTAAAAAATGGAAGTCGTGCGGCTTACCCCAGAAGCCGTTACATAAGGGTTAGTATAAGAAGCGGAATAGCTGGTCTGCACCGAATTACGGTTGGCATTGAGGTGAACCAGGTCGCCCTTGCCCAGAAAATTGGATAGCGCGATCTGCGCTCCCAAGCCAATTCCATAGTAGCCGGAATACGATACACTCGCTTGCGCCGTGCCCGATTGACGCTGTTTGACATTAACATTAACGTCAACCTGGTCTGGCGAACCAGGTACCTTCTGTTTCTTTATATCGACCGAGTCCACAAAAGGCAGACGCTGAATTCGGATCTTGGATCGCTTGAGCGCATAGCCGTTCAGCCATGAACCTTCGCTTTGGCGCATCTCGCGACGGAACACGGCATCGTCGGTCTCGGGGGCACCTTCGAAGTTAATCTGGCGAACATACACACGCTGCCCGGGCTGCATGTAAAAAACCAAGTCGACCTTATGCGTCTTTGGATGTGGCTGCGGGATCGGACTGACCTTGGCAAATCCGTAACCATAGGCACCGAGTTCGTTGGTCAGCAAAGTGGCTTCGGCTGTGGCAGCCTGCATGGAAAACATCGAACCTTTCTTGATGAAAATAAACCGTCGTAACTGCTTTTCGGGCACCACGAACTGACCAAGCAATTTGATACTACCCACGGTGTATTTGCCGCCCTCGTGCAGGTTCACATTGATATATATTCCCGATCTGTCGGGCGACATCTGCACCTGAACCGAATTAATCCTGAAAGCGGCATAACCGCGATTCATGTAAAACGAGCGCAGGTTTTCCAAGCTGCCGCGCAGCTTTTCCTGCTCGTATTTGTCCTTGCCGGTAATCCATGTAAACCAACCCGGTGTGGTGACCTTGAATTGGTC
>JBAUSV010000241.1:0-11875 GCA_049581885.1 Gammaproteobacteria bacterium | reverse complement strand
CTGTCACACGTGGTCCAGGCCGAATTAAGCCCCGTAAATATCGATCCGTCATCACGGATGAATTCAACTTCTTCGTCTTCATAGCGGTGTTCTATGAACAGTTTTTCGCGCAATTCATCGCGTCGCGAAGGATCAAGATACTTTTGACTCAGCACATTTAACTCCATGCTGAATTCATCGTTGTAGCCGAACATGCGCGCCAACGTCCGGTTGATGTACACAATTCCGGATTCCGGCGTGCCGCGATATATACCATCGCGGACATTGTTGGAGACCGAGGTGAGCAATTCACGGCTGGCGGACAACTCCTGCGTCATATAACGCGCAAGTGCCTGCGCGTGGCGACCAGTGCGTGCAAGTGCATAGAACAGGGCCGCCAGCAAAAGGCTGATGATGAAGCCCGAAACAGCGACGGCAACGGGGATCCAACCGGTTTCGACACGCCCTGCGAGCGCGAGGCGCCAGTGCCGGTTGCTGATTGCCATATCGACCGTATCGTGGTTAATGCGGGCACCGGCGAACAGGCGTTGCAACGTAGAGGGCGGACTGAGCGGCTCGCTGCGGTTCTCATAAAGCGTTTTGGGACTGCCGCCGCTTATATCCTGCAGACTGATCCGGACATTTTCGGTACCCGGCAAGAGGTTGGAGAACAATACCCGCGAAGGAACCGTTTCGGCTACCCAGCCGGCGTTCTTGCCAGCGGCGGCAAGCGTGCCGGTCGAGACGATAAATACAATTCCGTGCTCCACGCCATACTGAGAATAAAGCGGCACATCACCGGTAACAATCAGGCCGCCACTGGCGGCGGAACGGGAAAACAAGGTTTGGTTCTTGCTGCCACAAGGATTGAGTCCCAACACCTTGCTTTCCAGTTCCTTGGGCCAGATGCGATCAACTACGCAGTAGTATCGGGGTGGTTCGACCGGTTGCGGGTGGATTTTATCGGGGCTCACTCCCAGGGCGGCCATCCGGCTGACAACGGCCGCTTTGGCGGTTGCGGGTGCATACGCAAGATGCAGCAGCGCCCGTCCGCGATTGGCATGCGCATATAAAGCGGTAGCAAAATTTTTCCAGTCCGTCGGGCTTATATCATCGCTTCCGAGATAAAACCCTCGTGCCGCGAGCAGCAATGCCTGTTCCCGCTTGAGACGGTACATCAGAGCCGAATAAACTGTGTCGGTCTGGTGTTGGAAGCGGGTCTCGGCGCCATGTACCAAGACACGAGTCAACAACCAGGCGCCGCCCAGCCCAAGGGCAGTACCAAGGGCGAGTATGGCAAGGCTTCCCACTATCGACCGGTAGTGGGCAAGTCGGCTCATTAAGTATTGTCCTCCACACGTCCTAATTCGATAAAGCTTAACGCGTAAGGGTGGAGTTTATCTGTCGGATGAGTCTTGCGCTCTAGCTGACGCCACTGAGTAGGGATAAGGTCGGGGAAAAAAGTGTCGCCCTCAGGGCTGGCATGGATGCGCGTCAGGTAAATACGCTGTGCGAGCGGCAACGCGATTCGGTAAAGCTCGGCGCCGCCGATCACCATGACCTGGGCTGCCTCGCCGATCCGCTCCAGCGCCTGCTCCAGACTGGAAGCGGTTTCAATGCCGGGCGCCGAGAAATCGGGGTCGCGAGTGAGTACGATGTTGCGCCGTCCGGGCAGGGCACGGCCGATGGCTTCGAACGTGCGCCGGCCCATCAGGATGGGATGGCCCCAGGTCACGCGCTTGAAGTGTGCCAAGTCTGCCGGCAGATGCCACGGCATGACGCCGCCTTGTCCTATCACTCCGTTTTCCGCCACCGCGGCCACCAGAACGATTTCGCTCATGGTTCAGACCGCCACAGGGGCTGCAATGTGCGGGTGGTGGCGGTAGTGCTCGAGGGCAATGTCCTCGAAATTGTAGTCGAATAGCGAATCGGGCCTACGTTGGAATACGAGCCGGGGCGGAGGATAGGGGGTGCGGTCCAGTTGGACGCGGGCCTGATCAAAATGGTTGGAATACAGGTGGCAATCCCCGCCGCTCCAGATGAATTCACCCGGAGTATAGCCGGTCTGGGCAGCGACCAGATGGGTCAGGAGCGCGTAGGAGGCGATGTTGAACGGCACGCCTAGAAAGATGTCAGCGCTGCGCTGGTACAGGTGGCATGACAGGCGTCCGTCACCCACCCAGAACTGGAACAGGATGTGACACGGTGCGAGCGCCATCTTGTCCAGTTCGCCGACGTTCCAGGCACTCACGATATGGCGGCGCGAATACGGATTGTCGCGCAACCCTGTAACGAGTTCAGCGAGCTGGTCGACGTGCCCGCCATCAGGCGTCGGCCAGGAGCGCCACTGGTTTCCGTATACCGGACCCAGGTCGCCGTTATCGTCGGCCCACTCGTCCCAGATCGACACGCCGTGCTCGTTGAGCCAGCCGATGTTGGTCTCGCCGCGCAAAAACCACAGCAGCTCGTAGACGATGGACTTGATGTGCAGCCGTTTGGTCGTCACCAGCGGGAAGCCCTCGCCGAGATCGAAACGCATCTGATGGCCGAACACGGCGCGGGTGCCGGTGCCGGTGCGATCCGGACGATCCAGCCCGGTGTCGAGGACGCGGCGCATCAGATCGAGGTAAGACCTCATGCCGGACTCGCTTCCTTGCGGCGATAGGCCAGCCACAACAGCACAATGCCGATCGCGATCAGCGGGATCGACAGCACCTGACCCATGGTGAGCCAGCCGAAAGCGAGATAGCCGAGCTGCGGGTCGGGCAGGCGCACGAATTCGATCCCGAAGCGAAACACGCCGTAGCCGAGGGCAAACACGCCGGAGACGGCCATGCGCGGCCGCGGCTTGGCGGAAAACCACCAGCAGATGATGAACAGGAGCACACCCTCGAGCAGCATCTCGTAAAGCTGCGAAGGCTGGTGCGGCGCCGAGAGGCCGTGGAATCCCGGCGGGCAATCGAACCGGTCCGAGGCGAACCTCGCTTGCGAACACGGCAAACGCATTGACCATGGCAAGTAGGCGACCTTGCCCCATAGCTCGCCGTTTATGAAGTTGCCGATGCGCCCCGCGCCCAACCCGATGGGTACCGCCGGCGCAATGAAATCCATGATGTCGAAAAATTGACGGTGGTGGCGCCAAGCATAGATTCCGCACGCGACGAGCACGCCGATCAAGCCGCCGTGGAAAGACATACCGCCGTCCCACACATAAAAGATTCGCACGGGATACGCAGCGTAATACGGCAGGTTGTAGAACAACACATAGCCGATTCGCCCACCGAGGACGATGCCGACGGCGGCATAAAAAATAAGGTCCGCGACCTGATTCGGCACCCAATCGACATGTGGCTTACGGCAGCGGCGCGCGAGCAGGAACCAGCCGCCGAAAATGCCCACCAAGTACATAAGCCCGTACCAGTGGATGGAGAGTGGTCCCAGTTTGAGCGCGACGGGATCGATTTGCGGGTAGATCAAATGAGTGCCCAGATGGTGAGAAAGGGAGCGCGAGCGAGTGTAGCATGCCCTCTCGGCTTCAGTAGACTAATGAAAACGTAGCGAACGAAGGTAGGTTGTCCGCGGACGGAGCGCAGAAACCTCAGTGTACGTGGCGGTACATGAGAATTTCGAGCACCGCCCGCGGGCAAGATGCCGAACGGAGTAGTTTTCAATAGTCTGCTGGCGAGTAACATGGATGTCATGACCAATGCGCTTATCCACGAAAAAAGCCCTTATCTGCGGGGACATGCAGAAAATCCCGTCGATTGGCAAGCGTGGAGTGCCGCGGCGCTCGACCGCGCGCGCGCCGAAGACAAGCCCGTATTCGTTTCGGTGGGCTACTCGGCCTGCCACTGGTGCCACGTCATGGCGCGCGAGGCGTTCAGCAACACGGAGGTCGCCCGCCTGCTGAACGACAATTTTGTCAGCATCAAGGTGGATCGCGAAGAACGTCCCGACCTCGATCAGATACTCCAGACCGCACACCAGGCGATCAACCGGCGTGGCGGCGGCTGGCCGCTTTCCGTGTTTCTGGAACCCGAGCACCTCACACCGTTTTTTGCCGGCACCTACTTCCCGCTCACCCCCCGCTACGGCATGCCCGGCTTCGCCGAACTGCTCCGGCTCATTATCAAGGCGTGGGCCGAGCAACGCGACCAGGTACTTACCCAAGGCAAAGAGTTGCAGGCACTGCTCAAGCGCCAGCTCGGCAGCGATCTCACCACGACGGGCGAACTCTCGCTCGCGCCGCTCAGGACCGCGCGCTCCAACCTGGCCTCCGCGTACGATGCGGTCAACGCCGGCTACGGCCTCGCCGGCCCCAAGTTTCCCCAGAGCCCGGTACTCGGCTTCCTCGTCGCCAGCGGCACGGCGGAGGAAGTACCGCGCGTGCTCGAGGCCATGGCCCGGCGCGGGCTGAACGACCACGTCGGCGGCGGCTTCTTCCGCTACACCGTGGACGAGGCCTGGAGTGTGCCGCACTTCGAGAAGATGCTCTACGACAACGCACAACTGCTCGGCGTGTACGCCGAGGCGGCCGTGCGTTACGACAGCGGCGAGTTCAAGGCCGCCGCCCGTGCCGTCGCCGCCTACCTGGAGAACGAGATGCGCCTGCCCACCGGTGGCTATGCCGCGAGCCTCAACGCCGAGTCCGGCGGCGAGGAAGGCGCCTTCTACCTCTGGAACCGCGAGGAAGTCAGGAACCTCATCGGCGCTGACCGCTACCCGGCCTTCGCCGCCGCCTTCGGCCTCGACGGGGACGCATCGGTGGAAGGCCGATGGCACCTCGCCCGCATTAACGGCGGGCACGGCGGCTTCGAGGACGAGTTCACCCAGCTTGCCAGGGAACGCGACACGCGCGTGCGGCCCGACCGCGACGACAAGCTGCTCACGAGCTGGAACGCGCTGGCCGTCACCGGTCTCGCCCGCGCTGCCTTGTTTCTCGGCGACACCGAACTTGCCGAACGCGCCTCAGACTTGCTCGACGTACTCGAACGCACCGTCGTCAAGGGCGACCAGGTCTGGGCCTGCGCGTGGGACGGCCAACCCTACCAGCCCGGCTTCCTCGAGGACTATGCCTACCTCGCCCGTGCCGCGCTCGCGGTCGCTGCCGTCACCGGCGGCAGCCATGCCGTGGCGATCGCCCGCCGCCTGGCCGACGTCATCCTCGCCCGCTTCGCCACAGAGAGTGGCGGCCTCGCCATGACGCCCGTCGAAGGCGAATCCCTGCTCTACCGCCCGCGCCGCTACGCCGACGACTCCGTCCCTTCCGGCGCCGGCGTCGCCGTGCAGGTCCTCGTCATGCTCGGCCACCTGCTCGCCGAACCGCAATACCTCGACGCCGCCGAAACGGCCCTGCGTGCCGCCTGGGCCGACATCGAACGTGCGCCCGAAGCTCATGCGAGTTTCCTGCGGGCGCTGCAAGCCTTCGTCGAACCGCCGCCGCTGGTCGTTCTGCGCGGCAACAAACATGTCATTAATGACTGGGCTTTCCGGGCTGCCCGCACCGCGCCCGGGTCCCACTTCATCCAACTCGGGGAAGATGTGGAAATGGCAGAGCTGCAACGCTACGCCGCCAGAGGTGACGCTGTCGCCTACGTCTGCCATGGCACCACCTGCTCCGCGCCGCTCGACAACATTGAAGAACTTCTCAATAGCCTCAAGCAGTAGACCCTCCATCTGCGATGGCATCGCTGTGTGCCGGATTGCAGTAGAAAACTGACAGAGCGCCTGGTTTTTTGTGGATAAATCAGTTCGTTACCCTGTTTGTCGATGCGCGCTAACCAGGCACCCTCTTTTGCCGGTGCTGTGCTAGGCTTCAAACATGATTATGCGTCACATATCCAGATTAGACGTCGATTCGACGTCTAGTTAGCGTTGGATGAGGGAGGAATATGAATGACACTGCAACCGTAAGAATCTTCCTCACTAAGGGAAGTCCGACATCGGTCCGAACGGCCGAGATCTCAAACTGGACAGGCAAAGCCGTTGCCGGTCCGCGATCTCAGATCGAGGACATATTGAGCAGAGAGGAAGCCGCAAAGCCGGGTGTCTACTTTCTTGCTGGGATCAATCCGGAGACTGGACGTGACCGAGTCTACATAGGTGAAGCCGAAGTGATTCGTAATCGAATCAAAGGGCACCTGAATCGGGATTTCTGGAAATCATTGGTGTTCTTCGTGAGCAAGGATGAGAACCTCACGAAAGCGCACATCAAATACTTGGAAGGCCGACTGATTGAAACGGCTCGTGCCGTCGGTAGGTTCGAGTTGGAGAACTCACAGTCGAGCGGCTCGCCCCTGCCTGAGTCGGATGAAGCAGACATGAACGTCTTCCTGTCCCGAATGGAGCAGTTGCTTCCCATTCTTGGGCAGGAATTCCTAAAGCCAATTGTGAAGAATGAAGTCAACTCCAGACGCGAGGACCTTCTCTTCTGCGAAATCAAGGGACTCAAGGCGACAGGGCGGCAGACGGAAAACGGCTTCGCTGTTCTTAAGGGATCTGAGGCGGTCCTCAAGGAACGCCCTTCAACCCAGAAGTACCAGTACGCGGCTAACCTAAGAGCTGCATTGATATCTGATGGTGTTGTTGAAGAGAAGAGTGACCGGCTGGTCTTCCTTTCGGATCACGAGTTTTCCAGCCCTAGTGCAGCAGCGGCTGTCGTGCACGGCGGGCAAGCGAACGGCTTGACGGCGTGGAAGGATGCAAAAGGCAATTCTCTCAAGGAAAAGGAAGAGAAGGACATCCAACAATCTCCTGCAGGCGACGTCCTAAAGGCCGCGTCTGAGGAGTGACGTTAGGCACACAAATGACAGCCTTCGATATGCGCGACGCATGCGAGTCTGACTTCGAGAGCATCCTCAAGCTCAACGATGCCGAGGTTCAAAAAACCAGCCAAATGGACATGGACAGGCTTCGATTGCTGGACCATCTCTCTTCTTATCACAAGGTTGCCATGCTTGACGGACACGTGGCTGGATTCACTTTGGCAATTCGAGCCGGCGCGCATTATCCAAACGTCAATTTCTCGTGGTTTGCATCACGCCTTGATGATTTCCTCTACGTGGACCGTATTGTCGTCGGTTCAGCCTTTTCCGGCCTGAAGATCGGCACTGGCCTTTACAAGGACCTGTTCGCCTATGCGAAGGCCCAAGGCATTTCAAACATTACATGCGAGTACAACATTGAGCCACCCAATTTGGCTTCCCGGGCCTTCCATGACAAATTTGGCTTCAAGGAACTGGGTAGACAGCGGGTTGCAGGCAACACCAAGCTGGTCTCACTTCAGGCAGCCGCTGCCTGACTTTTAAATCAAGCCGACGCGCCTCCGTCACGCGGCTTATTTAAGGCGTTATGCTCCGTAAAACGGAACACTCATGCGAGGAAACTCAGTGAGCACGGCGAACCGACTGCGGGAAGCGATTGAATCCGGAGAAGTGCTCAAGGTCGTGTACCACGGCGGGAGTCAGCCTGGATCACTCCGTGAAATCACACCAAAGCAGAAGTTGGCTATGGCAAACTAATCAGGCTCTACTTCTCGCCCCCGCTATAAATGATGGGGGAATACCCGCGTACATGGCCTGAGCAACGGACAAGGAGGACTTAAGGGTTATGCCCCATCCTGATTGGAACGAGCGATACCAGACCGCGGAAACGCCCTGGGATACCGGGGAACCGGATGATCATCTGGTGGAATTCATCCGTTCCGGCACGATCGAGGCGGGCCGGGCGCTCGATATAGGCTGCGGCACGGGGACGAACGCCATCTGGCTTGCCGGGCAGGGATTCCCGGTGCTTGGGGTTGATTTTGCGTCGCTTGCAATCGAAAAAGCACGCGCGAAAGCAGCCGATGCGAAGCTCGATTGCCGCTTCGAACAGCTGGATTTCCTGACAGAGACAGTGCCCGACGGTCTATTCGACTTTGTCTTCGACCGCGGCTGCTTCCATGTTTTCGAAGCAGCCGGCGATCGCGAACGATTTGCCGAACGTGTAGCCTCCCTGCTGGCCCCTGGCGGCCGGTGGTTGAGCCTGATCGGAAGCACGGAGGGGGCCGAGCGGGACTGGGGACCGCCACGCCGGTCCGCCCGCGATGTCGCCGACGCCATCGAGCCGGCGCTGGAAATCCTGGAGCTGCGTTCCGTCGAGTTCCGCGCAGACCTGCCGGGACCCGCTGCGGCCTGGCTATGCCTTTCCCGCCCCCGGGAAGTGCCGGCACAGCCATCCACGCAACGACGCTAAAGGCGCGGACAACAGGGAACAGACCACGGTTTCCTGTCCGAAGTGGTTTCCTGAATACTTATGGAACACATTCAGGCTCGGAGCTGGCTTTTTGCCTTTAGGCGGACAGGCAGTTGATAGCGTGAGTCAAGGAAGTCCTGATTTATTTCGTCATACCGGCTTTTGCAGGGACGACGATAAAGGCCATTGATCAGAGCTTTCCTTGATTTCCCGTTTGATCTTTCAGGCCAAAGCCGACGGCGCGTAGTTGGGTTTCCAGCGTATCGCCGCCGACCTTGGCGAAGTCGAGGGTGCGGATCGGGAACGGGATGGTGATGTCGTTGGCATCGAAAGCGGCCTTGATGCACATGACAGCCTCACTGCGTGCGGCGAGATAATCGGGCTGGCGGTGGAAGTCGATCCAGAAGCGGATCTCGAAGTTGATGGAACTGTCGCCGAAGCCGTCGTAGAAAAATTCCACTTCTTTCTTCGTGTCGCGGGTCTGGATGGCCGCTACGGCCTCGGTCGCGATTCGCTTCACTTTCTCCAGGTCGTCGCCATAGGAAATGCCGACCTTCAGGTCCACCCGACGCTGTCCGCTGTCGCTGTAATTGACGATCGCGTTATCGAATATCTTCTTGTTAGGCAGATAAACCAACTGCCCTTCTGGCACGCGCAACGAGGTCGAGCGCAGGGCGATTCTCTCGACCACGCCGAAAAAATCGTTGCTTCCGATCACCTGTCCGACCTGGAAGGGGCGGCGGATGGCGAGATAGATACCGGCCACATAGTTTTCGCCCGTGGACTGAAACGCCAGGCCCAGCGCGATGCCCAAAATACCCACGCCAGCGAGCAGCGAGGTGACCGTCTTGTCGAGCCCGAGCAAGTCAAGAGCGACAAACAGGCCTGCCAGCATTACGATGGAGAAAACCACGACAGCACTGAGATCAATAATTTCGTGCCCGACGGAAAAGCGTTTCAGCAGTCTGCGCAAGGTCCGATCAAGCGCCCTGGCGATCAGCCAGAAGATGACGATCACCAGCACGGCAAGCACAATATTGGGCAGCATCAGGAACAGACCGTGTGCCCAGCTCTCTATCTTGCCGATGAGGTCATTCAGAACTTTTTCTATATGCATTTTAATTATGTGCCAAGACAATTACAGACATAGTATGCAATAAATTGGTTCACGGTCGGATCGAAGCTCCCCCTCTCTCGGCCCGTTAACGAACATGTCAGGCGTCGGTCAGAGCGCCGTCGGCAGTCCATTCCGCGCAGAGAAGGCCATACAGGTCCGAGTCCGATACCTGCCCATTGACGATCCAGCGTTCTCGCAGACAACCTTCCTTCTTGAAGCCGAGACGTAACAAGCTCCTGGCCGACGCTGCATTCTTCGGGTCGATATCGGCCTCGACGCGATTCAGATCGAGCACCGTGAAGCCGTAGTTCAGAAGCGCTACGAGCGCTTCATGCATATAGCCCTGGCCCCAGGCGGAGGACGCCAGCACGTAGCCGATCTCCGCGCGCCGGCATTGTTCCGACAGTTTGAACAATTGGCACAAACCGATAAGATCCTTGCCTTTTTTACGCTCCAGACCCAAGTGGATAAATTTCCCAATAGCCATCGCCTCCTTGTTCCGGGCAATAAGCTCATGTGCCTTGTCGATCGACGGCCAGGGCGGAGTGCTCATGTAACGCATAACCTGCGGGTCGGAGTGGATGTGGAACAGGGCGTCCGCATCGGATTCACGCAGCGGCCTCAGCAGCAATCGGTTCGTGTGTAGCGTTAATTCGTAAAATGAAGTCACACATCATGTCCGGTGCGGCTGCTCACCACCAGCGTACTCCACACACAACGTAATCCGGTAGTCGGCCGAACGTTCGAGGTGTTAGGCGTCACTGTGGCCGCTTCGCAGCCCCGAGTATTGCGGCCATGCGCTCATGGATGAGAGTGATCGCCTTGAGCGGCCGAATCATGACCTTGAACTCGACGATCTTATTCGACTCATTCCATTTGAGGATGTCGACGCCGTTGACCAAGATCCCATCGATTTCCATCTCGAATTCGAGCATCGCGTCGGACGGCCCGATGATCTCTCGCACGTAGCGAAAACTCGGGTTGGAGAAAACCTGAAACGCAGCCGCGAGATAGGCCTTTGCCAGGGCCTTGCCTCGTTGTGGCGTATGGACGACCGGAGAGATGAACACTGCGTCTTCGGCCAGGAGTTGTTCCAAGCCAGACGAATCATGCCTATCAACAAGGTCATGCCACGTCTTGATGGGATGTTGGGTCATAGGGCGAGATTACCTCCGACATGCCTTGCATGACGCCTAACGCCCAGCTTCAGGCACGTGCCGATTGCGTGCGTCACCTGCAAGTTGCTGTTAAGTTGCTTACGATATTTGAGTAGAACAAGTCCACAAAGAAATGTCGCAGAAGCTTCAAGAAAAAACACTGCTTGTTACCCATTTCTTTGAATATTGTCATCCCCTTCCCGAGCGCAACAGGATTAACAAATAGATGGAATTCATCCATGATGACCAGATTTTATCGTGTCGGTGTTGACCCCGTTCTACTTCCTACTTTTCCGGCGCCTTCGCAAAGCGCAGATAAGGCAACTTAATATCAATCTCTCCGAACTTGTCCATCGCCTGCTTATCGTTCAGACTCAGCCCGACAATCACGTCCTGACCGGGCACCCAGTTGGCAGGCGTTGCGATTGGTGCGCCGTCAGTGGCCTGGATAGCATCCAGCGCACGCAAAATCTCAGCGAAGTTGCGACCCACAGACATCGGATAAGACATGGTAAGGCGGACCTTTTTGTCCGGGCCGATGATGAATACAGTCCGCACGGTGGCGCTGTCGGCAGGCGTACGGCCATCAGCCAGATAGGCATCGGCTGGCAACATGTCGTACAGTTTTGAGACTTGCAGAGAAGTGTCGTCGATGATCGGGAAATCGGCAGGAACGCCGGCAAAACTCTCAATATCGCGCTTCCATTTCTTGTGATCTTCAACGTTGTCTACAGATACGCCCATCACCTTAGTTTTGCGTTTTGAAAATTCAGGCGCAAGCTGAGCAACAGCGCCGAACTCGGTCGTACACACTGGCGTAAAATCCTTTGGATGCGAGAACAGGATGGCGTAGCAGTCGCCGATCCAGTCGTGGAGTGTGAGCTTGCCGGCAGTGGAGTCCGCCGTGAAGTCAGGAGCGATATCGTTGATACGAATAGACATGACAGTAGTCCTCAGTTGTTGCCCAATTAACTTTGCTGGCCATGGATTTTTAAGTAAAAGCACCCTCGTTGTAACATGACAAATGCGCCTTATCCAGTTGGCGATCGTTAAATTTCATGTTTTTAGTATGCCCCCTTTGTCCGCATATCGCCAATCCGTTCAACGGCGCGCAGCGCCGCTGAACTAGAACCGGGGTGGACGCGGCGTGCGCAGTCCGCTGGATTTGTGCACCGGGCGCGGACGCCCGCCTACTGTACTCTGCCGGTGTCGTTAACCGGATACGGCTAAGCTATCGCCATGACTGAGTCCCTGCTGCGTGTGGCGGTGCCGGCGCCTTTTGCCGAGCCGCTGGATTATCTGCCGCCCTTGAATGCCGAACTGCCGCCGGTGGGCGCGCGGGTGCGGGTGCCACTGGCACGCACGCACACGGTGGGCATGGTGGTGG
>JBAUSV010000240.1:0-1506 GCA_049581885.1 Gammaproteobacteria bacterium | reverse complement strand
CCTCGGATCAACGACCTCCGCGCTGATCCCGTCGGCCGCGAGTTTTTCCGCGGCATCCACGCTTCGCCAAAGCATCTGAGCGGTGGCCACAATGGTGATGTCCGTGCCTTCCCGTTTTATATCCGCCTTGCCAAGCGGGATAGTATAGTCGCCTTCCGGGACTTCCCCTTCCACGCCGTAGAGCATTTTATGCTCAAGGAATACCACGGGATTGTCGTCCCGGATAGAGGTAAGCAAGAGTCCTTTTGCATCATAGGGAGTGGCCGGCATGACCACTTTGAGTCCCGGCACATGCATGAACCAGGCCTCGAGACACTGGGAGTGCTGGGCGGCGGCCCCGATGCCTCCCCCGCACGATGCCCGCAGGGTGAGGGGAAGCCTCGCCTTTCCACCAAACATGTATTTCATTTTTGCGGCCTGATTGAAAAGCTGGTCAAAGGCCACACCGATGAAATCCACAAACATGAGTTCCGCCACCGGTCGTAATCCGGCGGCGGCGGCGCCAACGGCAGCGCCGACAATGGCGCTTTCGGTGATGGGTGTATCAATCACGCGTTTTTCTCCATATTTTTCAAAAAGGCCCTGGGTTACCCCGAAGCACCCGCCAAAGCACCCCACGTCCTCTCCCGAGATGAATACATTCGGGTCCCTTTCAAGTTCCATGTCAAGGGCGCTGTTTATCGCTTGTAAAAATGTCATTTTCGGCATGTTCAAATCCTCCATTTACAGGGTGTTCAAAGCCAGAAGAGTCCGATGTCACTGAATCGTGTATACGTCGGTCGTCACTTCTTCCGGTCTGGGAAACGGGCTTTCCTCGGCAAAACTGACGGCGTCGTCGATATCGGATTGCATGGCGGCATTGATTTCCAGTACCTGTTCCCGGGTAAAGACATTCATGCCGAGGAGCTTTTCCTCAAATCGGGCCACCGGGTCTTTTGCCTTCCATTCCGCGACCTCATCCTCCGGTCTGTAAACACATGGATCTCCCTCAAAATGGCCCTTGTGACGGTAGGTCTTGCATTCAATAAGGGAAGGGCCTTTTCCTTCGCGGGCGCCTTTAATGGCCTCCGCCGCTGCTTCATATACGGCAATCACGTCGTTTCCATCCACCACGATGCCGGGAATGTCATAGGCCGCGGCCTTGTCGGCCACATCGGAAACCCTCATGGATTTATTCGTGCAACAGGAGATGCCGTACAGGTTATTTTCGTTGACAAAGACGACCGGCAGGTTCCAGGCTGACGCCATATTCATGGCCTCGGCGGTCGTTCCCTGGTTGGATGCGCCATCCCCGAAGAAGCAGACGCACACATTGTCCGTATTTTTGTATTTGGCCGCGAAACCGGCTCCCACCGCGATGGGGGCGCCGGCGCCCACAATGCCATTGGCGCCCAGTATGCCCAGATCCATATCCGCGATGTGCATGGAACCGCCTTTGCCCTTGCAGTATCCGGTTGACCGGCCGAAGAGCTCCGCCATCATCTTCTTAATGTCGCCTCCCTTGGA
>JBAUSV010000239.1:0-8763 GCA_049581885.1 Gammaproteobacteria bacterium | reverse complement strand
GTGGAGAAGCACCATGAATCTACAGCATGAGACACGCGAGGCCGGTCATGGCCCGTCGTTAACCCTGGGATCACTTCGAATCGGGCGTATTCCGGAACTCGTGGCGACCGCCATCGTGCTGGCCGCCACCGGTGTATCGCCGTTGATGTTCGTAGCGGCTGCAGCCGGTTACGGCAGCATGAACTTCTATGCGAAGTTCGCGCTGCTTCCGGCCATTGCCGCGGTGTTCCTTATTTTCCTGCTCGCGCGGGCGCGGCACTGGGAGCGTCTGTACCGCGGCATTCTGGTTGCCGTGGTGGCCGGACCAATAGCCACAGCCGGTCTGGAAGTAGCCCGCATCATCGGATTCCGCATCTTCCATGCCATGCCGGGGTCCATGCCGATGCTGATGGGCGTGCTGATAAACAATCGCTTCATGCTGGGACCGAATATCTGGAGTAATCTGGCCGGCTGGGCGGATCACGTGCTGGTCAACGGCATCAGCTTCGCCCTGGTGTACGTACTCGTGTTCGGCAGGCCGCGCTGGTGGAAGGCCATACCGTACGCCTGGGTCATTGCCACCGTGTTCATGATCAGCCCCGATATGAAGATGCTCGGGAACATCGGTGATTTCGGCCTCGCCATGGGGCCGGGGTTCGCCATAACAGTCTACGTGGCCCATACGCTCTTCGGGGTCATTCTCGGATTTATCGTCGCACGCTGGGGCCGCCTGGAAACGCCGCTCTGGACCTGGCATCTGTCCCAGCGGCGCGGGTCGCGAATGTCGTAGCGGGTCACATAAACCTTTGCAAAGGAATCCCGTACCTGACACGGCCATTTATATATGCGCATAAGATATATTATGTCAAATATAACAGATATCAGTCAGACAGACCTCAAGCAAGTGGGAAACGGAATAATCTTATATTTATGTAATTTATACAGATGGTTACAGATATTTTCCATTTTTACTCTAACCGTGGAACGTGTCGGCATCGAGATTCCGCCTGATGGTACCCCGTTCTCTCTGTGTGGGTATGAACCGACTGAATTGAAGTAAGTTAGGCACAGACATCTCACAACCGGTTTTGCCGTGAACGCCTTGGGTGAACAGATACTCGTCCTGCTTGCAGCGGCCGTCATAGCGGTTCCGCTGTTCCGCCGCTACGGCTTCAGTGCAGTGCTCGGCTACCTGGTGGCTGGTGTCGTGGTCGGTCCCTGGATACTTGGGCTGATACGCAGCCCCGAGGAAGTCCTGAGCTTCTCCGAGATGGGGGTCGTCTTCCTGCTCTTCGTTATCGGGCTCGAGCTGCAGCCCGCCAGGCTGTGGGCCCTGCGACGCCCCATATTCGGCACTGGAACGGCCCAAATGGCAGCCACCACGCTTGTCCTGGCCCTGTTGGGACGGCTTCTGGGTCTATCGCCTATTGCGGCGCTGATTGCGGGCTTCGGGCTGTCCATGTCCTCTACGGCCTTCGTCCTGCAGATGCTCGCCGAACGCAAGGAACTGGGCACTGCCCAAGGCCGTACCGGTTTCTCCATTCTGCTGTTTCAGGACCTGTCGGTCATTCCTGTACTGGTTCTGCTGCGGGTGTTCTACCAGCCCGCGGATCATACCGGCTGGCTGTCATTGCTGGTTGCCGTGGCTGTGATCACGGGCCTGTTCGCGGCAGGACGTTATCTGCTGCGGCCCATGTTTCGCCTGGTAGCGACCTTCGGCATATCGGAAACGTTCAGCGCGGCCGCCCTGCTGGTGGTACTCGGATCGGCGATGGCCCTGAACGCCGTCGGCCTGTCCATGTCGCTGGGCGCATTCCTTGCTGGCGTGCTGCTCGCCGATTCCGAATACCGCCACGAACTGGAAGCCAGCATCGAGCCTTTCAAGGGCCTGCTTCTCGGCCTGTTTTTCCTGGCTGTCGGCATGTCCACCAACGTGGAACTCGTTCTTCAGCATCCGCTGGTGGTGATCGGACTCACGGCTGGCTTGCTCATAATCAAGGGCGCCATTCTCTACATCATCGGCAAACTGTCCCGGATGCCGGCCCGCGCTGCCCGCGCCCTCGCCTTTACCTTGCCACAGGGCGGCGAATTCGCCTTTGTACTGTTCGGAGTAGCCGCCGGCTTCGGCCTGTTACCCCACTCCGTTGCGGACATCCTGATCCTCGTCGTTGCCTTTTCGATGGCACTCACGCCCTTTCTGGTCACCTTCAATACGCGCGTGCTCGATCGCTGGTTCGACCGCTTGCAGCCCCCGCCGTTCGATCGCATCGACGAACCGGGTAACCCGGTCATCATTGCCGGTTTCGGGCGCTTCGGACAGATCGTGGCCCGTGTGCTACGAATACGGAATATCCCCTTCACCGCATTGGAGATCAGCTCGGAACAGGTGGATTTCGTGCGTCGTTTCGGCAACAAGATCTACTATGGCGATGCCTCCAATTTCGAGCTATTGCGGGCTGCCGGCGCGGCCGATGCCAAGCTGTTGGTCCTTGCCATAGACGACGTCGAAGCATCGGTGCGCACGGCCGAAATGGTCCGCCGCCACTTCCCGAACCTTACCCTCTACGCTCGCGCGCGCAACCGCTACCATGCGCATCTGCTCATGGAACTCGGCGTGACCCACATCGTGCGCGAGACCCTGCTCTCCAGCCTGGATCTGACCGCCCAGGTGCTCGGCGGACTGGGCGTGTCCGAACGCGAGGCGCGGCGCACCCTCGACATCTTCAGCCGTCATGATGAGCAAACCCTGAAAAGGCAGTTTGCGGTCTTTCGCGACGAAGACCGACTTATCCAGACCTCGAAGGAAGCGGCCAGGGAGCTGGAAACGTTGTTCGAGGCAGACACCGGGGCGGCGGAATCCGGAGAACATGGCACGTTACCCGAACCTGGGGGCTCCGGGTAAAGACCTGCATCCAATCTGTATATGACCCTATAACGGAATACGTCAGTCTCTTTCCCCCAATTAGTCCCCTAACCCGATAGAATGCGGGTCTGGATCGCGTTGAACAAGGACGACCAGGCCACCGGGAGTCCGTACGCTGACGGCGCGCGAAATGGTTATTTGATGAATGAGAGACAGGAACACAGAATGAAATACAAATACATTCGTTTCTTCCGCGAGATCGGTGTCGATGACGTTGCTTCCGTAGGCGGCAAGGGCGCCTCTCTCGGCGAGATGTACCAGGCGCTCAAGGACCAGGGCGTGCGGGTGCCCAACGGCTTTGCGGTTACCGCCGGGGCCTACCGCTACCTGCTGGCCGGGGCCGGGATAGAACCCGCCCTCAGGGAGGCCCTGGCGGGCGTCCGCGCCGGCGACGTGAACACGCTCACCCGGGCCGGTGCCCAGGCCAGGAAACTGGTGTACGAGGCCGAATTCCCGGACGATCTCAGACAGGAAATTCTTAATTCCTACAAAGAATTAAAGGAAGAATACGGAAAGAACCTCACCTTGGCAGTACGCAGTTCGGCCACGGCCGAGGACCTGCCGACGGCGAGCTTCGCCGGCCAGCAGGAGACCTATCTAAACGTCCGTAACGAAGACGAGCTGATCGATACCTGCCGGCAGTGCTTCGCCAGCCTGTTCACCGACCGCGCCATCAGCTACCGCGCCCAGCGCGGGTTCGATCATTTCGAAGTGGCGCTGTCGATCACCGTGATGAAGATGGTGCGCTCCGACATCGGCGCCTCGGGCGTCATGTTCTCGCTCGACACCGAGTCGGGCTTCCGCGACGTGGTGTTCATCAATTCGGCCTGGGGACTGGGAGAGAACATCGTCCAGGGCGCGATTGAACCCGACGAATTCTATGTCCACAAGCCCACGTTCGAGGCCGGGTACCGGGCCGTGCTGCGCCGCCGGCTCGGCCACAAACACCTGACGATGGTGTATGCCAACGGCGACGCCGACGAGCGCGTACGCAACGTCGAGACGCCTGCGGACAAGCAGGCGAGTTATTCAATCACCGACGAGGACGTGCTCACGCTCGCCGACTACGCGATCAAGATTGAGCGCCATTATTCCGAGCGCGCCGGCGAACCGCGCCCGATGGACATGGAATGGGCCAAGGACGGTGAAGATGGCCTGATCTACATGGTGCAGGCGCGCCCTGAAACCGTCGCCTCCCAGCAGGAGGTCAACATCCTCAAGCGTTACGCACTCAAGGGCAAGGGCACCGTGCTCCTGAGCGGTCGCGCGGTGGGAAGCAAGATCGCTTCCGGCCCGGTACGCGTCGCACGCGATCTCTCCGCCCTGGCCGACTTCCAGGAGGGCGAGGTGCTGGTCACCGAAACCACCACCCCGGACTGGGAACCGGTGATGAAGAACGCGGCCGCCATCGTGACCAACCGCGGCGGACGGACCTGCCACGCGGCGATCGTCGCCCGCGAGCTGGGCATCCCCGCCATCGTCGGCACCTCTACAGCGACTCAGGTGCTCCAGCCCGGTCAGAAAGTGACCGTGTCCTGCGCTGAAGGCGATACCGGCAATGTCTACGAGGGCGAACTTGAATACGCAGTGGAGCGCACCGACCTCACCGCCATGCCCCGTCCCAACACGCGGATCATGGTCAACCTCGGCAATCCAGCCCTGGCCTTCAAGACGGCCCTGTTGCCCTGCGATGGCGTGGGCCTCGCGCGCCTGGAATTCATCATCAACGAATCGATCAAAGCCCATCCGCTCGCCCTGCTCCATCCCGACCAAGTGACCGACGCTGGCGCCCGGGAGGAGATAAACCAACTGCTCGCGGGCTACGCGGACGGACGCGAGTTCTTCATCCAGCGTCTGTCCGAGTCCGTTGCCACCATCGGCGCGGCGTTCTACCCTCGCCCTGTCGTGGTGCGAATGTCCGATTTCAAGAGCAACGAGTATGCGGCGTTGATCGGCGGCGCGCCCTTCGAGCCGAAGGAAGAGAATCCGATGCTCGGCTTCCGTGGTGCCTCGCGCTACGCGCACCCCCGCTACGCCGAGGCTTTCGAACTCGAATGTGCAGCCATGAAGCGGGTGCGGGAGACGATGGGACTGACCAACGTCATCCTCATGATCCCGTTCGTGCGCCGTGTGGCCGAAGCGCGGTCCGTGATCGAGTTGATGGAGACGTTCGGACTCAAGCGCGGCGACAAGAACCTGCAGATCTACGCCATGTGCGAAATCCCCAACAATGTCCTGCAAATCGACGAATTCTCAAAATATTTCGACGGTTTCTCCATCGGTTCCAACGATCTCACGCAGCTCACGCTGGGCGTGGACCGGGACTCGGAAATCGTGGCGGCCGCCTTCGACGAGCGCGATCCTGGTGTCAAGCAACTGATCCGCCTCGCCGTGGAAGGCTGCAAGCGCAACGGTATCCACTCCGGGATCTGCGGGCAGGCGCCCTCCGACTACCCTGAAATGGCGCGGTTCCTGGTCGAGATCGGCATCGAGTCCATGAGCCTCAATCCGGACACGGTGCTCGGCACGACCCAGCAGGTCCTGGCGATCGAGAAAGAACTCGGCCACCCGCCGCGCGGGAAATAGAATCGTCACTGAACTTCCCGGGTCAGTACGTTAAGCTGAACTGATTGGCATCCTGCGTGTCGGATTATCCGACTTTGCCCTGATCTGGAGGATCTGATCTATGAACCCATTACAGACACTGCACGATAAAGGCGAAAGCATCTGGATGGACAACATTCGCCGCGGCATGCTGACCAGTGGCGAACTCAAGCGCTATATCAAGGACTACGTGCTCACGGGACTGACCTCCAATCCCACGATCTTCGAGCATGCGATCGCCGGGGGCAACGACTACGACGAAAGCATCGCCCGCTATCGCGACGACGAGAATCCCGACGTCGAAGACATTTTCTTCGAACTGGCAATCGAGGACCTGGTGCATGCCGCGGACCTGTTCCGACCCGTTTACGACAAGACACAGGGCGGTGACGGCTTCGTCTCGCTCGAACTCTCGCCCGAGTTGGCGGACGACGTCAGCGGGTCCATAGCCCAGGCCCGGCGACTCGCCGGCGAGGCTCAGCGGCCCAACCTGCTGATCAAGATCCCCGGCACCGGCGCCGGCGCCGGAACCGCCGACAAACCCGGCGCCATCGAGGAAGTGATTTACCAGGGCATTCCGGTAAACGTCACCCTGCTCTTCTCCGCCGAGCAGTACGTGGCCGCAGCCGAAGCCTACATGCGCGGCATCGAGCGCCGCATCGCCGAAGGCAAGGACGCGAACGTTCCCTCAGTGGCCTCGCTGTTCATATCACGCTGGGACAAGGCCAGCGTGGACGATCTGCCCGACGATCTCAAGAACCGGCTCGGGATCGCCGTCAGCATGCAGGCCTACCGCGAATACCGCCGGATTCTCGGCTCCGATCGCTGGAAAAAACTGGCGGCCAAGGGCGCCAAGCCGCAAAGGCTGCTGTGGGCGAGCACGGGGGTCAAGGACCCCAGCCTGCCCGAGGGCTATTACCTGACCGAGCTGGCTGCGCCGGGCACGGTAGCGACCGTGCCCGAGGAAACGTTGTTCGCCTTCGCAAAGAACGGCGAAGTCAACGGCCTGCTCAAGGATGACGGCGGCGATGCCGACGATGTAATCGAGAAAATCAACGAGGCCGGCGTGGACACCGACGAACTGGCCCGCAGGCTCCAGGACGAAGGCAAGCAGAAATTCAGCGACTCCTATCACAAGTTGCTGGCGCGTATCGAGAAGAAGCTCGCGGAACTGCGCGAGGCGAACAGCCGGGAAAGCGAAAACCTGGGCGAACTGGCCGAGGGCGTCAAGAAGACGATTGCACGGCTCGACAAGGACAACGCAGTCGCCCGCATATGGGAACGAGACCACACGCTGTGGCAAAAGGATCCGTCCGAGGTGGCCAACCGCCTCGGCTGGCTTGATTCGCCGACCCAAATGCTGGAGGAAGTGCCGCGACTGAAAGCCTTCACGGAAGGGCTCAAAAAGGATGGCATCACCCATGTGCTGTGGAGCGGCATGGGCGGCTCCAGCCTGTTCCCGCAAGTCATGCAACACACCTTCGCCGATGCCGGCGGCCTCGAGATGAGGGTGCTCGACAGCAGCAACCCGGTCACTGTGAACGACGCGCTCGAGGCGATGCCGCTCGACAAGACGTTGTTCCTGTTCGCCTCCAAGTCCGGCGGCACGCTGGAAACCCGCTGCCACCTCGACCTGTTCTGGTCGAAGAACGACGACCCGGCGCATTACGCGGTGATCACCGACCGTGGCTCCGAGCTCGGCAAGATCGCCGAGGAGCGCAGCTTCCGCAAGGTGTTCTTCAATAACCCCGATATCGGAGGCCGCTATTCCGCCCTCTCCCACTTCGGGCTGGTGGCGGCGGCGCTACTCGGCGTGGACGTGGAAGAGTTGCTCGAGCGCGCCGGCCAGATGATCGCCGCCTGCAAGCCCGACCATCCGACAGCCGAGAACCCGGGCGTACGCTTCGGTGCGGCGATCAGCTATGCGGCGCTGCACGGCTGCGACAAGCTCACGCTCGTGCTGCCGCCGGAGATCGCCCACTTCAGCGCCTGGCTCGAGCAATTGATCGCCGAGTCCACGGGCAAGCATGGTGTGGGCATACTCCCGGTGGCGGACGAGCCGATCGGGCTGCCCGAAATGTACGGCAAGGACCGCTTCTTCGTGTGTGTCGGCGAGGAATCCGACGGCGGCGCGGTAGCGAGAGCGGACCGCAAGTCGCAGGACAATTCGCTGGGTGCTCTGAAGGATACGGTGCACCCGGTGATCTGCCTGCCCTATGTGGATCGCTACAGCATCGGCGCCGAGTGCTTCCGCTGGGAGTTCGCGATCGCCATTGCCGGCAAGGTGCTCGGCATCAACCCCTTCGACCAGCCCAACGTGGAAGCCGCCAAGAAGGCCGCCGGAAAGGTGCTCGCCGAAGGCGTTCCGGAACTGCCGGTAACCGCGGCCGAAGATGCGCTCAAGCTCATCAAGCCGGGCGATTACCTGGCCATCCAGGCCTACGTCGAGGCCGATTCGAAGCATTATGCGGACCTGCAGACCGCCCGGGTGGCGCTGCGCGACAAGCTGGGCGTGGCCACCACGCTCGGACTCGGCCCGCGCTATCTCCATTCCACCGGCCAGCTGCACAAGGGCGGTCGCAATAACGGCGTATTCATACAGATCGTGGATGATCTCGATCCCGACGTCGCCATCCCCGGACGCGACTACGGCTTCCGCCAGTTGTTCGAGGCCCAGGCGGCGGGCGATTACGAGGCATTGCAGGAGCACAAGCGCCGCGTGTATCGCGTTGGCTTGCAGGATTTTCTGAAGGCCGCCGGCGTCGGCGGTCACACTGAGAACAGGAGAGACCAGAGATGAAAATTGGAATGATCGGGCTCGGGCGCATGGGTGCCAACATGGTGCGGCGGATCCAGCGTGCCGGCCATGAAGCGGTGGTTTTCGACGTCAATTCCGATGCCGTGAAGAAAATGGCCAAGGAAGGCGCCATCGGGGCGGAGTCGCTTGAAGACATGGTCAAGGCCCTGCCCTCGCCGCACGTGCTGTGGATGATGCTGCCGGTGGCCTTCGTGGACGAAACCATCGAGAAGCTCACGCCGTTGCTCGACGAAGGCGACATCGTGATCGACGGCGGCAATTCCAAGTGGCTCGACGATATCCGACGCTCCAAGCAGGTGGCAGAAAAAGGCATCCACTACATAGACGCCGGCGTGTCCGGCGGCGTGTGGGGACTGGAACGCGGCTACTGCGTGATGGTCGGCGGCAACGAGGACGCTTGCAACCACATTGACCCCATCCTCAAGGCGCTGGCCCCGGG
>JBAUSV010000238.1:0-10037 GCA_049581885.1 Gammaproteobacteria bacterium | reverse complement strand
CTGGAGCAGTTCCTGTCCCATCTGCCGCTGGTGATTATCCCGGTGCTGACGGCGCTCGCCATCCTGGGAGCGTTGTTTCTGACTTGGCGCGGACGCTTGCAGCGGGTATGGTTGCTGGCGACCTGTGCAGTGACCGGAATGGTCGCCACGCTGGGTGTGATGACGTATCCGGTGATTCTGCCGTCCTTCGCCGCGCCCGCGCAAAGCCTGACGCTGTGGAATGCAGCCGCCGGGCGCCCGATTCTGATCTCGTTGCTGGTGTGGCTGGGCCTGCTGGTGCCGGCCGTGGTTGGTTATGAAATGTGGTTGCGTCGCCGAGGCCGTAGTACACCAGCCGGAGATTCTGCGCGCTGAATCCTGCGCGGTCATGAACGAGAACACTGCGTCGCCGGAGCAGGAAGCGCAGCCGGAAAAACGGCGTCTTCCGCAACGTCTGGCGCGCGATTCGGGACACGCGGCCGCCTGGTTGTGGCGACGTCGCCGTTACGGTCGCTGGCCGTTGCGTATTGTGTTGGGCCTGATCGTGGTGGTGGTCCTGATCGGCGTAGCCGGTTATTTGCTCCTGCGCGGGAGTTTGCCGCAAACGCAGGGCACGGTACGCCTGCCGGGGCTGAACGGCGCGGTGACCGCGACCCGTGATTCCCAAGGCGTACCGACCATCCGTGCCACTGATGCGCTCGATGCCTGGCGGGTGCTGGGCTATCTGGAGGCGCAGGACCGTTTTTTCCAGATGGATGTGATGCGCCGGGTGGCGGCGGGCGATTTGGCGGCACTCGTTGGGCCGGCCGCGCTCAAGCTCGACCGGGCGCATGCGCGTTTCGATCTGAGAGCCCGTGCCGAACGTATTTATCTCGATGCGCCGCCTGCCGAGCGGGCGCGACTGGTGGCCTACACGCTAGGTGTCAACGAAGGGCTCTCGGCGCTCGATGTCCGACCGTGGCCCTACTTGGTGCTGCGCACGCGCCCGCAACCCTGGCAACCGTCGGATTGCGTACTGGTGATTTATGCGATGGGCTGGATGCTGCAGGATCCGACGGCGGCCAGCAAGCAGGCCCGCGCCGCGTTGCGAGCCTTGTACCCGGCGGTGGTCAACGCGTTTCTGAGTGCCCCTGACACAGTCTGGGCCGCTCCGATGGCGGGTACGCCGCCGACGTTGCCGCCGATTCCCGGCACACAGGCGATTGACCTGAGCGCCGGCCCGGCACCGGCGTCTAGGCCGGCCGCCGCGTCTGCCACCCGTGGAGCGGTAGCGCCGCTGAGTTTGCCGCGTCTGCATCCGGGTTCGAACAGCTTTGCGGTGAGTGGCTATCTGAGCCAATCGGGACATGCCCTGCTGGCCAACGATCCGCACCTGTCGCTCAGAGTGCCACCTACCTGGTACCGCGCCCGGCTGGTGTATCCGTCCGCAGCGGCCAGCACGACTGCGCCGATTACGTTGACCGGTGTGTTTCTGCCCGGCATGCCGGCCCTGGTGATCGGCACCAACGGGCATATCGCCTGGGGACTGACCAACAGCGGCGGCGACTGGACCGACCTGGTGCGGGTGAAACCGATAACGGGTGCCGATCCCAAAGCGACTCCGACGTATGCCACGCCCGCTGGTACGGCAACGCTTTCGCTGCAACGCGATCTGATTGCGGTGCGCGGGGAACCGGCCCGGCCGTTTATCAGTCAGCACACGATCTGGGGGCCGGTGATCGGCACGACGACCGGCGGTGACTTGCTGGTATCGCACTGGGCGCTGGCTCAGCCGGGCGGTGTGAATCTCGACTTCATGCGCCTGGATTCCCTCACCACGGTCAAGCAGGCGCTGGCGCTGGCTGCTCACGCCGGTATCCCGGCACAGAATTTTCTGGTAGTGGATGCTCAAGGCCACATCGGCTGGACGGTCGCCGGGCGTATCCCGGCGCGCAAGGCCGGTTGCGATTACAGTGTGCCGCAATCCTGGGCCAATGGGCAGTGCGCCTGGACGGGCTGGCTAGATCCCGGTGCCTATCCGCGTATCGTCGACCCGTCGCAGGGCTATCTGGCCACGGCCAACAACCGCGTCGATGCAAGCGAGCCGGCGGAGCTGGCGCTCGGCAACGAAGGTTTCGCTGATGGGGCGCGGGCGCATCAGATTACCGGCGATCTGCATGAGCTGGCGCAGCGGGGCAAGATCACGGCTCGGGACTTGCAGAAAGTACAACTCGACGACCGCGCCATTTTCCTTGCTCGTTGGCACGATCTGTTACTCAAGGTCTTGAGTCCCTCTGCGCTGGATTTTCATCCACGGCGCAGTGCACTGCGTGCGGCCGTCGCCGATTGGGGCGCGCATGCGGCGATCGATTCGCCTGGCTACCGTCTGGTGCGTCTGTTTCGCAGCGAAGTGGTGCAGTCGGTCTTTGCGCCCGAGCTCAAGCGTTTGCACACACTCGATCCGGGTGCACGATTGCCTTTTTCCGATCAGATCGAAGGCCCGTTGTGGCGTCTGGTAACGGCCCGGCCACACAATTGGCTTAATCCAGATTATCTCACCTGGAATGCCCTCTTGCTGCATGCGGCCGATGCCGTGATCCACCGTTTATGGAGTCCGGATTCCGGCTTTGCGGCGGCGACTTGGGGCGCACGCAATACGGTGCGCATTGATCAGCCGTTGGCGGCGGCGCTCGGACCCCTGGGATATTGGCTGAACATGCCGCCCACGCAACTGCCTGGCGATACCAATATGCCGCGGGTGCAGACGCCCGATTTCGGTGCGTCCATGCGCATGGTCGTTTCGCCGCTGCCCGATGCGCCGGGACTGTTCGAGTTGCCAGGAGGCGAAAGTGCACATCCGCTTTCGGCCTGGTATGGAGACGAGTTTCAGGCTTGGGCCGAGGGCGCGCCCGTGCCGCTGGCGCCGGGCGCGGCAAAAAAGACACTAAGCTTCATGCCGTGGGGTCGGGCGGCACCTGCGACAGTGGCTGCACCAGCAAGCTCCGCGATCCCAGTGCAGTCTGAGCACTGATTTCCAGTTCGCGCGCTTCGACCCACTCGATAAGCGGTATCCATGCCATGCGTTCGCCACCAAGGCGGCGCGAGGGAAGTTCGTGCAGGCCCAGGCCGTCGCGGATGGCGTGTGTGTAAGCCTGCGCATCGTGCAGGGTGGCAATCAGGGGAATGTCGAGTGCGGCGATAAAGCGTTGCAGACGTTCGGCATCAATGGTGCGGCGGCGAACCCGGTTGCCGATGATGGCGAGGCGGCCCGAATGACGGCCCAGCTTGGCCACCAGCAACAGATCGGCCAAGGTGCGGGCCGCCGCATCGCTGTCCATGGCGCCCGGCAACACTGGTATCAATACCGTGGCGGCACCGCGCACCGTATTGGCCAGCGCTGCGCCGCTTAGTCCCGCCGGGGTATCGACTACCAGCCGTTGCGTATCGTGGGGAATACGCAGTGCGAAGCTCAGCGTGACACTGGCGGTTTGCGAGGGTACTTGCAGGCCATGAATCGGCGCTCGGTTGGCTGGACGACGGCGCAGCCACGCACTGGCGGCTCGTTGCGGATCGAGATCGAGCAGACAGGTCTTGTAGCCTTCATTCGCGCCCACCAGGCGGCCAGCGTAGTGGCGAGGGTCGTTTTGCCACTCCCGCCCTTCAGGTTGGCCACAACGACCTTTTTCATGATGTGTTCCGAAATGTGCCAAGCCTAGTGTACTTTGCTTCCGGACTCGGGTTGCACTCCTGCAGATGCCGTCGGTTTTTTCATGCGTTTGACGTAAACTGATAGCCGATTGCGTTGTTGTAAATTATTGGTATGTCTACCACGGCACTGATTCTACCCGGCGGGGGTGCTCGCGCCGCCTATCAGGTGGGGGTGCTGGCGGGTATTGCCGAATGGTACGATGCGCAGGCACCGGCGCCGTTTCCGGTGATTGTCGGCACCTCGGCCGGTGCCATGAATGCGGCCTACCTGGCGGCCAATATGGTGCACTTCGCCGATGCCGCGGAAGCGCTTGTTGAATTGTGGTCGCAACTGGAAGTGAAGCAGGTGTATCGTCCGGAGTACCGCAAGGTGTTCGGGGTGTTGCTGCACTGGGGCTGGTCGCTGCTGTCGGGGGGGCTTGGCGATTCCAATCCGCGTTCGTTGCTTGACAATTCGCCGTTGCGCGAATTGTTGGCGGCCAACATTGATTTCGACCGTATCGCCGAGCATATTGATACAGGACACTTGCATGGCATCGCAGTGACCGTTGCCGGCTATGAAACGGAACGCTCGTTGAGTTATTTCCAGGCTGCGCCGGGAGTCCAGTCGTGGTGGCGGCGGCGCCGTGAAGGACGTCCGGCGCAGATTGACCTGGACCACGTCATGGCCTCTCTGGGTCTGCCCATCGTTTTCCCCGCCGTCAACATCAACGGCGAATGGTGCGGAGACGGTTCGACACGACAGTTCGCGCCGCTTTCTCCGGCGATTCACATGGGGGCTGAGCGGTTGCTGGTCATAGATACCCAGTACCCGGCCCCGCAACGGACGCATGCCGATCCTCGCTATCCCTCATTGTCCAGGGTCATGGGGTATCTTTTCGACACCATTTTTTCCGACAGCCTGTATGCCGACATGGAGCGGTTAGAGCGCATCAACCGCACGCTGGAGGCCTTGCGCAGGCAAGCCGGCCAGGAACCCGCGGGGCTGGCCCTGAAAGAGATTGACACCCTGATTATCGCGCCGTCACAACGACCGGTCGAGATTGCGGCACGTTACGTGGCGAGCCTGCCGAAAGCAATGCGCTGGCTGCTGCGTTCCATGGGCGGTGAAGTCGAGGGGGGCAATCAGCTTTTGAGCTACATGCTCTTTGAAAGCGTCTATTGCCGCGAAATGATTGCCCTCGGGCGGCGCGACGCCCAGACTCGGCGCCAGGAAATCAGCCGGTTCCTCGGTTTGTCACAGGTGAACGAGACCCGATCCACTGACTAGGCTGAATTCTTTGTACCAGTTCTAAAGTCGTAAACTCTTCAACTGATCCAGCGTCACTGATGGTGCGACAACCCGAGTATTCCCGCCAGCGATTATCGCTCCCGGAGCCGGTGGCTGGTAACCCAGGGCGCTGTGCGGTTTCACGCGATTGTAATTGTGACGCCAACGCTCGATCAGCACCTTCGCCTCCTCCAGCTAGTAGAACAGCTTCCGATCCAATAGCTCGCTCCTGAGCTTGCCGTTGAACGATGCGTTATATCCGTTCTCCCAGGGACTGTCCGGGGTAATGTAGAGTGTCTTGACGCTAACCGCCTCCAGCCACTCGCGACTGCCCGGGCGGTCATCTTTCCAATCCTCCTGTAGATCACTACAAATTACCACTTTCAGATTGGCACAAATTTTTCAGGGCAGGTCAATCCATTACGAAGGCCTTTGTAGTACACCTACGAAGTCGCTTTCCGCCTTACTACGATTTGCCCTTCGATGCCGGAGAACATGCGACGATCAGGCGCCACACGGGCGCAATGGCCGAACGCTTCGGTTATGTAAGAGTATCGCCGCCCACTTCGCGCACGGGTATTTCAAGCTCGCGATGCCGTATCAGTACGTGCCATCCCTGCTGGCCGAGTTGCGTGCCGAGTTGTTCGGCCATATACACCGAACGATGCCGGCCTCCGGTGCAGCCGAGGGCAATGGTGAGATAGCTGCGGTTACTGGCAGCGTAGCGCGGTATCCAATCCTGAACAAAGTGCAGAAGGTCGTTCAGCATACGATTGACCGTGTTGTGGCCTTCCAGATATTCGGCGATCAGTGGGTCCAGCCCGGTCAGTTCGCGCAGCGTGGGTTCCCAGTAGGGGTTGGGCAGGCAACGCATGTCGAAGACCAGGTCGGCATCCTGTGCGAGGCCGAGCCGGTAGCCGAAGGATTCGACGAGCAGGGTCAGCGGGTATTCGTCCGCGTCGGTAATTCGTTCCCGAATCGTCTCGCGTAGTTGATGGATGTTGGTGTGTGTGGTGTCGATGCTGACATCGGCCAGTTGCGCCAGAGGCTCCAGCACGGCGTTTTCTCTAGCGATGGCAGCGGCGAGGTCGGTGTCGCCTTCGGTCAGAGGATGGCGTCTATGCGTTGCCCGGTAGCGCTTTATCAGGGTGGCGAGTTCGCAGAACAAGTAGAGTACGGTACAGCCATGCGGTCTCTCGCGCCAGTCCTGGATCTGTTTAGCGAAGGCCTGGAATTCTTCCGGCGAATTGCGGGGATCGATGCCAATGGCGAGCCGCGGATAGCGGTGCGCGTCGTCGCCTAACATGGCCTCGACGACGGGCGGGATCAGGCCGAGCGGCAGGTTGTCGACGATGTGATAGCCGAGATCCTCGAGCATGTCGAGCGCGATCGTTTTGCCCGCACCCGAAAGCCCGCCGAGAAGAATCAGTTTCATGCAGAATCTATTTCATTACCGCCAGCCGATCCCGATGCCGAAAATCGACACCGGGATCGGCTGGCGGATCGAGCAGGTGTATAGCTCAGGCGCCCATGTCAAGGCGAGCGGGCGGAGTGGTGTGATGGTCTGCATGGCGTTCCTTGTGTTTCAATAGTTGTCGATCTAGACGGTCGACAAGGACGTCGATGGCCGCATACATGTCCGGCTTGAGCGCTTCGGCGAAGACGGTTTCGCCCCTCAGTTGCAGAATGGCTTCCGCCTTGTGATCCAGGTTTTCCACGCTCAGTACGACCTGAGCAGAAGTGGCCTTGTCCTGATGCCGTTCAAGACGAGCCAGCTTGGTGTTGACGTAATCCTTCAGGGCTGGAGTGATTTCCAGATGACGACCGGTGATCGTGTTTTGCATGACGTTCCCCCTTGCTGGGTGCAGTGGAGTGCGCCGGGCGCTTGCGCTCCCGGGTGGACGCGAAACCGAGGGCTTCGCGGTATTTTGTAACCGTGCGGCGGGCAATCGGCATGCCTTTGCGGGCGAGCGCTGTTGCCAGTGCCGCATCGCTCAGCGGCGCAGCGGGATCTTCCTGGGTCAGCAGATGGCGCAGATGTTCTCGCACGGCATGGGCAGACAGGGCTTCCTCATTGCCATTGGACAATGCCGTCGAGAATAAGTGCCGCAACAGGAACACGCCGCGCGGGGTAGCAAGCGATTTTCCCTGTACCGCGCGGGAGACGGTGGATTCGTGCAGTTCGAGTTCGGCGGCGACTTCACGCAAGGTGAGCGGTGCCAGGTGCAGCGGGCCGTGATCGAGGAACGCGCTTTGATGGCGCACCAGTACCCGTGCCACCCGCAACAGGGTGTCTTCGCGCTGCGCCAGGCTGCGCAGCAGCCAGCGGGCTTCTTCGAGCTGTTGTGCGAGCAGCGCTGCGCCTTCGCTTTGGCGGTGGGAACCGAGCCAGGCCGCATAGGTGTCGTTGATCATGACCTGTGGCCGGGTGCCGGGGCAGAACTCGACCTGCCACTCTGCGAGGTCGCGGCGTACGCGCAGTTCGGGTACGAGGTATTCGGTGTCGGCAGCAGCGTAATCGGCGCCGGGGCGCGGGTTGAGTCCTTGGATCAATGCCAGCGCCGCACGCGTGGTCTCCACATCGGTGTTGGCCCGACGGGCGAGGATCTCCACGCCGGCACGAGCGAGCTGGTCGCAATGATGTTCCACCAGGCAGCGGGCGATATCGAGGCCCATGGTGCCTGCAGGCAGGGAGTCCAACTGCACCAGCAGGCATTCGGAGGGCGTGCGTGCGCCAACGCCCACCGGATCGAGTCGCTGCACCCGCTGCAGAACGGCTTCGACTTCGACCGCGGGCGGCGGTGGCTCCAGCGTATCCAGTTCCGTGGCGATATCGGCCACGGTTTCACGTAGATACCCATCGGTGTCGAGGGCATCCACCAGGGTCAGTGCTATGGCGTAATCGCGGGCCGAGAAGCGCTCCAGTTCCAGTTGATCGCTTAGATGCTGGCGCAGGTCCGGCACCGCTTCGGCGTAGTCTTCGTGCCCGTCCTGCGCACCGCCGCCCGCGGCGCTCGCCCAATCCAGCCCCTCCCAAGCGGCAGGTTCTTCGGTGCCGTCAGCGACGCTTTCCAGCGATTCGGCACCCTCACTGGGTTCGGCGTCTACCCGGTCGAGCATGGCATTTTGCTCCAGCGCTGCCTCCAGCATCTGCGTCAGTTCGAACGCCGGCATGGCCAGCAGCCGCAAGGCCTCGCTCTGGCGCGGTGCCAGCGCGAGGCGCTGGGAGACTCCCAAGCTAAGCCGCTGTCCGGGGCTCATGGATAGATGACCGATTTCATGCTCTAGTTATAGCCTAAATTCGGCGCCCAGGTAGATTTCTCTTGCCGCCGGATTTGCTATAACCTCGTCGGGAGTACCCGCCGCGAGCATCCGACCACGGTTCATGACATAGGCCCGGGTGCAGATATCGAGCGTTTCGCGCACGTTGTGTTCGGTGATGAGCACCCCGATCCCACGCTCGGCCAAGTGCCGCACGATGCGCTTGATGTCGGCGACCGAAATCGGGTCCACGCCCGCGAACGGTTCGTCGAGCAGCATGAAGGCGGGTTCGTTAGCCAGCGCGCGTGCGATTTCCACCCGCCGCCGTTCGCCGCCAGACAGGCTGATGCCCTTGTCCTCGGCGAGATGCGACACGCCCAGCTCCTCAAGCAGTTCATCGGCCCGGCGCCGGCGTTCCGCGCGGGTGCCCTTGCCGCTCAATTCCAGCACCGCGAGCACGTTTTCGCGCGCGGTCAAATGGCGAAAAACCGAGGCCTCCTGGGGGAGGTAGCCCAGTCCGGCCCGGGCGCGAGCGTGCATGGGCAGTCCGGTCAGGTCGCGCTCATCGAGCCGGATGTGGCCCTTGTCGCTCGCGATCAGGCCCAGAATCATGTAGAAAGTGGTGGTCTTGCCGGCACCGTTGGGTCCGAGCAGGCCGACGATCTCGCCCGATTCCACGTTCAGGCTGAGCCCGCACACCACTTCGCGTGTGCGGTAGCGTTTGTGCAGATTCTCCGCTTCCAGGAGGCTCACGGCGCACTGCCACCGGCGGGCGTGAGCACCGCGTGGATTTGTCCGCCGTCCTTGCTGCGCGCCTTGAGCAGGCGGTTTTTTAGATCGTAATTGACGTGTGCCGCGGTGAAGTCTTCGCCGGGGCGCGTCACGTGTACCTTGCCATCGAGCTGCAGGCTGTCGTTGCTCGCTTGATAGGTGACGCTGTCAGCTTCCCCGTGGATAGTCGGTTTGTTCTTGGGTTTAACGGTAAAGTGGGTCGGTCGGCCGGTGACCACGATGCGTTCGATGACTTGTTTCCGCAGGTGAATGACTGCACGTTCGCCGAACAGAGTCAGTATTCCGCGGTGAATGACGACGTGGCCGGTATAAACAACCTGGCTATGATCGCCGTGCGGCGGGCTGAGCGCCGAGGAGCGATCGGCATTGATAGTGATCGTCGTGGCGGAGGAAGCCGGAGCCGGAGAAGGTGTGGCGAAAAGCGGCAGCGCAAAGGCCAATAATGCCCATGTGGTGAAGGCATGCAGACACTTACGGGACATAACGACTGGAGACATTATTGAGCAGAGACAGTGTACCCGCTTTCAGATCGGCCACCAGGCCCGTGCCCTGCGTTTCACGATGGCCTTGATGCAGCGTTGCGTGTGCTGGGCTGTATAGCTGTTCAGTAGGTAACAGTACGGTCACTTCGGTTGTCTCGAAGTGCAGCGGATCCGGGGTGGAGACTTCATGGGCTCGGACGTGACCGGTGAGTTTGAGGAGCGTGTCATGTTCGCTCAACCGCCCGTTGTCGGCGCGCAGATGCCAGGGGATCCCGGCATTGGGGAAATAGTCGAGATTGACCATCGTGAGTAGCGTGACATTGCCCCGCGGCAGATGCACAATTTGAGGTGAAGTAATGACATAGCGGCGATTACCATTGGCCGCAAAACGTGTTATCTCGGCTTGGTGCAAGAGATAGTCGGGTGGTTGATTGTTGCTGGTGGCGAGGGTGGCAGACGAGGGAGCCGAGGGGCTGCTCAGCAGCAGCCAGGTGCTGAGACCGGCCACCGCGATCAGGGTGCACCAGGCGCCTCCCACCCACCAGCGGCGCGGGGCAGTCATGTGC
>JBAUSV010000237.1:0-1739 GCA_049581885.1 Gammaproteobacteria bacterium | reverse complement strand
GCCATATTGATCTTGCACCACTCGTATATGAAAATATTTTGCTTGCCGTTCCCATTAAGCCGTTGTGCAAACCGGATTGCAAAGGGCTCTGCAGCTTCTGCGGTGCCAATCTAAACGAATCTGCCTGTATTCATGAGGATGCCAGGGTAGAATATTAATTTTTTTCCCCTTTTAAACCAATTTAAGACCGAAAGCTTAAGTTCTGAATGACCATAGTGTTAAAAATCAAAACGCCTTAAGAATTTCTATCAGTGTTACGTCTACATACGTAGCCGGTCCGGGATTTTTTATTATTTGTAACAATAGACTGTAAACGGAAGGTAATAAGGAGGGATTTTAGTGAATCCAGGTAGGCGAACCCGAAAAACCGAAATTTTTAGTATGTTACTGGAAAAAGCTGATGTAAGAGGATACTTAACAACCGAAGATCTGGAAGAAGTATATCCCGAGATTACCAGCGATGTTGATCGCATGGAAGCCATCATGATCGCCCTGCGCCGGCAGGGAGTAGATGTATTAGACCAGGATTCTGCCGGTCACAGCGACGGGGATTATGGTACACCCCCCAGCGATATGGATCCTTATGCCGCCAATCTCGAAACAATCTCAAGCGACGACACCATTGGACTCTATCTTAAAGAGATGTCGTCGGTCCCGCTCCTATCCGTAGCTGAGGAGCTCGACCTGGCCCGCCGGATTGAGACCGGGCGCATGGCTGAAGATCTGATGATTGAGTTGAACGGCCATACCCCGCCGGAAGAGCGGGAACGGCTGGAAAGTGAAAAAGAAGATGGGGGCAAAGCTCGTGACCATCTAATTAAAGCGAACACTCGCCTGGTGGTCAGTATTGCCAAGCGTTATATCGGCCGCGGTGTCCCGTTCCTGGATTTGATTCAGGAAGGCAACCGGGGGTTGATGAAAGCAGTTGAGAAATACGAATACCAGCGCGGGTTCCGTTTTTCGACTTATGCCACCTGGTGGATCCGCCAGACCATCACCCGCTCGATTGCCGACCAGGGACGCACCATCCGCGTACCGGTTCATATGGTTGACCGCATCCGCCATTTATACCGTCTGATGCACGAACTTGAGCAGAAATTGGGACGGGTTCCCACCAATGAAGAACTGGCTGTTGAACTGGATACCTCCCCCAATAAAGTGGACTGGATGATGCGCGTCTCCTGGCTTCCGCTTTCGCTGGAAAGCCCGATCAACGACAACGAGGAAGAATCCGAGCTGGGCATGTTTGTGGAAGATACGCTAACCCCATCGCCAATTGAAAGCACCTACGGCAAAATGTTACGCGAACGCATAGAAGCGGTGCTGGATACCCTGCCGCCGCGCGAAGCGCGCATCTTAAGGCTGCGTTTCGGCCTGGATAACGGGCATACCTATACGCTTGAAGAAGTAGGGCAGAAATTCGGGCTGACAAGGGAACGTATCCGCCAGATTGAAAGCAAGGCGCTGCGGCGCCTGCGACACCCGCGCCGCTCACGGCAGTTGAAGGAATATGTGTAGTAAGGAATTGGTTACCAGTAATCGGTAATCAGTAATCGGTAATCGGTAATCGGTAATCGGTAATCGGTAATCAGTAATCAGTAATCGGTAATCAGTAATCGGTAATTGGTGTGACAATGCCTGAAAAGTGTGTTAAAATTACATGCTTATGTGTAAATATTTTACAATTTAATATTATGGTATGACTGTACGGTTTACGATTGCTAAGGGTAGGGACATAC
>JBAUSV010000236.1:0-1919 GCA_049581885.1 Gammaproteobacteria bacterium | reverse complement strand
GCGTTCCGCTGGTGCCTCGGCTCCCCGCTCGGCCGGTAGGGGTAGTATGTATGCGCGGCATTACTGCCCGCTAGGTGGTCCCGACCCAGGCCTCTGGACGGCGGTTGTTGCCACCAAGGTTCGGCGGCCCTCGCTGACACCCCTAAGAGCCTCGGCCGCGTGGCTCTTTAAGTAGCTGATGAGTTTGACCGCTTCGCTGAACTTCATGATATATCCGCTTACCCCTGATCGGTGGACGTACCAAATATAGGCCTGTTTTAGTACCAATAGTACAGCGGATCACGGTGGAGTCGTCGTCAACACCTTAATATAACCCCTAGCCTCAGCAACACGTTTGTGGAACGCCTACTCAGTCGAGCGTGACCTCGGGAGCATCTTGGCATCAGACTCGAGCCGGTCGGCCTGCCCCAGCGCAAATTCACCAACCTCGCCGACCAGCGCACGCTCGTTCGCCTCGTAGCCGGGCCAGCTTTGCACTTCAGGCAGCGCCTTGCGCAGCTGCCTGGCCATCCGGGTCATCTCTCGGGCCACCAGTCGACGCTCCAATCCACAGGTCATTGCGAATTCGGCCCAGTCGTAGGCCCTGACTTTGGTGATGTCGAACTCATCATCGATCGCTATGGCAAGTTCATGATCGACGTTGGGGTAGACGCAGGTAGCGACCACGTCGTAGGAAGGGGCGAGGCGCAGGCCACCCGGCTCGACGAAAAAGGAAACGTTCTTGCCGTGGGCGTCACTGTTGCCTAGAAGATACTGCACGAGAGTCCAACGCAGCAGCCCAAGACGCATCGGTGCCGCGGCGATGGCGAGATCGGCGATGGAAAACAGGCGTTCGAGACTGACCCCATCGCGGATATGTGCCACATCCCGGCCACTGCCGAAATTGCGTTCGTATTTGTGACTGGCTGCGAGATCCAGTGCCTGGCACGCATCGATGACATGCAGCCGATCCACCGACTCGTCGTGTCGCAGGCGGTCGAACCGTTCCACAACCAGAACCGGCTCGGGCACCCGGAGGATATCGACCGTCGTCGAAGGGAGCCCGAGGGCCCCGGCTAACCGCAGGCAAAAGTGTTCATTGGCGACAAGCTGGGGGAGGTTTGGGTTCAATGGCTCGGGCTTGAGGATGTGAGTGGAGGCCAACCGGCCTCCGACCAGATACAGACGTCCGTCGTCGATGAAGACGGCGAGTTTGTCCTGGTAGCCTGCGATCGACATCCGCATCTGCCCATCCCAGACGTTAAAGGGCTCGTGGGCGCGGCGCCGGATTCGTTCGGCCAGCTCCTCACGAGTGATCTCGCGCCGTGAGTCCGGGACCTGCTCGGGCCGGGTGCCTTCCGGCAGCAGGCTGACGGCCCCCGTGCTCTCCCGACCGAGAGCGAGCAGCAAACCGTAGAGGTTGGCCTTGGAGAGCCGGTGTACGGCAACGGCGTCATCGAGCGCCTTGCCTTCCGGCAGGAGATTTTCGAAGAAGCGGCGCACGCTGACCGAATGGCGTTCGTCGGTGATGTCCGGCGAACGCTCGAACGGAAGGGCCGGTGACAAGGGAAAAGCGGATCCGGACCTCACCCACTGGGGGTCATACTCGAACGCGAATCGTCCCGTGTCGTCGTGATAGGACAGGGTCCCGAGGCGCCTTCCACCCACCCAGGCATCCAGGCGATGGGTACTCATTCATGAGATTCCAGGCAAGCCAGCACCTGCGGCAACTCGGCCCGGGGGATCGCGAGCAGCGACAGTCCCAGTTGGTGGGCAATCTGCAATGCCTTGTCCAGACCGACGCCTCGCGGCTTGCCGTTCTCCAGCGCCGATAGCAACGCGACCGAGACCCCGCACAGGGAAGCGGCATCATCGATGCGTAGCCCCTGCTGGGTCCGCAGGCTACGGACGAACGCACCGAATTCGGCGACCGTCGTGAC
>JBAUSV010000235.1:0-8860 GCA_049581885.1 Gammaproteobacteria bacterium | reverse complement strand
CAATGACCTTGTCGGTGTCTTCTTTGTAGGCGACGCCGATCTCGAAGGTGTAACCGCTCCAGTCGCGGGTGAGGTTGGCGAGGTTGGTGATCGAGCCATTGCGGAAGACGTGCATTGCACCGTCGAGATCACGCAGCAGGGTAGTGCGGAAATGAATGGCCTCGATCGTGCCGCTGGTGCCGTCGATGGTTGCTATATCGCCGATGCGTATCTGATTTTCCAGCACGATGAAAAATCCCGAGATAACGTCTCTTACCAGTGATTGTGCGCCGAAACTCAAAGCCAGGCCGGCGACGCCTGCCCCGGCGATCAGCGCGCCGATCTTGACGCCGATCTGGGAGAGCAGCGTGAGTACGACCGCAAGCCAGTAAAGGATGAAAATCAGACGGTGGATGAGCGAGGTAAGCGTGGCGGCGCGCCGCTTTGCTTCGCCTGCACTGTCGCCCTTCTCTTCTGCGCGCTTGATGATGCGTGTCTCAGTGCGCGAGATTACAAAGCGGATGATCAACCAGACGATCAGTGCGCCGATCAGGACAAACGCGATCCGAATCGCGTTCTGGATCAACGAGGCATAATTGAACTGGGAAAGAAAATGATGAAGGTCGGGCATCTCGGCATCTCCGATGCAAGGGATAAAAAGCTGAATTTGTAAGCAGGCGAAAAGCCTAGCGGAAGGCCTTTACGGATGCAAACAAGTTGCGAGCTCGAACAGGTCTGGTTCGGAGGCGACCCAAGCGGGGTATTCATCGCCGCCGAGAAAACGGTGCGTATAGAGTCCCGCGAGCTTGAAGTAACGTTCGCCGCCGGTTTGTGCAAGATCGTAGAGCAGAGCCACGCTGGCCGCATCGGCGAAGCGGCGCAGGGTGGTTTTGGCGATCCACTCGGCGTCCGCGCGCTGCGTGGCCGCCGCTTGTGCCGCGAGGGTTCGGTCGAGCACATCGCGGGCAAGCCGCGCCTCGGAGGTGTCCGCACGGTCGAGCTTGGCGATCACTTCGGCGACGACGGGTTCGTGCGCCTTTTTTCTGGTCATTGCTTCGAGCATGTCGAGCGCCTGGATATTCGCCGGCCCTTCCCAGATCGGTGTGATCAACGCCTCGCGGTGCCAGCGCGCGACGGCGTACTCTTCGAGAAAACCGAGTCCGCCGAACAGTTCCATCGCCATCTGGGTGATGGTAGCAGCGTGATCGGCGGTACGCACCTTGGCCAGGTGCGACCAGAAGCGGGCAGCATGATAGACGTCGGTGAATGGCGGACGTTCGTGCCAAGCGCTGTCGAAGGCGGAGACGGCACGAAAGGCGAGCGCCGTGCCGGCCGCAAGGCGCACCGCCATATCGGTCAGGTCGCGCCGTATCAAAGCATGTTCGGCGAGCGGCTTGCCGAAAGCGTGGCGGTGCGTCACGCGCCCCGCGACTTCGAACGCGGCCTTGCGCGCGATGCCCATGGCGGCGGTGGCGTTGGTCAGCCGCGAGACGGTGAGTATCTCCAGCGTGTAGTAGATACCTTCCTCGGGTTTGCCGATCGGCCAGGCTTCGGCGCCGTCGAGTTCGACTTCACCGGACGGAACAGCACGCGTGGCACTCTTGTTTTTCAGCCGGCGCACGCGGAAGTTGAGTTCGCCTTTGGCGTTCAGGCGTGGCAAAAGAAACAGCGCGAGCCCCTTGGGGCCGGCGGGTGCGCCTTCGGGCCGCGCCGTGGTGATGGCAATGTCGGTCAGCCCCGCACCGCTCGCGAAATACTTGTCGCCGTCGTACAGGCGCCAAGTGCCGTCCTCGTTTATGGCGCGGGTACGGTTCGCGCCGAGATCCGAGCCGCCCTGGTTTTCGGTCATCCAGGTGGCGCCGAAAGCCTCGCCTGACAGCAGCTTTTCCTTCCATGCGGCATGTTCAGGCGCGTACTTGTGAATGGCGTACACCGTCTGCTGGGTGATGGTGAGCACACAGAACAGACCGGGGTCGGCAATCAGGTAGCCGAGAGCGTAATGGTGATGCCAACTGCCGCCTTCGTAGGGCGGACGCATCACGGGCGCAAGTTCGCGCAGCAGATTGCGTTCGGCGGGGGCGAGACGCACGCGATCCACGCGCCGGCCGTCAAGGTCGTGCTGGATAAGCACCGGCGGCGTATCGTGATCCACGTGGTAACAGGTTTCGTACACTTCCCGCCCGGCAAGCGCACCGTAATGTTCCAAGTCGGCGCGTGCCGATTCCCACTCGTGCCAGTAATGGCGCAACACGTGGTTCAGGTCGGGGTCGAGCGTCCAGTGATTTTTGCCCCAGGCGTAGCTGATGTGCTTGAAGCTCATGGCGCCTGCATGGCGGCGGGGATGCGTACGGCGACCACATCACCACGCGCAGTAAGCGTACCGGCCGCCGAAAGTTCCACGTCCACCAGCACCTTGCGGGCGCCGACTTCGCGGGCGCGGGCGGAGAGTTCCAGCGGGCCAATCGGAGTCGGCTTCAGGTAATCCACCTTGAGGCTCGCGGTCACGAAACGCAGCGCGGGCTCGCTGCCCGGGTCACGCTGTTCCGCCCGGTAGGTGGCGGCCGCTGCGGTCGCCATGGCATGGCAGTCAATGAGTGAGGCAATCAGTCCACCGTAGGTAAAGCCGGGCACCGACAGGTGCCAGGGTTCGGGGTCGAACGTGGCGACGACGCGGTCGCCTTCCATTCGGCTTTTTATCCGGTGGCCGTGGTCGTTTAACCGTCCGCAGCCGAAGCAGTGGGAAAAATCTTCGGGGTAAATGTCCTGAATCGCAGGATCGGTCATTGGTTTTCCGAGGCGATCAGTGCGGCTGCGCTGACTTTGTTATTGAGTGCACTGAACAGATCGGCAAGATCGTTCGGTTGCGTTGGCGTGAGCCGCCACAGGCCGTCGACCACGATAGCGGGGGCGCTGGTGATATTGAAGCGCTCGGCCAGTGACTGGGCACGGATAAAGCCATTGCTGGTCGCAGCGCTGCTCCAGGCGGCGTTGAATTCCAGCGTGCCCGCGCCCCAGGATTGAAACAACTTGGCGAGGGCATGATGCGTGGTCTCGGGGTGAGCGGGGTCAGGGCGGATGTTGAAGAGGCCGTCAAGCACCGGTTGCGCGATGCCTAGCGTCCGGGCAGCCATGAAGGCGCGTGCGAGTGGGGACGAGGTGGGTGTGATCAGCGGTTCGCGGTCAATCACGACTTCGTTGCCGGCATTGGCCGCCCAGCGGTTGAGGCGCTTGAGCAGGGCGCGTGAGGCGGGGCTGAAGTCGAAAAATGCCACTACGCTGACCTGATCGGCCCGGCTGCCGCTGGGTTGGGCAGGAACCAGCGGTGCCACATCGACGGCGGGTGGGGCTTTGGCGGTGGCGCTCCAGGCGGGCGCGGCGAATCCCAGAAATGCGATCAAGGCCAGTGTGGTGCAGAATTTCATCATGATGCCGATATTACACCAGCAGCCTGCTAGTGGAAGGTGTCGAGATGGATTCGCGTGGATGTTGTGCAGTGGCGGTTACGTGCGATAATTAACTGAATTTGTGGGATTTGAGCGCCTTTTCCTGTAAGGTAAAAGCATGGGACAAGCAATGATCCGAAACCCGGTGCGCGCGTGCATGGACGCGATGGCGTGGCTTTGCACCACGCGGACGAATTACTGGGCCGAATTCTGTGTGGACATGGCGCTGATTGCCGTGCTGTTTTTCGAAGCATCGCGTCACCCTGCCGGCGGTGTGCCGGGTGCCGCCCTGGCTATCATTTTCGGTCTATTGGGATTCAGCTTCGCCGAGTACAGTGTTCACCGTTGGCTATTCCATTTGCGGATTCCGTTGTTCGCGGACGGGCATCGCATGCATCACGAGGATCCGCTCGGTTACGATTCGCTGCCGTTTTTCCTGCCGGCGGTTATTTCTTTGGGCCTGACCGGTGTGTTCCTGTTGTTTCTGCCCGCAGGTTTCGTTTGCCTGATGATGGGCACCGTTACGCTCGGTTACGTGACCTACGGGCTATCTCACTTCATCATTCATCATGTGCGGTTCAAACAGCCGCTGCTCAGGCGCTGGGCGGCCTCCCATCACATCCATCATCACCACGATAACAGCAACTTCGGCGTGACCACGCCACTGTGGGACATCCTGCTCCGTACCCGCTACGTGCAACGCTCCCGCTAAAACATAAATCAAGGCGGATTCTGTAGCTGCCGCTGCGTCAGGAATTTTTCAGACGCACGACCAGTACGTCGCATGGAGCGTGCTTGAGCAGCGAACGTTCGGTACCGCCCGCGAACAGCGACAAACCGTGACGTTCGTGCGCGCCGGCAATCAGCAGATCGATTCCGTGTTCTTCCACCAGCCGCGCGAGATCGCGGGCGGTGTTGCCGAGCACCACATGGTGGGCGCAGTCGCCAGCGCCGTTGGCTGCGGCCAGTTCGGCGAGCTGGCGTTGTGCACCGTCGAGCAGTTCCGTCTCCAGATCGCCCGATACTGGCATGAGCGCCTCGCCGGTGGGTTCCACGGGCAGGTATTCCACCACGTGAGCGAGGCTGAGACGTGCCTTATTGAGGGAGGCAATGTCCTTTGCCTTGCGGATCAGTTCGGCAGAATCGGGCGCCAAATCCACCGCAACAAGTACATGAGTGTAGATAGACATGATGGTCGGTCGGAAATGCCTCGCTTAATCCTGCAGGTACCGGCGATCTTTGTCAATCGCTGCGTCGCGGATGCGGTGCGACGAGGCGCACTACTCCGGTCGGAAATGCCTCGAGCACGGCGGTGCTGCCCCCCCGGAGAGTAGGGCTTGCCCACCACGCGTATAGCCGGGAAACCGGTCAGCAATCCATTGATACTCTGCAGCGATCCCTGTTGATTCATGTTCTGCTTGAATTACCACTGCGTTAGCCATGCTACTTCCATCGTGAGCAGTGGCGGATAATGTGATCGAGCGTTGCTCTGGAGTCGAAGTGCAGCCCGCAAGCAACGTGGCCGCCAGTAATGCGGTGATCATGAAACGAATTGAACGGTTTTATACGGCCTAAAATTTTCCGGATGAATGTGTCGGTCGTCATGCAGTAGCCGCGAAACGCAACTGCTGCACGTGCTTGCCGGCCGAAGCTGGATTACCTTACCCTCAATGCCAGTGGAAGAGCGTCTTCATGGACTTTTTGGATGCTGAGGCGTCTCCGAAGGAATCCGCGTTGCGTCAGGGAAAGCGGGTTTTCATGGTGTGACATACAATTGCCGTGTTGTGCGGAACCAGGGGGTTCGATGTCGATTCTTTTGGCGGAAGACGAAGCCAAGACCGCGCGGTTCGTGCGCAAGGGGCTTGCCGAGAACGGCTATGTGGTCGATTGGGCCGGTGACGGCGAAGCGGCGCTGGAAGCGGGGCTGCACGGCAATCACGATCTGATTATCCTCGACATCATGTTGCCGGGCCGCGATGGCTGGAGTGTTCTCGGTGAACTGCGCAAGGCCGGCAAGACCACACCGGTGCTTTTCCTGACTGCCCGTGACGAAGTGGAGGATCGGGTGCGGGGCCTCGATCTGGGCGCAGACGATTATCTGGTCAAGCCGTTCGCCTTCTCCGAGCTGATGGCCCGCGTGCGTGCGTTGGCGCGTCGCGGCAGCACACCGCGCGAAGTGCGTTACGAGGTGGCCGATCTGGTGGTCGATCCGGTGCATCATCAAGCAGAGCGCTCGGGACAGCGGCTGGCCTTGAGTCCCAGGGAATTCGACTTGCTGGCCTTTCTTGCGGCGCATGCCGGTGAAGTGCACAGTCGCGCCGTGATTGCCCGAGCCGTGTGGGACATGCGCTCCGAAGGCGATACGAATGTGATTGATGTCGCCATCCGCAGATTGCGGAGCAAGGCCGATGTACCGTTCGATACTCGGCTGATCCACACGGTTCGCGGAGTGGGCTATGTTCTGGAGTGGCGGCGTTGAGCAAACCCCGGTCGATCATATTTCGTCTGACCGCGCTCTATGTTCTGTGCACCGTGCTGGTTCTCGTCATTTGCGGGGCGGTGCTTTACGGATTTCTGATACACAGTTTCGAGGCGGAGGACGGCGAATTCCTGGCGGCCAAGGTGCATGAGATGCGTGCCGATTTTGCCAATGTGGGCAACAATGCGTCGTTGTTCGCGAAAAAAATAGAAACCGTACAGGGCAATGCCCGTTTTCGCGAATACGATGCGCGCATAGTGAGGGCGGATGGCAGTGTCGTTGGCGAGACGGCCGGTATGCGCACACACCTGCCACTCAAGTCGTTCCCTGCCGCGCAGACCCGCGCAGCGTTTGCCGCCAATCCGCACTGGGTGGAGGTCAGGCACGGCAAGGCCTACCTGTTGGCCGCCACCGTACTGGGCGTAGATTCGGCAACTGGCAAACCGGTGTCCATCCAACTCGCGGCGGATGTTTCGCGTGACGAGGGGGTGCTTGCCGATTACCGCAATACCTTGTTGATGGTTTTGTTTTTCGGCACGTTGCTGGCCGCGGTGCTCGGGGCATGGGCGGCACGGCGAGGGCTCTCTCCCCTGCGGGCGATTACCCACGCCATGGAAAAGGTGACGGCAGAGCAAATGGGTTACAGAATCGATGTGCCGGGACGCTGGCCGCGCGAACTCGGTAGATTGGCGCATGCTTTCGATGACATGCTCGAACGTCTGGATCGGGCGTTTCGGGGCTTGCGCCGGTTCTCTGCCGATGTGGCCCATGAACTGCGCACGCCGCTCAATAATCTACGCGGCGAAGGCGAGGTGGCGCTGACCCGCACACGCAGCGCCGAAGAGTACCGCGAGGTTATCGAATCCATGCTTGAAGAGCAGACGCGGTTGGGGCGTATCGTCGCAAGTCTGCTCTTCCTGGCACGTGCCGAGCAGCGCCGGGAGCCTGTGGCGCAAAAGAATCTGGAGCTGCGTCCTATAGCCGATGCCATGGTCGAGTACTATCGATCGCTGGCCGATGAAAAGCAGTTGACGCTCGTTTGCAACGGTACCGGGCGTGCGTTTGTCGATCCGGATTTGTTGCAAAGAGCCCTCGGCAATCTGCTCTCCAACGCGATCGAGCATACACCGCAGGGCGGTTCCATCCGGGTGGAGATTGAGGGCCACGAACCGCAGGGCGTAGAAGTTCGCGTTATCGATAGCGGCTGTGGCATCGCCGAGGCACATCTGCCCCACCTTTTCGAGCGTTTCTATCGGGTTGATGCCGCCCGCACCGGAGGGGCGCAGGGCAGTGGTCTGGGCCTTGCTCTGGTGCGTTCGATCATGGAATTGCATGGTGGTTCGGCACGTATCGCGAGCGTCGCCGGCGAGGGCACGACTGTGACGCTGATATTGCCGCATGGTTAAGCGTCGCCGTTGGCCGGCCGCGCTGGTCGGAGAGCTCATGCTAGTTGCCCATGCTGAGCACAACTTTATTACCGCCTGATCCATCATCCGCTGTTGTTCGCCGTCGCCACCACGGGGTTACATGCTGCTCGCCATTCAACTCGAAGAGCGTGATCTGATATCCGCCTACGGCTAGGAGTACCGGCGTTACCACAAGGAAGTGTCGTTGCTCTGCCCGTGACCGATCCAGCGCCAGGGATAAAGATCCGCATGTGGCACAAACAGGCGCATAATGGATCTTCGATGGGTTCGGAGAAGCCTCAAGGGGGTAACCATGAACGGGGATGCGACACATACCGCCCGCTGTTTTTGCGGGGCGGTCGAGGTCAGCCTGAGCGGCTCGCCCGAAGCCATGGGCTATTGCCATTGCGAGTCCTGCCGGAACTGGTCGGCGGGACCGGTCAATGCGTTCAGCCTGTGGCCGGCTGATGCGGTGAAAATCACTCGTGGCGAGGATCAGCTCGGGAGCTATGCGAAGTCCACGGCCAGCGTGCGCCGATGGTGCAAGAAATGCGGAGGTCACGTACTCACCGAGCACCCGGAATGGGGCCTGGTGGATGTCTACGCGGCGATTATCGAGGATTTCGATTTCCAGCCCGGCGTGCACGTGCACTACCAGGAAACCGTCCTGCACATACCCGATGGATTGCCGAAGCAGAGGGACCTGCCGGACGCCATGGGCGGCTCGGGCGAACTGCTCGCAGATTAATTCCTTCCGGCTCCGGGCCGTCGCGCCCTCCGTTCTCCGCAAGCGGCCGATCGCAGCCCGACGTGTGTCGTGCTGCAGCCACTGCGCCAGGGCATGCACGTGTGTACTGCGTTCGAAGAGGGTGCCGCCACCGTAGAGGCGACCTCCTGACGGGCGTAGCCCGTGCCTCGCCGGGAGTGCTGCATCCGGCAAGTTCCCGCGCACGTTCTATACTTCGGGTAAGAGGGGGAGTAGGAGAGCGGCATGCGCGGTGTTTCCGGTTTTCGTTTGTTGGGTTTGATTGTGGTGCTGCTGGCCGCACTGGGCGATGCCTTCTCCGCCCGGGCAGCCGGTCCGCTGCACGTGCTGCGCGTGACGCCTTCCGGCACCGACGTGCCACCGGGCCAGGAAATCGTGTTCAAGTTTGACCGGACAATGGTGCCGCTGGGCGACATGGCCCGCGCGCCGCAGGACGTGCCCGTCCGGATCGAGCCGGCCCTCAAGTGCACCTGGCGTTGGCTGGATACCGACGAGCTCGCCTGCCGCCTGCCGGGCCAGCAACGATTCCGCCCCGCCACGCGCTACCGTATCCGCGTCGATACGGACTTCAAGGCCCTGGACGGGACCGAACTCGCGCAGCCCGTCACGCAGACGTTCACGACCCAATTGCCGGCGGCGACCTGGTTCAACTTCCGGCAATGGCGCTCGCCCGTCACCCCCGTGTATTTGATGAATTTCAACCTGCCCGTGACGGCCGCGGCGGTGGCCCGCAGCGTGGTGTTCATGCCGCAAGCCGGCACGGGCGGGACACCGGCCCGTGCCGAGC
>JBAUSV010000234.1:0-1610 GCA_049581885.1 Gammaproteobacteria bacterium | reverse complement strand
CTATATTGTCTATCGCAACGATTACAGGATCGTCCGTTCCTACAGTGAAGCGAAAGGGCTCAACGATGCAAAGATCGGAGAGATAGCAAAAGATTACGGCTTAACGCTGTTGACCAATGACATCTCATTCAAGATCGCTGCCGAAGTGCAAAATATTGCTGCCGAGAGTATCCGCAACTCACGTGTCGAAAATGCCGATGCGATCGAATTTGCGCATAACTACTATTATGATAATGAACCTGTTATGGAGGACAGAGATGAACACCGCGACTTTGAGCAGATCACCTTTATCCAAAAGGCGCAGAGTGAGCAGAACGAGATCTATGAAACGGGAATACAGCGTTATGCAATGACAATGAATAACACGCTGGAGTGGTGCGATTTTGACCGCAGGTTCGGTGAGCATTTTGATAGCGAACTTGTCCGTCCGATCAATCTGGAGCAGAAGTTCTACTTCACCATATTGACACATCCGCATAACTTTGTCACGGTTGTCGCCGGTTCGACAGGCTCCGGAAAGACCTTGATGGCGCTTCAGGCGGGGCTTGAGCTGGTAAAAGAGGGGATCGTCGAAGGGATTGTCTATGCGCGCAACACGGTGACCTCAAATGACCCGCAGGCGGAGCTTGGCTACCGTAAAGGGGACCAGGAACAGAAACTCGGCTATTTTATGTATCCGCTCTACTCCGCCATCAACTTTACGATCGAACACCAGACGAAACGCTCTATCGATGCAAGGATAGCGTATACGGGCAATATCAACTCGACCAAACGTGAAAATGCGACGGAACAGTTTATGGCCAAATACAATATCGAAGTGATGGATATCGCCCATATGCGCGGTACCACCATCTCGCGCAAGTTTGTCATTATCGATGAAGGGCAGAATATGACCAATGCGACACTGAAACTGATCGGAACCCGTATGGGAGAGGAGACCCGTCTGGTGGTGATGGGCGACCCTCACCAGATAGACCACCCGTTCCTCTCGAAGCGACGCAACGCACTGGTCACACTGTTGCAAAAGGCCAAACAAAATGATTTTGTTGCCGGCATTCAGCTGCGCCATACGATTCGAAGCGAGGTGGCAAACTGGTTCGATAAGAACTTTTAGACGAAGGGCGTCTCTCTCTTAGGGGCGCATCATAAGCCTATCCCTACTCCTGTAATATCGTAGACGGAGATACCCTGCAATTGAATTTTTCTTTCCGTCACTTGCTTATACCGATTTCCAAACCTGAATACATATTATTAAAAAAACGTTACAATGGATTAGCACTGATCGGGAGAAGCTGAATGAAAATAGTTATTATCGGGGGCGTTGCAGCGGGTATGAGTGCCGCGGCAAAGGCGGGTCGTCTGTTAAAAGATGGCACGATCACCCTCTATGAAATGGGCGATATTATCTCTTTCGGCGCCTGCGGACTGCCCTATTATGTGGGCGGTTTTTTTGATGACAATTCGCAGATGATCGCACGCAGCGTTGAACAGGCGCAAGAGAGTGGAATTGATGTCTTTACAGGGCATCAGGTGTTGCGTGTCAATGCTACTGATAAATCGGTAGAGGTCCAAAACCTTCAAAGCGGCGAAATATTTTAAGACAGCTATGA
>JBAUSV010000233.1:0-6634 GCA_049581885.1 Gammaproteobacteria bacterium | reverse complement strand
CAGTAGCGCCAGCCTTGGTCACCCGTTTGTTATGCCCCGGTGGGCGTGGGGATTGCTGGCATTGGCCGTGGCGGGATTCAGTTTCGCAATCAAGGACTATGTGGTGACGTGGTCGCCGTGACGCATTCGCCGCGATCAGAATCACATGAACATCGTTTTACCTTCAAAAGGTAAGCGATTACGGAAAAAACCAGTGGTTTTCGCCTACCAAGTGCCGGTATTGGGCATGGATTGCCAGGGTTCGGCGAGCGGCAAAGCATCCCCGCGCTGCAAGAGCTCGATGGATATGGCATCCGGGGTGCGGATGAAGGCCATGTGCCCATCGCGTGGCGGGCGGTTGATGGTCACGCCCGCGTCCATGAGTTTTTGGCATAGCGCATAAATATTGTCCACGAGGTAGGCAAGGTGGCCAAAATTTCGCCCCCCTGTATAGTCTTCGGGGTCCCAATTCCAGGTCAGTTCCACCAGTGGTGCCTTGTCGCGGCGCGCAGCTTCGACATCGCCCGGCGCGGCAAGAAAGACCAACGTGAAGCGTCCATCCGGCACCTCGTGGCGGCTGATTTCCACAAAACCAAGCTGGTTGCAGAAAAATTCCAAAGTAGCATGGAGATTCGTAACGCGCAACATCGTGTGCAGGTAATGCATGGAATCTCCGAAACAGGAATGAGCTTAATCTTCATGATAAGGGCTATTAGCGAAAATGTTGAGTGGCCCCTGCTGTAGTAGACCACCTTACCGGCTTATTCCAGACCTTGCATTCCCTATCACCGAGAGGCCAAAATGTAATCAATGTCCTCCAAAGTTGCTACGCTTAGGCAATAAACGAGCAGGCATCTCGCCCGACAGGCGATTTCAGCGCGAATAAATTTAGTGGAGTCCAGTCATGCTCTCGGCCAAAAACGTTCTACAGGAAAATGTAAGCCTGCTCCGCAGCAAGGCCTCCAAACAGGCCATTATCGGCACAATCATCGCCATTATTACGGTGATTGTGGCAACCATGCTCAGTGCCTACTTCGGCAATCATTACGACCTCACCCTGCTCGGCATCATCCATGCCCAAGCCACGAACCCCGTCTTGTGGGTGCTGGATGCCACCCCCTTTATCTTCGGGTTCTGGGGCCAATACACCAGCACCATCATCGCCTACGAGGCCGGCGCCATGGTCATGGACCAGACCAGCGACCTGCGCACCCAGACTGTGGCGCTGGAAACCCGCATCTCGCACGAAGCCACCCATGACAAGCTGACCGACCTGCCCAACCGGGTACTATTCATGGATCGGCTGGAGCAGGCGCTGCAACGGGCGCATGCGGAAGAGAACGCGCTCGGTGTGCTGTTTCTCAATCTGGACGGGTTCAAGGAAATCAACGATTCTCTGGGCCACTATAGCGGCGACCGCGTGCTTAAAAGCGTCGCCACTCGTATCCAGAATGCGGTGCACGAATCGGTTACGGTGGCCCGTCTCGGCGGCGATGAGTTTGGATTGGTAATGCCTCGCCTCAGACGCGAAGTCGATATTCTCGCCACCGTCAAGGCCATCCGCAAGGCGCTGGAAGCACCCTATATGCTGGAGGGCCTCAGCATCAGCCTTGCGGCAAGCATCGGCGCCACAATCTACCCCGCCCACGGCCGTGATGCCGACACCCTGATTCAGCGGGCGGAGGTGGCTATGTACTGGGCCAAGAAGGATCGTAGCGGTTATGCGCTGTATTCGCCCGAGCAGGACAAGAGCAGCCCGCACCGGTTGATTCTGCTGGGCGAGTTACGCCAAGCCATTCCGCGCCAGGAGCTTCTGCTCGAATACCAACCGATCGTCGTCGCCAAAGGAACCCCCGTGCACGGGGTGGAGGCGCTTGTCCGCTGGGAACACGAGCGTTTCGGCCGGCTATCGCCTGATGACTTTATTCCCTTGGCTGAGCGCAGCGGATTCATTCGCGAAATCACTAACTGGGTGCTGCGTCACACCCTGGAGGACGCAGCAGTCTGGCACAACGACGGATTGCCGGTGTCCGTATCCGTCAATGTGACCTCGGCCAGTCTGCTTGATCCGGAATTTGCGAACACCGTGGCGGGTCTGCTGGCCTCTTTCAAACTGCCTGAACACGCCCTGACTCTGGAAATCACGGAAACCACCCTGCTCAGCGACCAGGACCGGGCCTACGAGACCATTACCCGCCTGTCGAGCCTCGGAGTACGAACGTCCATTGACGATTTCGGCACTGGCTATTCCTCATTGGCTTACCTGCGCAAACTGCCGGTCAGCAGCATCAAAATCGATCGTACCTTCGTCGCCGACATGGCTGAAGGCGAAGGCGGGGAAGTGCTGGTCAACGCCATTATCCAGTTGGCTCACGCGTTGCATCTGCATGTTACCGCGGAGGGCGTGGAGAACGATAGTGCAGCCGAGCGCCTGCCGGATATGGGCTGCGATGCGCTGCAGGGTTACGCGATCTGCCGGCCGATGCCCGCGGCAGACGTGCCGGCCTGGTACGCACAGCGCTACAGCTGAACCGCGCATCCAATCGAGCGCTTGGCGCGTATGCAAGCGCACTGCTGCGTAAACTCGCATGATTACCGCCGCCGACATCTTCAATGCGCTCACCACCAAACGTCCCTGCCGCTCGGCGCTCCCGATCGACAAAACCTTGACCATCATGGATGGCTGAACGCGGCCGCACCGTAGATCCTCACTGCCTTGATGCCTTGGCCAGCGTCATTCCCCGATTCGAACTAGATTGAGGCGACAGGCACCCCGTTCGCGGGTGCTATATTCGACCCGACACCAAACCTACTAACTTCATGGCCCGTATCGAACTCGAACCCGACCGCGTTGGCGTACTGCTCAATCCGCTGGACGAAGTGCTGGCCCTGCACGATTCCCTGCACATCTCCTACAGTCATATCGTTGCGGTCAGGCACGGACCGGTACCGGAAGAAGCACTGTTTCGCGGCATACGCATCGGCACCAACATCCCGGGAGTAAAAATGGCAGGCCCCTTTTTACGACTGGGAGCGTGATCTTCTACGATCCGTCGCGTTGCCTGATTTTTGAACTGGACCGCGAGAAATATAAAAAAGGCGGTAGTGGAAGTTAATAGCAGGCAGGATCTCGATACCCTGGCCACACAAATCCTTGCCCGCATCGGCTGAGCCGGGCGCCAGTTCAGTCGAGTAAACTGCGTGCTTTGATCCTAGCCGCCGCCCATGCACGATTTCTTCAACGTGGTGCTTCTCGGCATCATCGAGGGCATCACCGAGTTCCTGCCCATTTCCAGCACAGGACACCTGATCATCGCCGAGCACTGGTTGGGCGCGCGATCCGATCTTTTCAACGTCGGAATCCAGGCCGGCGCGATTCTGGCAATCACCCTCATCTACTGGCGGCGACTGTGGGAATTCGCGACCCGCTGGCGCGAACCGGTCACGCGCGACTACCTGCTCAAACTGCTGGTGGCGTTTCTGATCACCGCCGTGCTCGGCCTCATCGCGGTTAAGCTCGGCTTCAAGCTACCCAAGGCGGTCTCCCCGATCGCCTGGACTCTCATCGCAGGCGGTATCTGGATGATCGCCGCCGAACAGGTGGCCGCGCGCCGCCCCGAAAGCAGCACCATTACCTGGCGGGTGGCCATCCTGGTCGGCATTGCGCAAATGTTAGCCGGCATTTTCCCCGGCACGTCGCGATCGGCCGCAACCATTTTCACGGCCATGCTGTTCGGTACCAACAACCGTTCGGCGGCGACCGAGTTTTCGTTCCTGGTCGGCATCCCGACCATGTACGCCGCTACCGGCTACGAGTTGCTCAAGGTGCTGCAGGGCGGCGGGGCGGGCCATACCCACTGGGGCGCGCTGGGGTTGGGTTTTATCGTGTCGCTGATCGTCGCCTTTGCCGCGGTGAAATGGTTGCTCGGCTACATCCGCACGCACCGCTTCACGCCGTTTGCGATCTACCGCATCCTGCTCGGCATCGCCGTGCTGCTATTCATTCCCATGGGCTAGCGGCACCGCATTGACTCACGGCAAAGCCGGCTATATGCTCTTTTGACAACCAGAATACTCATTGGGAGACAAGCAGATGGATCAGACAGGCACCGCGCTCGCCGACGACATTGTCCGCCCCCTGAGCCGCACTCGGCCGTGGATGAAATTCGCAGCCATCATCGGATTCATCTTTTCAGGATTTGCCCTGATCGGCGGCTTGTTCATGTTGTTTGGCCTGTCTTTCATGCCGTCGCAATCGGCCGCTTATCCCATGCCGCATGGGATATTCACGTTCCTTTCGCTGGTCTATTTCCTGATGGCCTCACTTTACTTCATCCCCTCGCTCATCCTGTTCCGCTACGCCGCGTCGCTGGATCGCATCGAGCGCGACGGCAGCGGGGAAAAGCTGGCGCAGGCGCTCGAACACCAGCGCAAATTCTGGAAATACGTCGGCATCTGCCTCATTGTGGTCATCTGCCTGTTCGTTCTGAGCTTCATCGGGATGATGGTCTTCAGCGTGGTCATGGCGGCCCACCAGATGCACTGAGCGACAGGTCTTCGCACCAGAGAAGACGTGCACGGGCGCCGTCCCAGCAAAAAACAGCGGCCTGCCCAAACGTCCGAGCCAGGGCGAGCGCCGAATCCGGATCCATGCCCGGCACCGCGAATGAAGGCTCTTCATGAGTGCCGTCCGGAGCGCACGCCTTCGCGGGATGGGACATCCAGCCGCTGGCTTGCAGTGCTTCGCCCAGACGAGCGTTGGCTTCCCGGTTGACCTCATCTGCGCGGCGCGCTGTGACGGGATCCCAGGCCGTGATGATCGCCAGGGCATCTTTCGGTGCAGGGCCTTTTGGCGCCTCCCCGATGCGGAACGCCACGTGCCCGGCCGGCAACTCGGCACTATAGAGTGCATTCTCGTACGCACGCTCTAGCGCCACACGTATCCGGTTCACAGCCAGCGTTTACGGCGGAAATAGAACAACATGCCCAGCACCGCCATCAACATGATGCTCAGCGCATAAAAGTACCCATAGCGCCAGTGCAGCTCCGGCATGTTGAAGGGACTGGCCGTGTCGAAATTCATTCCATACAGCCCCGTAATGAAGGTGAGCGGCAGGAAAATCGTGGCGAATACGGTCAGCACCTTCATGACGTCGTTCATGCGCTGGCTGACGCTGGACAGATAAGTGTCGAGCATGCTCGACATCATTTCCCGGTACGTCTCGGCGAAATCGATGATGCGCAAGCAATGATCGTAGCTGTCGCGCAGATAGATCCGCGTCGCCTCACCTATGAATTGCTCGCCGTCTCGAATCAATGTGTTCATCACGTCGCGCTGGGGCCACCAAGCCCGGCGCAATTGCACCAGTTCCTGCTTCATGTAGTGGATTTGGTTACGCTGCTCCTTGCTCGGACTGTCGAGAACCGCCTGTTCCAGCGACTCCATCCGCTCACCGAAATCCTCGAGCATCGGGAAGCCTTCGTCGATCACCATGTCGATCAGCGAATAGAACAGGTAGTCGATACCGCGTCCGCGGATAAACGGCTTGGATCGCAAGCGCTCCCGGATCGGCCCGAACCCGTCAGCCTCGCCGTCGTCGAAGGTGATGAGGTAATTGGTGCCCAGGAAAAAACTTACCTGGTTGGTCGCGAGCGCTCCCTGTTCGTTGCGGCGAGGCTGGTTGAGCACGACGAAGAACTGATTCTCGTACACATCGAATTTGGTCCGCTGCCCACGGCGCAGCACATCCTCGAGTGCCAGCGGATGCAGCCCGTAGGATTCACCGAGCCGCGCCAGCAATTCCGGGGTGGGTATCCCCTGGACATGGAGCCAGCTCTTTTCCGAGGCACGTTCCGGCGGAGCGCAATCGGCGAGCGACACCTCGGTGAGTTCGCCGAGATTCTCGTTGTCGTACCGGAACAGGCTCAGGCGCGGCGGCGGCGGCGGGGCACCCGGTTCGTGCTCCAGTTCCAGCGTGCCGGGCGGCGTGCCAGGGCGGTGGTAGGTGCCGAGCAACTGTCGTGCGGGCCGTACGAAAGCCACCTTCGAATACCTTGCCAGGCGGCCGACCGGATTGGATCTGCGTTTCCTGCTCATAACCAAACCTGCTGGTTCAAGTGTTCCTCGCGATTCATGTTACGGCGCCATGGGACGATCACGCTCGCGATCGACGATACAGTAAAAGCCGAACGGCTGGTCGCCCTCGTTGCATAACTGGTGTACTTGGAGCGGTTCGACATAGGCGATATCGTCGGGATTGAGCGTCATTCGCTCCTCGCCCAAGGCAATCACGCCGCGCCCACGCGCGCCGATCAACACATGCGTGTGTACATGCTTTTCGAGGCTGGTGTAGCCGCCGGGCTCCAGCTCAAAGTAACGCAATTCGAAATGACAGGGCTCGCCCTGCCTGCCCACCAGTTCTACACGCCGTACGCCGCGGAAGGGCAATGCCTGCGTTGACTTGTAGCGCTGGTCCCCGCGATCCGGCCAGTGAAAGTCCGCGGCCACGGGCAGCAACGGCCGCGCACCGCCGTTTGCCCCGGCACCGGGCACCTCACAGGCAGAAACCGGCCCACCGTCGGGGGGCTCCTGGCGGCTGTCGAACTGAGCGTCCAGGGCGGAGACCAAGTGCCGGGTGGCTGCCGTGATCCCGCG
>JBAUSV010000232.1:0-6215 GCA_049581885.1 Gammaproteobacteria bacterium | reverse complement strand
GCGCGAGATGCTCGCCCGCCGCCCGACAACCGAAGCCGAACTGCTCGAGGTCAACGGCGTCGGGGAAAAGAAACTGGCCAGCTACGGCAGCATATTCCTGGAAGTTGTAACGCTCGAAATGCCGCGGACCGTTTAGGCTAGAATGAAAATGGCATGGGAGCTAGAGTAGAGTAAAGAGTGTAAGCGTGCCTGCATTCAGGCATCACCTTGGTTTTAGCGGGAGTCGAACATGAAAGGATATGCAGCAGGACTGGCGGTCATCGTGGCAATGGTGTCGATTGCCGCCGGATCGGCGAGTGCACAAACGCACGAGCCCTATTTCCAGTCCCTCACCCAGCTTCAGACGGAGATGCGGCAAGGCAAGCTCACCGCAGTGGATCTGACACGGGATTACATCCAGCGCATCAAGGCGCTCGACCAGGGACCGCACGGAGTCAACGCCGTCATTCTCGTCAATCCGAATGCATTGAAAGTCGCTGCCGAAAGGGATCGGGCCCGCAAGGCGGGCAAGGCCCACGGCCTGTTATTCGGTATTCCCGTCTTGGTCAAGGACAACATGGACACCCATGACATAGCGACTACCGCGGGTTCGCTGGCGCTGGAAGGTCCGCCTCCGGCGCAGGATTCGACGGTGGTGGCCAGGCTGCGCGCTGCCGGCGCTATCATCCTGGGCAAGACCAATCTCAGCGAGTGGGCCAACTTCCGCTCCACGCATTCCACCAGCGGCTGGAGCGGCGTCGGGGGGCTGACGAACAACCCTTATGTCCTGCCCCGCAATGCCTGCGGATCCAGCTCCGGTTCCGGAGCGGCTGTGTCCGCGGGATTCTCGGCCGTGGCGCTGGGAACGGAAACCGACGGCTCACTGACCTGCCCCTCCTCGGTCAACGGCATTGTCGATATCCGCCCGACGCTGGGCTTGGTCAGCCGCGCCGGCATCGTGCCCATCTCCCACAGCCAGGACGACCCGGGTCCGATGGCGCGGAGCGTGGCCGATGCGGCAGCCGTGCTCACCGTGCTGGCCGGCAACGATCCGCGCGACCCTGCGACGGCCAATGCCGATAAGCACAAGACCAATTACACGAAGTTTCTCAAGCGCGGCAAGCTGAAGGGCAAGCGCATCGGGGTCATCTGCGGACTCGCGGGACGCGACCCCCGGGTGCTGGGCGTACTCGATCACAGCGTGGCCGCATTGCGGCGGGCCGGCGCGACGGTCATGGCCGTCAAGTTCCCGAACCGGGACAAGTACGGTAAGGACGAGTTCACCGTGCTGCTGTATGAGTACAAGCACGATCTCAATGCCTACCTGAAAACGCGAAAAGGGCTGAAGGTCAAGTCGCTGGCCGATATCATCGCCTTCGACAAGGCGCACGCGCGCCAGGAAATGCCCTGGTTCGGCCAGGACATCATGACCATGGCCGAGGCCAAAGGACCGCTGAGCGATCCCGAATACAAGAAGGCGCTCGCCGAGGCGAAGAAGATGACTGGCCCCGATGGCATCGATGCCGCACTCAAGGCGCATCATCTCGATGCGCTCATGGCGCCCGCCTCGGGCCCGGCATGGACGACCGACCTCGTTAACGGCGACCATGTCGGCGCGGGCGGCGACAGCCCGGCCGCCGTCGCCGGCTACCCCTCCATCACCGTGCCCGCCGGCAACATCCACGGCCTGCCGATGGGTATGACCTTCTTCGCCGGCAAGTGGAGCGAGCCGACGCTAATCGAAATCGGCTACGACTTCGAGCAGGATACCCGGGCGCGGATCCGCCCGCACTTCCTGGCGCATGCGCCGTTGAGCGCATCGGTGCCGACCCTGGCGCAAATCCAGGGCGATGCCCCGCCGGCAATCCCGGCCGACAAGATACTGCCCATATGTCCTGACAACCTGCAGGGTGGCTGACAAGCCGGCCACCCTGCCCCCGGTGGCCCGGTTCACCTACGTAGGGGGTGGATCGGGCCTTTTCTTTGCGGTTCGGCGTCCGTTCCGGGTACGGGCGCGTGCGCCTAGTATCATTAGTGGGAGTCTGAACGAGATCAGCCCGTGGACGGAGCCATCGACAGCGCGGCCGCGCCGCCGCCCGTAGGCCATTATCCGCACGCCAGGCGCCTGGGGCGCCTGCTTTTCCTGTCCGGCGTAGGCCCGCGCAAGCCCGGCACGCACGAGATACCAGGCGTCACCCTCGATGCGGCGGGCGGGATAGCCGCCTCCGATGTCGCGCTGCAGGCACGTTCGGTGTTCGAGAACGTAGCGGCGATCCTCGAGGCCGCAGGCCTCGGTCTCGCGAACCTGGTGGACGTAACGGTATTCCTGACCGACATGGCCCGTGATTTCAAGACCTTCAATGCCGAGTGGTCCGCGCGGTTCCCCGAGAACCCGCCCTGCCGCACGACGGTCGAGGTGGGTGCGCTGCCGACGCCGATCGCCGTCGAACTCAAGTGCATCGCCGCCTACCCCGAAGACTGAACGGAGACCGTTATGGATGTGTTGACGCCCTTTGCGCTGATGCCCTGGATCGAGGATCACCGACATTTGCTAAAGCCGCCGGTGGGCAACAAGCAGATATTCGAAAACGATGAATTCATCGTGATGGCGGTCGGCGGCCCCAACAGCCGCAAGGATTACCACCACGATGCCGGCCCCGAACTGTTCTACCAGCTCGAGGGCGAGATGCTGCTGAAGACCATGCAGGACGGCAAGCCGGTGGACATTCCCATCCGCGCGGGCGAGATGCTGCTGCTGCCCGGCAGCATGCCGCATTCCCCACAGCGCTTTGCGGGTTCGGTCGGGCTGGTGGTCGAGCGCCGTCGGCAGCCGGACGAGAAGGACGGGTTGATGTGGTTTTGCGAGCAGTGCCACCACAAGCTCTACGAGGAATACTTCGTGCTCAAGAGTATCGAGACCGATTTTCCGCCCGTGTTCGACCGCTTCTTCGGTAGCAAAGAACACCGTGCCTGCAAAAATTGCGGCGCCATTATGGAAGCCCCCGGGTAAATGCCGGCAAATCTCCCGACAAACCACGCTCATAACCGTCGCCTCGCCCCTCGAAGAGGGTGTTGCATATGCTGACGATTGACATGCACACGCATATCCTGCCGGCGGAGCTGCCCGACCTGGCCAGCCGCTACGGCTACGGCGGGTTCATCTCGATAGAGCAACACGGCACGGGCTGCGCACGCATGATGCGCGACGGCAAGAACTTCCGCGACATCGAATCCAACTGCTGGGCGCCGGAGACGCGCATCGCTGAATGCGATTCTGCGGGCGTGGACGTACAGGTGCTTTCGACCGTGCCGGTGATGTTCTCCTACTGGGCACAGGCCGAACACGCGCTCGACCTGGCACGCCGCTTGAATGATCACATTGCCGAGACGGTCGTGCGTCATCCGCGCCGTTTTATCGGTCTCGCGACCGTGCCGATGCAGGCCCCCGATCTGGCCGTAACCGAGTTGGAGCGCGCGGTGAAGGAACTGGGTCTGGCGGGTGTGGAAATCGGCACACACGTCGAACAATGGAATCTCGATGATCCGCGCTTGGAACCTTTCTGGGATGCGTGCGAACGTCTGGATGCGGCCGTGTTCGTGCATCCATGGGACATGATGGGTCGGCGCGAGATGAGCAAGTACTGGTTGCCCTGGCTGGTGGGGATGCCGGCCGAGACCAGTCGTGCCATATGTTCACTGATCTTCGGCGGCGTGCTCGAACGACATCCGAAAATCCGCTTTGCATTTGCCCACGGTGGCGGTGCGTTCCCGCATACCATCGGGCGCATCGCGCATGGTTTCGATGTGCGCCCCGACCTGTGCGCGGTGGATAACGACGTCAGCCCGCGCGAGTATGTGCGCCGCATTTATTACGACACGCTGCTGCACGACCCGGCAGCGTTGCGCTACCTGCTCGACCTGGCCGGTGCGGATCGCGTTTGCTTGGGCACCGATTATCCGTTCCCGCTGGGCGAACTCGAACCGGGCGCCCTGATCCGTGCACTGGCACCTGATACCGAAACCGAAGCACGGCTGCGTGCGGGCACCGCGCTGGAATGGCTGGGCCTGGACGGCGAGCAATTCCGCCGTGGCGATTGAACTCACATACAACGGGCAGCGCTACCGTGCCGCCGTGCCGATGACGAGCGATATTGCACTGCCGTTGGCGTTCGATGCAACGGGACCGCAGGCCTTCGGTGCTCCCGCCGCTGACTCTACGCCATTGTCCACGGGCGGGTTCAGCGGCCGGGTCGCGGCCGGCGCGAGCTGCAACGCTTCGGTGCTGAGCGTAACCCCGCACGGCAACGGCACGCACACCGAAAGCGTGGCGCACCTGGTCGAGGACGGACCGGCGGTGCCCGCGTTGCTCGCCGGCGGCTGGATGCCGGCCTGGCTGGGGAGTGTGCAGGCGTCGCCGGGCACGATCACGGCTTCGGCACTCGAGCCGGTATTGCACAATGCAAAGGCGGTGGGCGCCGTGGCGCTGGTTCTGCGTACATTGCCCAACATCAGCGAAAAGATGCGGTGCGACTACTCGGGCGATGCCGCACCCGCCTTTTTCGAGTCGGACGCAGCGCGGGCGGTAGCGGACGCTGGTATCGAACACTGGCTGGTCGACCTGCCTTCGCTGGATCGCCTGGACGATCCCGCGCTTCCCGCGCACCGCGCCTTTTTCGGCTTGCCGCCCGCTTCGCACCGGGTACGCGATGCCCGCCGTCGGCAGTGCACGGTCACCGAATTGATTTACGTGGCGGACGAACTGGTGGACGGCCTGTATCTGCTCGATCTCCAGGTTCCGCGCTGGCAACTGGAAGCTGTGCCCAGCCGGCCACTTTTGATGGCAGCCGAATTACTTGAGGACAATGCATGAAAGAAGACTGGATGCGCCTCGCGCAAGAGCGCGACACCGCCGACCCGCTAACCTGTTTTGGTGAACGTTTCGAGCACCCGCTCGGACCGGACGGACGACCCGCAACGTATCTGTGCGGTCATTCGCTCGGATTGCTGCCGCGGACTGCCCGTACGCTGGTGGAAGAAGAGTTCTCCGACTGGGCACAGTACGGCGTGGAAGCGCACACCCGCGCACGGCGTCCCTGGGTGAGCTATCACGAACAGCTGACGCCGCTCATCGCACGCATCGTCGGCGCACGCGAGCACGAAGTGGTGACGATGAACTCGCTTACCACCAACCTGCACCTGATGATGGTGTCGTTTTACCGGCCCACGCCCGAGCGGCACGCCATCGTGATCGAAAAGGGCGCGTTTCCCTCCGACCGATACGCGGTGGTCTCACAACTCGAGTACCATGGCTACAATGCCGAGGATGCGCTGATCGAAATCGCACCGCGTGAAGGCGAATCGTGCGTGCGGCTGGAAGACATCGAGACGGTACTGACGCGCGAGGGAGAACGCGTGGCGCTGGTGCTGTGGCCCGGCGTGCAGTACCTCAGCGGGCAGGCCTTCGATCTTGCACGCATTGCCGGCGCCGCTCACCGCGTCGGCGCCATGGTCGGTTTCGACCTCGCGCATGCCGTGGGCAATCTCGCACTCGAACTGCACGACTCGGAGGCGGATTTCGCCGTATGGTGCAGCTACAAGTACCTCAACGGCGGCCCCGGGGCGCCGGGAGGCTGTTTCGTGCACGAACGCCATGCCCGCGAGTTTTCAGGCCCGCGCTTCACCGGCTGGTGGGGACACGACAAGGCGGAACGTTTCGCCATGGCACCGGACTTCGTCCCGATCCCGAGCGTGGAGGCATGGCAGTTGTCGAATCCACCGGTGTTCGCGCTGGCGCCGCTGTTGGCCTCGCTGCGTATCTTCGACGAGGCGGGCATGTCCGCATTGCGCCAGCGCGCCGAGTCATTGACCGGCACGCTCTACGATGCGTTGGCAGTGGAGCTCGGCGACGCCATCGAGATCCTGACCCCGGAGGCTCCCGCGGAACGCGGTTGCCAGCTTTCCATCCGCGTGCTGCGCGAACGCGATACCGCCCGCGCGCTCTTCAATGAACTGACGGCCTCCGGCGTGATCGCCGACTGGCGCGAGCCCGGGATCATCCGTTTCGCGCCGGTGCCGCTGTACAACACGCACGCCGATTGCGCACGAGCCGTGACCGCGTTGCGCGAGGCGCTCTACGATGCCGATTGAGAAACGCATCACCCTGGTCGGCGCCGGGTTGGCGGGCCCGCTGGAGGCGCTGCTGCTGGCCCGGAGCGGCTGGCAGGTCACGCTCATGG
>JBAUSV010000231.1:0-5953 GCA_049581885.1 Gammaproteobacteria bacterium | reverse complement strand
TCCCCAGCCCGCGCTTGCCGCGCTGGCGGCCGCGCCGTCGGCTCCCGGTGAAGCGGCGCAGGGCCGCCTGCTCGAACTTGCCGGCCGGGCCTATTTTGATGCCGACCAGCCGGGTGCGGGTTTGAAGGCGCTGGTGGAACGTGGACGATTGCTCGCGGATCAACCACAGCAGGCATTGTCCAATGACGAATTGCTGTGGGGGCTTATGATCGGCACCAGCGAACTGCCTAGCGCGGCGGGGCTCTCGCCCGTGGCGCAGGGCTGGATCGCACTCGCCCAGATCTGGCGCACGGCGTGGGAGCAGCCCAGGCAGTTTGCTTCCAAGCTTGCCGGTTGGCGTAGCGCGTATCCGGAGCATCCGGCGGATCAGGGGCTGGTCGCCGAGATCGTGGCCGAGGAAAAGGCGCGCCTGAGTTACCCCGGACAGGTTGCTTTGCTGCTGCCGCTGACCGGTCCCAATGCAACTCAGGCGCAGGCCGTGGAGGCCGGAATTCTTGCTGCCTATTACCGGGTACAGAGTTCGCAGCCAGCGCTTCGAATCTACGACACCGACGGCAGCGCGACCGGTGCGCGCAAGGCGCTCGCGAAGGCTACGGCGGCAGGCGCGGATTTCGTGCTCGGGCCGCTTACGGTACCTGGCGCCCAAGGCGCCGCCTCGGCTGCGGGTAGCATACCGGAATTGGCGCTGAACTATTTGCCGGGTCAGGGTACGTCGCCCGCAGCGTTTTTCCAGTTTGGCCTGAGTCCCGAGCAGGAAGCCCGTACCAGTGCCGAACAGGCCGTGGCGCAGGGGCTGAGCCGGGCCGTGGTGCTGGTGCCCGACAATGACTGGGGTGCCGGCATCGCCGCCGCGTTCACCCGCAGCCTGACGCTGCTCGGCGGGCGGGTGCTGGCGAGCGCGACATTCCGTCCCCAGTCCGAGCATTTCGGCGCCGCGTTGTCCGCTGCTTTCGGTCTGGATGCGAGCACGCAGCGCGAACAGCGCCTGTCCGCCGTGCTCGGGCAGCCTCTAGGCTTTTCACCGCACCGCCGCCAGGACATCCAGTTCGTTTTCTTCGCCGCTTCTTACGGTACTGCACAGTTGATTCCCTCGCAGATCGCTTATTACCACGGTTTGGGTCTGCCCATCTACTCCATATCCAACATCTACCAACCAGGCGCCAGCGCATCCAATCTCGACGGTGTGCATTTCCCTGTGATGCCCTGGTTCCTGGCCGATACGGGTGCCGTGGCCACGATCAGGAATCAATTGGCCAAATTGTATTCGCAGGACTGGGGGCAGTTTGCTCCGTTGTACGGGCTGGGCTACGACGCCTGGCGCTTGCTGCCTCTGCTCGCGTATGCCGAGCATCCCCTGGCGCACCCCGTGCGCGGTGTCACCGGCGTGCTCAGCATGGGGGCGAATCAGGTCATTCAGCGCCGCGCGGACCCGGCGCGTTACCGCAATGGCGTGTTGGCGCCGATTGCGGCCACGGCCCCGTGAACCGTGGCGAGCGTGGCGCCCAGGCCGAGAGCAAGGCTGCAGAATGGCTCGCCGCACGCGGCCTGAAATTGCTGGAGCGCAACGTGCGTTCGCGTTTCGGGGAAATCGATCTGATCATGGAAGACGGCGCGACGCTGGTGTTCGTGGAGGTGCGTTATCGCGCGCGCTCCGATTACGGCGGTGCGGCGGCTAGCGTCACGGCCGCCAAGCGGGCACGCTTGCAGCGTGCGATCGGCGTTTATATTGCGCGCCATCCGCACGTGGGTTCGCGCACCTTGCGTGCTGATGTGGTGGCGATTTCCGGCGCGGGCGAGATCGAGTGGATTCCGAACGCTTTCGAGGGAACGGCATGAAAAACGAAGACAGAGTGCGTGTGCACTTCGAGAACACTATAGCGACGCAGACACGGGCGCGCGATGCGTTGTCCGCCCCTGTGGCGGAGGCGGCCCGGCGCCTGGCCGCGACGCTCGAAGCGGGCGGCCGCATCCTGGTTTGCGGCAACGGCGGTTCTGCTTCCGACGCACAGCATTTTGCCGCCGAGTTCACAAATCGCTTCGAGCGCGAGCGTCCGCCGCTGGCTGCGATTGCGCTCACCACCGACACCTCGGCACTGACCGCCATCGGCAACGACTACAGTTTCGATCAGGTATTCTCCAAGCAGGTCGAGGCACTGGCGCGGCCCGGCGATGCGTTGGTCGGTATTTCCACCAGCGGTGGTTCGCGCAACGTGTGTGCTGCGATCAAGGCTGCGCACAAGGCCGATGCCTGGGTGCTAGCCCTCACCGGACGGGACGGCGGCGCTATTGCCGGACTGTTGCGAGACGGTGACATGGAACTCCGAGTGCCAGCCGAGCGCACGGCGCATATCCAGGAAGTACACATCGTGCTGCTGCATTGTCTGTGCGATCTGGTGGACGAGCAACTGTATCCGCAATGAGCCTGCCCGTCGAACTCGAACGACGCTTGCGTGAGGTACTTGGCGAACAACGCTTGCATACCGACCCCGCCGATTGCGCAGTGTATGCTTACGACAACAGTCGTCAGCGCGGCGTGGCGGGTGGCGTGGCCTTTCCCCAAACCGACGACGAAGTCGCTGCTATCGTTCGCGCCTGTGCCGATGCTCGCTGGCCGTTGATTGCACGCGGGCAGGGCAGCAACACCGTGGGCGCGACCGTGCCCGAGAACGAAGCATTGATCGTGTCTTTCGAGCGCATGCGGCGGATCGAGCCCGTTGACCGCGCAAATCGCTACGTTGAGGCCGAAGCCGGCGCGACCAATGCGGACATCCAGACGGTGGCGCGCAAGGCCGGTTTTTTCTGGCCACCCGATCCGACCTCGGCGGCCTATTCCACACTGGGCGGCAACCTGGCCTGTAATGCCGGTGGCCCGCATGCGGTGAAGTACGGCACGCCGCGTGAGAACATTCTGGGCCTCACCGCCGTCACTGGTGTGGGCGAAATCATCCATGTAGGCACGCATACCACCAAGGGCGTGGTGGGCTACGATTTCACGCGCCTGTTGCTCGGTTCGGAAGGCACGCTGGCGCTTATTACACGTGCCACGCTCAAGCTGTGGCCGGTGCCGAAGGCGGTAGCGACGTTGCGTGCAGCGTATTCCAGTGTGGATGCGGCAGCGGCAGCGGTGGCGCGTGTCATGGCGCAGCCTGAGTTGCCGTGGGTGCTGGAATTCATGGACGACAGTGCCGTTGAGTTGATACGCAAGCGCGGCGTCGAGGTGCCCGCCGAGTGTGCTTCCTTGTTGTTGATGGAGGTCGAGGGTTCCGGCGCGGGACTAGAAACCGCGGTCGAATCTGTCAGCGCGGCCGCAAAAGGCGAAGGCTTCGTCGAAATCGAATCCACCGAAAAAGCTGACGAAGCAGCGGCCCTGTGGCAGGCGCGCAAGGCGCTATCGCCGTCCCTGCGCACATTGCGCGCGGGCAAGATCAACGAGGACGTTGTGGTTCCCGTCTCGCGTATTCCCGAACTGGTCGAGCGCTTGCAAGCACTGGCCCGCGAAGCGGATATTCCGATCGTGAATTTCGGCCATGCCGGCAACGGCAACCTGCATGTCAACCTGTTGTTCGACCCAGATGATGCGCGCGAACGCGAAGCGGCGGAAGACGCGTTGCCGCGCGTGTTCAAGACCGTGCTTGAGCTGGGCGGCACGCTATCCGGTGAACATGGTGTGGGGACCGCCAAGCGCGACTACGTGGCGATGGAACTGGCCCCTGAAGTGCTGCGTCTGATGCACGGCGTCAAGCGCGTGTTCGATCCGCAGGGCATCCTCAATCCCGGCAAAACGCTGCCGCCCGAGTCCGCCTCGTGAGCGGGCGCCTCGATTACCTGGAGCCGGCGCCCGGATTCGGCGAGAGCCGTACGCTGGCGCCGGGCGTCGAATGGCTGCGCCTGCCGCTGCCGTTCCCGCCGGGGCATATCAATGTCTATCGGCTCGAGGGCGACGAAGGAGAACCGTTTCTCGTCGATACCGGATTTGCAGAGGAACAAACCACAGTGCTGTGGCGCGATGCTTGTCGCCGCCCCCGCCGGGCCGTGGTGACGCACTTTCACCCCGATCACATCGGCCAGGCCGCCGGTCTCGCCGCGGGGGGTACGGAAGTCCACATCTCTGGACCGGAGTGGGACAAGGCGCGAGCCCTGCACGAGCTGAGCGGAGATCGGATCGACGCGTCAATCGCCCGGTTTTTCGCGGACAATGGAATGCAGGGCGCTTACGCACCGGCCAGGCGCGGAAACGGCTATCGTCGCAGCGTCCCCGAGTTGCCATCGTCGATATCGGTCATGGAACCCGGACCGCTGCCCTTCGCCCGTGGTTGGAACGCGAGTTTCGCGAGCGGTCATTCGCCCGCGCATGCCTTATTGTTCCGTGCGGATAACCCCGTGCTCGCCGCCGGCGATGTGGTCCTGCCGCGGATTACGCCCAACATCTCGGTATGGCCCGATGCGCCCGACGCCGATCCCCTAGGCGATTACCTCGCTGCGCTCGAGCGCCTGCGCGCGCTGCCGGGCGACACGCTTGTATTGCCTGCCCACGGGCTGGCCTTCCGTGGGCTGCACGAGCGGCTGGACGGGCTGGCCGAACATCACGCAGCGCGCCTGGATGAATTGCACGACCTGCTGCACCGGCACGGCAGTTGCACCGCGCGCACGGCCTTGCCGGAACTATTCTCCCGCGAGTTGAAGCCTTCGAGCGTGCCCTTCGCGCTGGGCGAGACGCTCGCGCATCTGAACCGCCTCTGGCTGGCCGGCGAGGCCGCGCGGGAAGTGGACGCGTCCGGCGTCTGGTATTACACGCGGTAACGCTTTCCGGGCGGCAGGGCCTTGCCGGGAAGGGAGTCGCCAGCGGAGGCAGGGATGTCCTAGGGGCCGGGCTTGATTGCGGTGAGCACCCAGGCGACGGGCGTCACCGGGTGGCCGACGCCCAGCTGGTCCTGTAATTGCATTCGCAGGCCGAGTGCCTGCAGCCGCTTCCCCCACTCGCCCAGTTGTACCGGGTCGAGAGCCGACTGCAGCATGGAGGCCATGCGCCGCAGGTAATCGTCGAGTTGCCTCGACATGGATTCGGTCCAGGCGATCACCTCGTGCGGCGCATAGGCGAACAGCCTGTGATACATCCGCCGGGTGTCGGCATACAGGCGAAAGACCAGGCCGCTTGCCACATTCCTGCCGAAGCGGCGCAGGATTTGCACGGTGCTTTCTACAGCTGCGGCGAATTTCCTGGCCGCGGCATGGAGCAGCGCTTTAGCATCGGGGTGCCGCGCTGCCAGCGGTGCCACTTCGACCACCTCGCGGAAGGCGGCGAGCAGCCTGCAATCGCGCACGCAGGTGATTGCCTTGCGGTTGGCGTCGCACTCGGCATAGATGCCCCCGCCGCGCACGTGCAGGGTCATGGCCAGCAGGCCGCCCGGACGCAGCACGCGGGCTGCTTCGGTGGGTGCCTGCGCTCCGGCGTATTCGATGCCGAACTGGCTGGTGACGATGTCAAAGGAATGGTCGGCAAACGGCATGCGGTCCGCGTTGGCTACGGCGCCGGCGACTTCCGGGGACAGCCTCCGGAGTTCGGCGACGGCGGCCGGGGAACGGTCGAGTCCGCAAACCCTCGGTTGGCTGCCCGGCCAGTGCCTGTGCGTGGACAGAAGCGCCGGGCGCGAGACGGCGCCCGCGCCGCAGCCGATGTCGAGCACCTTCGGCGGGCAGGGGGCAGAGGCGCAGGACTGATCGAAGAGTTGCGACCAGAAGCGTGCGAGGGGTTCGTTCTGGGGCCCGTCCTGCATGTGAACGGAATCCGCCGGCCGATTCTGCCAGTAGGCGTTCCAGTCGTCGGTGGTGCCGTCCGTCCTTAGCGGGGTGCTCATCGGGAGCGCCGCGTCCCGGCGCGTAACGTACGCATGATCGTCCTTGATCGTCGGGTTAACCTATTAATGATAAACCGCCGTGCGTGGCTTTGCAAAGC
>JBAUSV010000230.1:0-7007 GCA_049581885.1 Gammaproteobacteria bacterium | reverse complement strand
AAAACACCAGCGGGGTGTCGGTAGCGGCATTGGCCTCGCGTTCGAGCACCCGCGCGGCATGGGCGAGCGTGTCCCAGATCGCGCCGAGCACCTGCGGCTGGCAGCGCAAGGAGTAGGGGTCCTGCACGCGGTGACAGTCCTTGTCCTGGTGCGAGCGCCAGATGGGACTTTCCGTGAGCAGGGCACGGAAGGCATCGGCCACAGCGGCCTGGCCCTGCTGGTTGCGGGCCGCGTGGATGCGTTCGTCGAAGGGGGCGTGCGAGCCCGCCAGAGCCTCGACCGACAGGGCACCGCTGACCACGGCGCTGCGCAGCAGGCGTTCGCCCGCGAGCAGGCCCTCGATGGCGAGCGCTGCCGATACCTGGGTACCGTTCAGCAATGCCAGGCCGTCCTTGGGCCCGAGTACCAGCGGTTCGATGCCGGCCGCTGAGGTCACGTCCTTGCCACTAAGGAGCGTACCATTGTGGCGGGCTTCGCCTTCGCCGATGAGCGCCAGCGCGAGATGCGCAAGTGGGGCCAGATCACCGCTTGCGCCGACCGAACCGCGTTCGGGAATCACCGGCACGACATCGGTGGCCAGCAGCGCCAGCAGGGCATCCACCAATGTCGGACTGATGCCCGACGCACCGCTCGCGAGCGAGTTGGCCTTGAGGAGCATGATGCGACGCACCACGGCATTCGGCAGCGGCGTGCCCACACCGGCGGCATGGCTGCGCACGAGGTTGTACTGCAGGGCGGACAGATCGGCATCGGCAATGCGCTTGCCGGCCAGCGCACCGAACCCGGTGTTGATGCCGTATACGGCTTTACCGTGGGTTAGTACCTCGCCGACGATGGCGGCGGATTGTTGCATGGCCGCGCGGGCGTCGGAAGACAGTGCGGGCGGGGTGGAGGGCGTTTCGTCTGCGAGCAGGGCGAGGCTCAGAGAGTGCCCATCCAGTTCAAACATCATGCAAGGCTCCTTCAATATAGCGGCCACGCGGCTGGATGCCGCCCAGTTGGTAAGCGAAGAATTCGGGACCGGGTACGTCCCACAGCGTGAAGTCGGCATGCGCGCCCGGCTTGAGCGTGCCGACGTCATGGCGTCCCAGTGCGGCGGCGCCGTGGTGGGTGAATCCGGCGAGCGCTTCATCAGCATGCAATCGAAAGAGTGTACACGCCAGGTGCATGATCGCCAGCGGGCTGGCGACAGGAGAGGTGCCGGGGTTGAGGTCGGTGGCGAGAGCCATGGGGATGCCTGCCTGGCGCAGTGCAGCGACCGGCGGCGGCTGGGATTCGCGTAAACAGTAGTAGGCGCCGGGAAGCAACACTGCCACGGTGCCGTTTTCGGCCATGGCGGTGATGTCTTCGGAACTGGTGTGTTCCAGGTGATCACAGGAGCGCACGCCGAATACGGCCGCCGCGCGCGTGCCGCCGAGGTTGCGCAACTGGTCTGTATGCGCACGGCAGGCGAGCCCCAGTTCGCGTGCACGCGCGAAGACCGCCAGCATGTCTTCGACGCTGAAGGCGATGTGTTCGCAGAATACATCCACGCATTCAGCGAGTTTTCCCTCGGCAACGGCGGGTAGCGTTTCTTCGATAACCTGGCGCACATACTGTTCACGTCCGATGCCTTCGGGCAGCGCGTGCAGAGCCAGAAATGTGGGCGTTACTCGGATGCCGCCATGTTCGCCCAGGCGGCGTATGGCGCGCAGTTGTTTCAGCTCGTTCTCCAGCGTGAGGCCGTAGCCGCTCTTGATTTCGACGGTGGTCACGCCTTCGCGGGCCAGCGCCCGGAGGCGCGGCAGGCTTTGCGCCATCAGCTCGTCTTCACTGGCAGCGGCCACGGCGGCTACGGTCGAGCGGATGCCGCCGCCGCGCGCGGCGATCTCGGCATAGCTCGCTCCAGCCAGGCGCGCTGAGTGTTCGTCCATGCGGTTGCCGGCATAGCACAGGTGGGTGTGACAGTCGACGAAGCCGGGCAGAATCAGTGCGCCTCCCGCATCCAGTCTTTCCCGGGCCGGCGCGTTGGCCGCGACGCCGAGTTCGCTGATGCGTCCGCAGGTGACGGCGAAACTCGATATAACGTCCGCTTCCCCCCCCCCGAGATCGGGAAGGACGCGCGCATTGTGGACGAGAAGGTCGTACACGTGGCCGAACCGTGAAAGAATAGAAACAAGCGTACAGTTTAACCGTCATGCCGAGCGAAACCCGCCTGCACTTTCGCCATCTGCTCACGCCCACGGGTTGGGTGCGGGATCGCGCGGTCGTCGTCGATACCGGCGGCCTGATTCGCGCACTGGAACCCTCCACCGGCCCGTGGGATGGCACGCTGGCCGTGCCGGGTGTGCCGAATGCGCACAGTCACGTCTTTCAGCGTGCGTTGTCGGGACGCGGTGAGGCTTGCCACGGGGGTGATTCGTTCTGGAGCTGGCGCGAGGCGATGTACGGATTGGCGGCGCGGGTCGATGCCGAGACGCTGTATGCGATTGCGCGCCAGGCCTATGGCGAAATGCTGGCGGGCGGTTTTACTTCGGTAGCCGAATTCCATTACCTGCATCACGGCGTGGACGGTGCGCGTGGTCCCGAACTGGCGGAGGCCGTCGTTCGCGCGGCCCACGATACCGGCATTCGTTTACGCCTGTTGCCGGTACTCTATCAGCGTGGCGGTTTCGGGCAGGCACCGGGCGCGGCTCAGGCGCGGTTCGTACACGAACGTCTCGACGATTTTCTGGGTTTGCTCGACGCCCTGCGCGCCCACGATCCGGGATTGGCGTTTCATTCGTTGCGTGCGGTGGCGCCGGAGACCTTTGCGGATACGCTGGGGGCAGTACGCTCTGTGCTTGGCCGAGAGATCCCGGTGCATGTCCACATTGCCGAGCAGCACCGCGAAGTCGAGGATTGTCTGACCGCCATGGGTAAAACACCCATTGCCGCGCTGCTCGAAGCGGCAAACGTGGATCGGCATTGGTCGCTGATCCATGCCACGCATGCGAGCCGGGCAGAACTGGAGGCCGTGGCGGCAAGTGGTGCCACGGTCGTTGTTTGTCCGCTCACCGAAGCCTATCTTGGCGACGGGTTGTTCCCGGGAGCGCAATACCTGGCGGACGGCGGCAACGTGGCCGTCGGTTCCGATTCCAATGCTCGCATTGATGCTGTCGAGGAACTGCGCTGGCTGGAATACGGTCAGCGTTTGAATGATCATTCGCGCGCCCGGCTTTCTGATGCCGACGGCCTCGGTGAACCGCTGTGGCAGCGTGTCTGTGCGGGCGGCGCGCAGGCGCTGGAATTGCCCGTGGGCACCATCGCGCCCGGGCAGGCCGCCGACTTTGTGGTGCTGGAACCGGACGCCGCGCCGCTGCTCGGGCATACGCCGGAAAGCTGGCTGGACGCGCTCGTTATCGGCGGCAGCCGGAGCGATATCGGCGCGGTGTACATGGGCGGTAAACGCCGGGTCGAGCGTGGCGAGTGGACGGACCGAGCGCCCGTGGCGACCCGCTATGATGCGGTGGTAAAAAAATTGTTGGAGAAGTGATGGAGCCGTTTGTCATTCGTGAACCCGAAGCGCCAGCCCTGCCGGTCGTCGTCAGCATTCCTCACGCGGGTACGTGGTTGCCGCCGGGGTATGCCGAGCGGCTGGCGAGCGATGCCATGCGGGCGTTGCCCATGACCGACTGGCATGTGCCTCTGTTGTTCGATTTTCTGCCGGCACTGGGTGTAACGGTCATCGCGGCGACAGTGAGCCGTTTCGTAATTGACCTCAATCGCCCGCCCGCGGGCGAAGTGCTTTATCCGGGGCGGTTCGAGACGGGTTTGGTGCCGCTCGAAAGTTTCGATGGTGATCCGGTCTTTGTCGCTCCGCCCACCGACGACGAGATCGCTGCTGCCCGTCGGGACATCTACGATCCTTATCATTCGGCACGGCGTGAACTGCTTCAACTCCGGAGTGAAAAGGGCCGGGTGATTCAGCTCGATCTGCACAGCGTCACGCCGGCGGCCAACCGGGTGAGTGGCCCGCTTACGCACGAGATCATGCTCGGGGATCGTGACGGCGCCAGTTGCGCGCTGTGGCTGACCGGCGAGGCCGAGGCCGCATATGTCCAGAAAGGTTTTTCCGTGGCGCGCAACAACCCTTACAAGGGCGGCTGGATTACCGCCAGTGGCGGGGCGCAGGAAGGCGTCGAGGCGTTACAGATCGAGATGAGCTGGGCCGCGTACATGGATCCGAACCTGGATCCGGCGCAAGCGGCCGGTGTGCCGCCGTTCACCGCGACTGGTGTACGGCTCAGGCAGGTGTTCTCCGCGCTGCTACCGAACGCAGTGCGGAATCTGTCTTCAGGATGATCAGCGCGAGCAGGTAGCCGAAAACCCAGCCGCCCAGTATGTCGCCGAGAAAGTGGTAGGAGGTGAGGATCAGGGCGAGTGCCAGTACAAGCAGAATGGCCACCGAGTAGTAGCGCAGTTTCGGATAAATCGCGACGATCAGCACCAGGAGTGTAGTCAGCACGAGCATGTGCCCCGAAGGGAACCCCGTATACGGCCCGTAACCGTCGAACCAATGGCAAAAATCGCAGGAATGGTAAGTACTTAGAAACATGCGGGTTTCCGTGCGTCCATACACCCATTTGGTCAGTGCCTTGAGTCCGAAGGAGAGGGGGATCCCCAGGGTCAGCAGCGGCGCGAGATGGCCAATGCGGCTGTTGTTTCGTCCGCGCGACCAGGTCCAGACCCAAACCACCAGCATGGAGATGGAGACGATTGCCACGAAGGGCATGAGCAGATCGGGAACGGCTGGTATGCTCCGGCCCGGCGGCAGCCAACGGGCAACGGCTCGCGCCAACGGACGGTCGATCCAGGCGATGCTGATGGCGGCAAGAATAGTCCCCGCGCAAACGGCAGCGATAGCAAAGACGTTCGATCCTGCGCCGGAGGGCCTGTGCGAAAATAGCTTGCCGACAACGCTCATCGATTTAAGTACAACTGCATGAGTCACCAGAAATTCGACCTGATTCTGACTTCACGCGAATTCATCACGCCGAGAGTCATGAAATTTTCCCTGGCCCGAGAGCATGGGGCTAGCTTCGAGTATACCCCGGGGCAGTTCATTACTCTGCATTTGCCATGGGAAGACATGGTGCTGCGACGCAGCTATTCCATTGCGACCCCGGCGGTGCAGGTGGGCAGCGCGCAAGAGATCGATATTGCAGTAACCAAGGTGGAGGATGGTCGGGCGACAAGTGTGCTCTCGAACCTGCGCCCGGGGGCACGCATCGAGGCGACCGGGCCTTTCGGGCGCTTCGTGTTGCGCGATGATCCACCGGTGCGCTATGTGCTGGTGGCGACGGGAACCGGCGTTTCGCCGTACCGGGCTATGCTGCCGGAACTTGCAGGGCGCCTTGCAGAGCCGGGCTGTTCGGCCCAACTCCTGCTCGGTGTGCGCAACTCGGATGAATTGCTGTTTGGAGCCGATTTTGAACGTTTTGCCGAAGAGCAGGCGGATTTCGATTTTTCACCTTCGTTCAGCCGTGACCCGCATGCCGCGCAGTACGGCTACGTGCAACAGCATCTCGCCCAATTGTCGCTCGATCCCGAGCACGACATTGTTTACCTCTGCGGCAATCCGAACATGATCGATGAAGCTGTGGCGCATCTGAAAGCCACGGGGTTCGATAACCCCCACATCCGACGAGAAAAATATGTCTCATCCAACTGAGTCGAATACACGTGATCCACGCGCGCAGCGCACTGTGTTTCTCGTGTCCGACGGCACCGGTGTGACCGTGGAAACCCTGGGGCATAGTCTGCTTTCGCAGTTCGAATCGCTTGAATTCCGGTATGTCATCATCCCGTTCGTGACTACCGAGACGAAGGCCCGCGAAGCGGTGGAGCGAATCAATGCCGAGGCGGCGAACAGTGCAATTACGCCCGTTGTTTTTTCCAGTCTGGTTAATGAGCCCATCCGTGAAATCGTCGCTGCGTCCGAGGCGCTGGTACTGGATTTTTTCACTGCGTTTCTTTCACGCCTGGAGCAGGCACTGGGTACCGCTTCCAGCCAGGCCGCGGGGCGGGCGCACGGCATGGGAAGCAGCACGGGCTATCTGAGCCGTATCGATGCCGTCAATTTCAGCCTGGCAACGGACGACGGACTGCAGCCGGACCGCTACCGGGAGGCGCAGGTGATCCTGGTCGGTCTCTCGCGCGTGGGAAAAACGCCCACCTCCCTCTACATGGCGCTTCAATACGGAATTTTCGCCGCCAATTATCCGCTCTCTGAAGATGAACTCGACACCGATGCACTGCCGTCAATCCTTCAGCCCTGGCGTGATCGTCTGTATGGGCTTACCATCGATCCGGCGCAATTGAGCCGCATCCGCAACGAACGCCGGCCGGATACGGTGTATGCCGACCCGGCGCGTGTGCGCCGAGATGTCCGCCGCGCCTATGACCTGCTCGCCGCCAATGGCATCCCGGTCATAGACACCACTTCGATTTCCGTGGAAGAAATTGCCGCGACCATCCTGTATCAGCGAGGGCTGAATCCGGCATTGCCCTAGAACCGGGACTCGGGACTCGTGCTATGGTGTCAATTATGGTCACTACACCTGCTGCATTGCCGAAGGACTTGCTCCAGCCGCGCACCCTGGCGCAGCTGATGGGTATCTACGAGAGCAACTACCAGCGCCTCTTGCGGCTGGTGGGCGATCCCCGCCGGCTGCCGTTGCATCAAACCATGCATCTGCCGGGGCTGCCGCCTCTCGTGGTGAGTGTGCAAACGTGCTCGCGCTATACGTTGGATCTCGTGCTCAGCCATCGTTTTGAAAACGAGAGATTGCCCGATCTGCGGGTGCGTCTATACCACGATGCCCGCCTTGCCGAGGCCGTTGCCGGCAATGCCAGGGCCTATCCAAACCGTCCCCTGGCCCGGTTGCCGGGGCACTGGCGCGCCAATATGCTGCTCTACAAATGGCTCGAATACTGTAATGCCGCCTACTCGCCGCCAGCCGAGCCGTGTACAATCCGGGCTTGAG